>NZ_JBEYJD010000022.1:0-144126 GCF_040636125.1 Streptomyces sp. NPDC006733 | reverse complement strand
CAGGGTGACCGTCCGCGTTACGACCGTCCCAGCGGTGACCGTCCGCAGGGCGACCGCCGTGACGGCCCGCCGCGCGGCCCCCGTCAGGACGACCGTGGCGGCAGCTTCCGCCGCGACGACCGCCCGCGTTCCGGTCCGCCCAGCGGCGACCGTGGCGGCTTCCGCCGTGATGACCGCCCGCAGGGTGACCGTCCGCGTTACGACCGTCCCAGCGGTGACCGTCCGCAGGGCGACCGCCGTGACGGCCCGCCGCGCGGCCCCCGTCAGGACGACCGCGGTGGCAGCTTCCGCCGCGACGACCGCCCCCAGGGTGACCGTCCCCAGGGTGACCGTCCCCGTTCCGGTCCCCCGAGCGGCGACCGTGGCGGCTTCCGCCGCGACGACCGCCCCCAAGGCGACCGCCCGCGCTACGACCGTCCCAGCGGTGACCGCCGCGACGGCCCGCCGCGCGGCCCGCGCCAGGACGACCGTGGCGGCAGCTTCCGCCGCGACGACCGCCCTCAGGGTGACCGCCCGCGCTACGACCGTCCCAGCGGTGACCGTCCGCAGGGCGACCGCCGGGACGAGCGTCCCCGCGACGACCGTCCGCGCTACGAGCGCTCTGGCGGCGACCGTCCGAGCAGTGACCGTCCCCGTGAGGACCGGCCCCGCTTCGAGCGCTCCGGCAGCGACCGTCCCCGTGAGGACCGTCCGCGCTTCGAGCGTTCCGGCAGTGACCGTCCGAGCAGTGACCGTCCCCGTGAGGACCGGACCCGCTTCGAGCGCTCCGGCAGTGACCGTCCCCGTGAGGACCGTCGTGACGCGCCCCCGCGTGGGCCGCGCCGTGACGACGACCGGGGCCAGAGCCGCCGGCCGGCGGACGACAGCCGCGGGCGCTTCGAGAGCGCCGGGCGTGAGGACCGTCGCGAGGAGCGGGAGCCGGTCAAGCGGCTGCCGATCCCGGACGAGGTCACGGGTCAGGAGATCGACCCGAGCGTCCGCCAGGAGCTGATGAGCCTGCCCAAGACGCTCGCCGACGACGTGGCGCGCAACCTGGTCATGGTGGCCCAGCTGCTGGACGAGGACCCGGAGGCGGCCTACGAGTACTCCAGGATTGCCCTGCGGCTCGCCTCGCGCGTCGCCGCCGTCCGTGAGGCGGCCGGCTTCGCCTCCTACGCGACCGCACGCTACGGCGAGGCGCTCGCCGAGTTCCGCGCCACGAAGCGGATGACGGGTTCCGTCGACCTGTGGCCGGTCATGGCGGACTGCGAGCGCGGCATGGGCCGTCCCGAGCGCGCGCTGGCGATGGCCGGTGCGCCGGAGGTGCAGAAGCTGGACAAGGCCGGCCAGGTCGAGATGCGGCTCGTCGCCGCGGGCGCCCGGCAGGACATGGGCCAGCCCGAGGCGGCCGTGGTGACCCTGCAGGGTCCCGAGCTGGCGGCCAACGGCATGAACCCGTGGACGGCGCGGCTGCGGTACGCCTACGCCGACGCGCTGCTCGCCGTCGACCGCAAGGCCGAGGCGCGCGACTGGTTCGCCAAGGCGGCGGAGGCCGACCAGAGCGGCAGCACCGACGCCTCCGACCGGCTCGCCGAGCTGGACGGCGTCGAGTTCGTGGACGCCCTGGGCGAGGAGCACGCGGAGTCGCACGACGCGGCGGAGTCCGCCGCCCCGGCCGGCGCCGGGTCCGCGGACGACGACGATGATGACGATGACGATGACGACGAGGACGTCGTGATCGCCGAGGCCGAGGCCGAGGTCGACATCACGGACGAGGCCGACCCGGCGTCGTTCCTGGACTCGCCCTTCAAGGAGCCCGGCACGGGCAGCACCAAGGCCTGATCACGCGAACACACGAGAGGCGGCACCCGCGGACATCGCGGGTGCCGCCTCTTCGCGTTGCGGGTGCGGGTGCGGGTGCGGGCTCAGCTCAGGGCGAGGCTGCGCATGACCAGGCCCGACGCCGGCTTCGGTCCGAAGGACGTGGACTTGCGGGGCATCGTGACGCCCTGCCGGGCCAGCCGGCGGACCACGCCCTCGTCCACGGGGTGCATCAGCACCGCCGTGCCGCCGTGCCGCTCGGCCTGCTCGACGGCCGAGTCCGACGTGTGCAGGTAGCCGATGTGCTCGGGGACGTCGGGCACCCGCCAGACGTCGTCGAGCAGCAGGCTGTGCAGGACCGTCGCGTCCAGCTCCCGCCACTCGCGCGGCTGGTCGTGCGGGACGGAGCGGTCGAGCTGCGCAGGGTCCGGCCGGTCGAGCAGCCGGAACCCGCCGTCGCCCGCGAGCAGGAAGGCGTTGCCCTCCGCCGCGGCCTCCGCCAGGGCGTCCAGCGCCGCCGGCAGCGGCCCCTCGACCTCGCGCACGCGGAAGACGGGCCGGGCGGCCTCGACGGCCTCGGCGACCGGGAGCTTCGGCAGCACGCGGTGGATCGCGCGGACCCGCAGCGGGTAGCGGACGGTGTCGACGAGGAGCACCAGGCCGCCGTCCCAGGGGCTCGGCCCGGGATGCTCGGCCTGCAACTGCAGGTAGGTGGCCCAGCGGTGGTGCCCGTCGGCGATGAGCGCCTGGCGGGGGGACAGGTCGGCGTCGATCGCGGCGAGGGTCTCGGGGTCGGTGATCGACCAGACCTTGTGGTGGATGCCGTCCTCGGTGGTGGTGGCGAGCAGCGGTTCGCCGTCCGCCGTGCGCTCGACGATCTCCGCGGTGGCGTCGCCGCCCTGGTAGGCGAGGAGCAGCGGCTCGAGGTTGGCGCCGGTCGCGCGCATCAGGGCGGCCCGGTCGGCCACCGGGCCCGGCATGACGTCCTCGTGCGGGAGCACGATCCGCTCCGCGGGCGGGGTGAGCCGCAGGACGCCGATCAGGCCGCGCTGCAGGTGGTCGCCGTCGCGCTGTTCGTACAGGTAGAGACCCGGCTCCGGGTCGGGGGCGAGGACGCCCTCGCGCTGCCACAGCTCCAGGGCCGCGGCGGCCTGCCGGTGGCGGCTGGTGGGATCGGCGTTGTGGGGCAGGATGAGACGGACGACGTTGTGCGGGTCGGCGGTCTCCAGATGACGCTGCCCGTCCGGCCGGACCACGACGTCGTACGGCGGCGAGGTGACCGCGGCCAGGCTGCCCACCCTCTCCGGCACGTAGCGGAGCCCGCGGAACGGGGCGAGGCGCAAGCCGTGGGGAGCGGGTCCTGAAGTGGTCATCAGCGCATGCTACGTCGCCCGCGCCGATGGGCGATGATCAAGGTGATCGACGACATACGAGGAGCGGACACGCGATGACCCACCGGACCAGTCCGAGCGGTTGCGACCAGGCGCTGGACGCGGCGTACGACACGGCCCTGCTCGATCTCGACGGGGTCGTCTACGCGGGCGGCGAGGCCATCGCGCACGCCGTCGAGTCGCTCGCCACCGCCCGGGAGCACGGGATGCACCTCGCGTACGTCACCAACAACGCGGCCCGCACGCCGCAGACGGTGGCCGGGCACCTGACGGAGCTGGGGGTGCCCGCCGACGCGGAGGACGTGATCACCTCGGCGCAGGCGGTGGCCCGGCTGATCGCCGACCAGGTGCCGGCGGGCTCGCGGGTGCTGGCGATCGGCGGCGAGGGGCTGCAGACGGCGCTGCGCGAGCGCGGTCTGGAACCGGTGGCGTCGGCGGAGGACGACCCGGCGGCCGTGGTGCAGGGGTACGACCCGGAGCTGCGCTGGTCGCTGCTGGCGGAGGCGTCGTTCGCGGTGGCGCGCGGCGTGCCGTGGTTCGCGTCCAACACCGATCTGACGATCCCGAACCCGCGCGGCATCGCGCCGGGCAACGGCGCGGCCGTGGAGGTCGTCCGGATCGCGACGGGCGGTGAGCCGCAGGTCGCGGGCAAGCCGCAGCCGCCGATGCACCGCGAGACGATCCTGCGGACCGGCGCGAAGCGGCCGCTGGTGGTCGGCGACCGGCTCGACACGGACATCGAGGGCGCGACGGGCGCCGAGGTGGACTCGCTGCTGGTGCTGACGGGGGTGACGACGGCGGCGCAGCTGCTCGCCGCCGTACCGAAGCACCGGCCGACGTACGTGGCGGCCGACCTGCGCGGGATGCTGGAGCCGCAGCCTGAGGTCTCGACCGACGGCGGCGACGCGACGTGCGGCGGCTGGACGGCCTCGGCGGACGGCGACACGCTCACGGTGGAGGGCGACGGGGAGGCCGTCGACGGGCTGCGGGCGCTGTGCGCGGCCGCCTGGGCGGCGGCCGGTGACGGGACGTGCGAGCTCGACGCCGGGAAGGCGCTGGCGCGGCTCGGGTTCTGAGGGATCGCGAGAGGGTCGTGAGCGGCGGCGGGCCCGGCGGGATCAGAGGAGCGAGCGCAGCTTCAGCAGGTCGCGCAGGCCCGCTTCGAGCTTGACGCGACCGCTGCCCCACGCCTTGGCGAAGTTCAGCTCGCCGCCGACCAGGGCGACGAGGTCGTCACCCGCCATCGCCAGCCGGATCTGCGCCTTCTCGGCGGGCGCGCCGGGCACCGTGGTCACGTCATGGATCCGGCCGTCCGTCAGGCGCCCGACGAACGTGGTGCCCAGGTCGGTGATGTGGCAGCTCAGCGACCTGTCCAGGGAGACGGCGCTGCGGACGTCGCCGCCGGCGCGCGTCAGGTTCTCCGACAGCTGGTCGAGCGCGCTGCGGCACTCCTCGATGGTCGCCATCGGTCGGGCGTCTCCCGTTCGGGTGGTGCGTACAGGCGCCGGGGGTCGCCCGCGCCGCGATCATGTGATCTGTTCGATCGACGGTACCTCAGGGCACCGTACGCCGTGAGCGGGACAGTACGGGTAGCGTCAGGTGCGGATACGTCAATGGCGAGGCGAGGAGTGTGGGCGATGCGGGACGCGCTGCGTACCTGTCTGCAGATCGCGGGCGGCCTGACCGAGGCGACCCGGCGGCGGGCGGTGGGGGCTGCCAGGGAGCTGCTCGACCAGACCGGGATCGATGTCGACGCCGTCCAGCGCAGGATCGGCGCCGGCATTCCGCCGGAGGTGCAGACGCTGGCGGACGAACTGATGGCGGCCGGGCGGGCCAACCGCGATCTGCTGCTCGGGCTGATCCGCGAGGAGGTCGACAAGGCGATGGCCCGGGTCGGCCGGGTCGCCGACGAGGTCACCAAGGTCGGCGTTGTCCTGGAGACCCTGGAGCGCCGGGTCCGGAACCTGGAGGACGAGGAAGAAGCCGAGGACGAGGCCGCGGCCCCGGGCCCCGGGTTCGGGACGGCTCCGGCCGCCGCGGAACCGCTCTTCGAGCGGGTCGTGGTCGATCCGATGGAGCCGGCCGAGCCGGCGCCGCCGGTCCACCCCGTCGATCCTGCGGCTCCCGAGCGTCCTGCCGCGCCCGTGCGCCCCGTGAAGGCCGTCCAGCCGCTGGAACCGGACCCGCAGGCCCTGGCGAAGGCGAAGAAGACCGCCCCGCCCGCGAAGAAGGCGGCCGCGAAGAAGGCCACCCCGGCGAAGAAGGCCGTCCCGGAGAAGGCCGCCGCCAAGAAGGCCGTTCCGGCGCAGGCACCGTCCGCGCCCGAGAAGGCCACCCCGGCTGAGAAGGCGGCCCCGGCCGAGAAGGCCGCTCCGGCCCGGAAGACCGCAGCCGCCACGACGACCGCGTCCGCGAAGCGGACGACGACGGCGAAGGCGACCCCCGCGAAGGAGGCCGCCCCGGCGGCGAAGACCCCTGCCGTCACGGCGGCCGCGCCCGCGAAGAAGGCCGCGCCCGCGAAGAAGGCGGCCCCGGCCAAGAAGGCCGCCGCCAAGAAGACCCCCGCCAAGAAGGCCGCGCCGGCGAAGAACGCGAAGAAGGCGTCCCCGGATGAGTGAGTCGTTCTCCGCGGAGGCCCCCGCCGGGGCGGTCGCCCCCCTCGGCCTCGCGCCCGCGCCCACCGGGCAGGCCGCGGTCGACACCCTGATGGTGCGGCTGGGCGACGCCGACGACCTGCCGACCGCGGACCACATCGAGGTGTACGAGGATGTGCACCGTGGGCTGCGCGAAGCGCTCACCGCACTCGACGACAACAGGAGCTGAACCGTACGTGGCACGACGCCGACTCGACGCCGAGCTGGTGCGGCGGAACCTGGCGCGCTCGCGTGAGCACGCCAGCCAGCTGATCGCCGCCGGGCGGGTCACCGTCGGCGGCGCCACCGCGACCAAGGCCGCCACGCAGGTGGAGACCAGCGCGGCCGTGGTGGTGGCCAAGGACGACAACGAACCCGACTACGTCTCGCGCGGCGGCCACAAGCTCGCGGGCGCGCTGGCCGCGTTCACCCCGCTCGGCCTGAAGGTCGAGGGGCGGCGCGCGCTGGACGCGGGGGCCTCCACCGGGGGCTTCACCGACGTGCTGCTGCGCAACGGCGCCGCGGGCGTCGTCGCCGTCGACGTCGGCTACGGCCAGCTGGCCTGGTCGCTGCAGAGCGACGACCGGGTCGTGATCAAGGACCGCACCAACGTGCGCGAGCTGACGCTGGAGCACATCGACGGGGTGCCGGCGGACATCATCGTCGGCGACCTGTCGTTCATCCCGCTCGGCCTGGTGCTGCCCGCGCTCGTGCGGTGCGCCGCGCCCGACGCGGATCTCGTGCTGATGGTGAAGCCGCAGTTCGAGGTGGGCAAGGAACGCCTCGGCACCGGCGGCGTCGTGCGCAGCACGCAGCTGCGCGCCGAGACCGTGCGGACGGTCGCCGGGCAGGGCGCGGCGCTCGGGCTCGGCGTGATGGGTGTGACCGCGAGTCCGCTGCCGGGACCTTCCGGCAATGTGGAGTACTTTCTGTGGCTGCGCGCCGGTGCGCCAGAACTGGACCCGGCGGATGTCGACCGTGCTGTGGCGGAGGGGCCCCGTTGACGAACACCGAATCGCAGGACTGTGCCGAGCCCAAGGGCCGCATGATCTTCCTGCTCACGCACACCGGCCGCCCGGCCGCGATCCGCAGCGCGGAGCGGGTCGTCCTCGGCCTGCTGCGCTGCGGGATCGGGGTGCGGGTGCTGACGGACGAGGCCGTGGACCTGTCCGCGGCGCTGCCGCTGCCCGCCGAGGTGGAGCTGGTGACGGAGGGCGGCCCAGGGGCGGTCGAGGGGTGCGAGCTGATCATCGTCCTCGGGGGTGACGGGACGCTGCTGCGCGGCGCGGAGTTCGCGCGCGCCTCCGGCGTGCCGATGCTCGGGGTCAACCTGGGGCGGGTCGGGTTCCTCGCCGAGGCGGAGCGGGACGACCTGGACAAGGTCGTGGACCGGGTGGTCACCAAGCAGTACGAGGTCGAGGAGCGGATGACGCTCGACGTCCTGGTCCGCAACGACGGGCACGTGGTGCACACCGACTGGGCGCTGAACGAGGCGTCGGTGGAGAAGCAGGCGCGGGAGCGGATGCTGGAGGTCGTGACCGAGGTCGACGGCCGTCCGGTGTCGCGGTTCGGCGGCGACGGTGTGGTCTGCGCGACCCCGACCGGATCGACGGCCTACGCCTTCTCGGCGGGCGGCCCGGTGGTCTGGCCCGAGGTCGAGGCCCTGCTGATGGTGCCGATCAGCGCGCACGCGCTGTTCGCGAAGCCGCTGGTGACCTCGCCGCGCTCGGTGCTCGCCGTCGAGGTGCAGCCCAAGACGCCGCACGGCGTGCTGTGGTGCGACGGGCGGCGGACCGTCGAGCTGCCCGCCGGGGCCCGCGTGGAGGTCCGGCGGGGCGCGGTGCCGGTGCGCCTCGCCCGGCTGCACCACGCGTCCTTCACGGACCGCCTGGTGGCGAAGTTCGCCCTGCCGGTGGCGGGCTGGCGGGGCGCCCCGCAGTAACGCGGGGACGGCCCGGGAGGCAACCCGGGGGCACCCGAAACCGATGCCCGTCGCGCGCCGGGCCGCAAACCTCGTATGGTCGTATCCGTGTTGGAGGAGATGCGGATCCGGTCGCTGGGTGTCATCGAGGACGCCGTGGTGGAGTTTTCACCCGGCTTCACCGCGGTGACCGGCGAGACCGGTGCGGGTAAGACCATGGTCGTCACGAGCCTCGGCCTGCTGTTGGGCGGCCGGGCCGATCCCGCTTTGGTGCGGATCGGTGCGAAGGCGGCGGTGGTCGAGGGGCGGATCACGCTCGACCGGGGCTCGCCCGCCGCCGTCCGCGCCGAGGAGGCGGGGGCGGAACTCGACGACGGCGCGCTGCTGATCAGCCGGACGGTCTCGGCCGAGGGCCGGTCGCGGGCCCACGTCGGCGGGCGCTCCGTGCCCGTCGGGCTGCTCGGCGAACTCGCCGACGACCTGGTGGCGGTGCACGGCCAGACCGACCAGCAGGGCCTGCTGCGCCCGGCCCGGCAGCGCGAGGCGCTGGACCGGTACGCGGGCGACGCCGTCGCCGGCCCGCTGGCGAAGTACGGGGCCGCCTACCGGCGGCTGCGCGAGGTGGCGGGCGAGCTGGACGAGCTGACCACCCGGGCCCGCGAGCGGTCCCAGGAGGCGGATCTGATCCGGTTCGGGATCGGCGAGGTCGCCGACGCCGAGCCGCTGCCCGGCGAGGACACCGAACTGGCCGCCGAGGCCGAACGGCTCGGCCACGCCGAGGCCCTGGCCTCCGCCGCGGCGGTCGCCCACGCGGCCCTCGCGGGCAATCCGGAGGACCCGGAGGGCAACGACGCCAACACCCTCGTCTCGGGGGCCCAGCGCGCCCTGGAGGCCGTCCGTGCCCACGACCCGGCGCTCGCGGCGCTCGCCGAGCGCATCGGCGAGATCGCCATCCTCGTCGGCGACGTCGCCGGGGAGCTGGCGGGGTACGCGGACGACCTGGACGCCGACCCGCTGCGGCTCGCCGCGGTGGAGGAGCGGCGTGCGGTGCTCTCGCACCTGACCCGCAAGTACGGCTCCGACATCGACGGAGTGCTGGCCTGGGCCGAGCAGAGCGCCGCCCGCCTCGGCGAGCTGGAGGGCGACGACGACCGGATCGCGGAGCTGACCGCGGAGCGGGACGCGCTGCGGGCCGAGCTCGGGGACCTCGCGCAGGCGCTGACCGACGCCCGTACGGAGGCGGCGGACCGTTTCGCCGCCGCGGTCACCGCGGAGCTGGCCGAGCTGGCGATGCCGCACGCCCGGGTCGGGGTCGCCATCCGGCAGACCGCCGATCCGGAGGGCATCCCGGTCGGCGGGGAGCTCGTCGCCTTCGGGGCGACCGGCGCCGACGAGGTCGAGCTGCAGCTGGCCCCGCACCCCGGCGCGCCGGCCCGGCCGATCGCCAAGGGCGCGTCCGGCGGTGAGCTGTCGCGCGTGATGCTCGCCGTCGAGGTCGTCTTCGCCGGCTCCGATCCGGTGCCGACGTACCTGTTCGACGAGGTCGACGCCGGGGTCGGCGGCAAGGCCGCGGTCGAGGTGGGCCGCCGTCTCGCCCGCCTCGCGCGGACCGCGCAGGTCGTCGTGGTCACCCACCTCCCGCAGGTGGCGGCGTTCGCCGACCGGCAGTTGCTGGTGGAGAAGACCAACGACGGCTCGGTGACCCGCAGTGGCGTCAAGGTTCTGGAAGGTGAGGACCGGGTGCGGGAACTCTCCCGTATGCTCGCCGGTCTCGAGGACTCAGAACTGGGCCGGGCGCACGCGGAGGAGTTGCTGGCCGCGGCCCGCGCCACCAGCTGAGGACCGGTCCGGCACGGCCGGCGGGCGCACTCGTTCGAGTGATCCGCGGGGCTCGTGGCCGGGCCGTGCGGCGGTCGGTGCCCCCGGCATGCCGTGGGGGCCTGGCATCCTTGGGGTGTGGCGCAACAGCCGTCGTCCGACGCCGAGTCAGGAGCTGTACCCGGGTGAGCAGCACTCCGATCCCCCTGCGAGGACAGCTGCACGCCGTCCTGGTGCTGGGCGGGGCGGGTGGTCCCGCAGGTGCGCACGTCCGTTCGCTGGCGGGCGGTCTCGTCGCGCGCGGGGTGCGGGTGACGGTGTGCGGCCCGGCCGCCGCCGAGAACGATTACGGCTTCACCGGCGCGGGTGCCCGCTTCGAGCCCGTGGAGATCGCGCGCCGGGCCGCCCGGTCCGACGCGACGGTCGTCGCCGAGCTGCGGGTGGCCTGCGCGGACGCCCAGGTGGTGCACGCGCACGGGCTGCGCGCCGGCCTGCTGGCGTCGCTGGCGCTCGGCGGCCGGCCCACCCCGCTGGTCGTGACGTGGCACAGCGCGAGCCTCGCCGAGGGCGCCAGGGCCCGGCTGGTGCGCTGGCTGGAACGCCGGGTGGTGCGGGCCGCGTCCGTGGTGCTCGGGGCCTCCTCCGACCTGGTGGACCGCGCCAGGGCGCTGGGCGCCCGGGACGCGCGGCTCGCGCCGGTCGCGGTGCCCGCCCCCGTTCCCGCGCCGCCGACCCCGGTGGTGCCGGGCGACGCCGAGCTGATGCGGCAGAAGACGCGGGCCGAGTTCGGGGCGGTGGACCGGCCGCTGGTGCTGGCCGTCGGCCGGCTGGAGCCGCACAAGGGCTACGACCTGCTGCTGGACGCCTGCCGCATGCTGGCGGACCATGACCCCCGGCCGCTGGTGGTCGTCGCGGGCGAGGGCTCTCAGCGGGCCGCGCTGGAGCGGCGGATCGACACCGAGCGGCTGCCCGTCCGGCTGATCGGCCGCCGCACCGACGTGATGGACCTGCTGTCCGCCGCCGACGTGGTGGTCCTGCCGAGCCGCTGGGAGGCGCGCGCCCTGATCGCGCAGGAGGCCCTGCACGCGGGCGTGCCGCTGGTCGCCACCGCCGTCGGCGGGCTGCCCGAACTCGTGGGCGACGCGGCGGACCTGGTGCCGTACGGCGATCCGGGGGCGCTGGCCCGGACGGTGGCGCGGCTGCTCGACGATCCGCAGCGGCGGCTGGCGCTCGCCGCCGCCGGGCGCGCCCAGGCCGCGACCTGGCCGACCGAGGACGACACGGTCGCCCAGGTGCTGAGCATCTACGACGAGTTGGCGCAGCGCTGAGCCGGCCCTGAGGCGGTGCTGAGCCGGTGCTGAGACGCCGCAGAACGACGGAGGGCGGGGCCGAGCGGCCCCGCCCTCCTCGCGTGCCGGGCGGGGTCAGCCGCCGCCGTACGCCCCGCAGGCACTGAGCCGCAGGGCCGTGTCGATCAGCGGCACGTGGCTGAACGCCTGCGGGAAGTTGCCCACCTGGCGCTTGAGCCGCGGGTCCCACTCCTCGGCGAGCAGCCCGAGGTCGTTGCGGAGCGCCAGCAGCTTCTCGAACAGCTGGCGGGCCTCGTCGACCCGGCCGATCATCGCCAGGTCGTCCGCCATCCAGAACGAACAGGCCAGGAAGGCCCCTTCGTCGCCCGGCAGCCCGTCGAGGTTGTCCTCGCCGCTGCTGGTCGGGTAGCGCAGGATGAAGCCGTCCTCGGTGCTCAGCTCGCGCTGGATCGCCTCGATGGTGCCGATGACGCGCTTGTCGTCCGGCGGCAGGAAGCCCATCTGCGGGATGAGCAGCAGCGAGGCGTCCAGCTCCTGGGAGCCGTAGGACTGCGTGAAGGTGTTGCGCTCCTTGTCGTAACCCTTCTCACACACGTCCCGGTGGATGTCGTCGCGCAGTTCGCGCCACCGCTCCAGCGGGCCGTCCGCCTCGCCCGACTCGATGAGCTTGACCGTGCGGTCCACCGCGACCCACGTCATCACCTTGGAGTGCACGAAGTGCCGGCGCGGGCCGCGCACTTCCCAGATGCCCTCGTCGGGCTCGTTCCAGTGCGACTCCAGGTAGCGGATCAGCTTGAGCTGCAGCAGGCTCGCGTAGTCGTTGCGGGCCAGCCCGGTCATGTGGGCCAGGTGCAGGGCCTCGGTGACCTCGCCGTAGACGTCCAGCTGCAGCTGGTGCGCGGCGCCGTTGCCGATCCGGACGGGGGTGGAGCCCTCGTAACCGGGCAGCCAGTGCAGCTCGTTCTCGCCGAGCTCGCGCTCGCCGGCGATGCCGTACATGATCTGCAGGTTCTCCGGGTCGCCGGCCACCGCCCGCAGCAGCCACTCCCGCCAGGCGCGTGCCTCGTCCCGGTAGCCGGTGCGCAGCAGTGACGACAGCGTGATCGCCGCGTCCCGCAGCCAGGTGAAGCGGTAGTCCCAGTTCCGGACCCCGCCGATGTCCTCGGGCAGCGAGGTCGTCGGAGCGGCGACGATGCCGCCGGTGGGCCCGTACGTCAGCCCCTTGAGGGTGATCAGCGAGCGGACCACGGCGTCCCGGTAGGGGCCGTGGTACGTGCACTGGTCCACCCAGTCCTGCCAGAACTGCTCGGTGGACTCCAGCGAGGCCTCCGGCTCCGGAAGCGACGGCGGCGGGCGGTGCGAGGGCTCCCAGCTGATGGTGAAGGCCACCCGCTCACCCGGTGAGACGGTGAAGTCCGAATACGTCGTCAGGTCCTCACCGTACGTGTCGACCTCGGTGTCCAGCCAGACGGAGTCCGGCCCGGCCACCGCGACGGTCCGGTCGCCGACCTTGTGCACCCACGGCACGATCTGGCCGTAGGAGAAGCGCATCCGCAGGGCGGAGCGCATCGGCACCCGTCCGCTGACGCCCTCCACGATACGGATCAGTTGGGGCGCGCCGTCGCGCGGCGGCATGAAATCGATCACCCGCACCGTGCCGCGCGGGGTGTCCCACTCCGATTCCAGGACGAGCGAGTCGCCCCGGTAGCGCCGACGCGTCGACGCCGGCGGACCGGTTCCCGGGGCGTGGGCCGGGCCCAGCCTCCAGAATCCGTGCTGCTCGGTTCCGAGCAGACCGGCGAAGACCGCGGGGGAGTCGAACCGGGGCAGGCACAGCCAGTCGACTGTCCCGTCCCGGCAGACCAATGCAGCGGTCTGCATATCGCCGATGAGTGCGTAATCCTCGATGCGCCCGGCCACCTGCATCTCCAGTCGAATGACGGCGCCGGCCTCTTCGGGCCGGTCTTGCGGTCTGGGGATTTTCGACGAGCTCGTGTTCCGGGAGCGGGCGGGGTTGATGCCGTGCCGGCCGGCTCGCAGCGATGTGTCCGAGCAGGATACGTCGTCGGAGAGGCAGGTGCGCGCGTGACGGTGGTGTTCACTGGGCCGGTCGGGTGCACTTGTTCCGCTCATGCCCGAGCATGCCATTAGTCCCCTTGCGAGCTGCTAAAAGCAGGCTAGTGACGTTGCCGCCGGACGCAGCCCCCCGAGGTCGCTGATACCCTGGTAGCCCGTGGGCCGGTGGGCTGAACCACTGAACCGCCGCGACGGCACTCCCCCTGATTCCGTGCCGTCCCGACCCTCACCTCGCGACCACGGGAGCCCCCTCTTGGCAATTGCGCCCAAATCCACGACGACCAAGCACATCTTCGTCACCGGGGGTGTCGCCTCGTCCCTCGGCAAGGGGCTGACGGCCTCCAGCCTCGGTGCGCTGCTGAAGGCACGCGGCCTCCGGGTCACCATGCAGAAGCTCGACCCGTACCTCAACGTGGACCCGGGCACGATGAACCCGTTCCAGCACGGTGAGGTCTTCGTCACCGACGACGGCGCCGAGACCGACCTGGACATCGGCCACTACGAGCGCTTCCTGGACGTCAACCTCGACGGTTCCGCGAACGTCACCACCGGGCAGATCTACTCCACGGTCATCGCCAAGGAGCGGCGCGGCGAGTACCTCGGCGACACCGTCCAGGTCATCCCGCACATCACCAACGAGATCAAGTCCCGGATCCGCCGGATGGCGACCGAGGACGTGGACGTCGTCATCACCGAGGTCGGCGGCACCGTCGGCGACATCGAGTCGCTGCCCTTCCTGGAGTCCGTCCGCCAGGTCCGGCACGAGGTCGGCCGCGACAACGTCTTCGTCGTCCACATCTCGCTGCTGCCGTACATCGGCCCGTCCGGCGAGCTCAAGACCAAGCCGACCCAGCACTCGGTCGCCGCCCTGCGCAACATCGGCATCCAGCCCGACGCGATCGTGCTGCGCGCCGACCGCCCGGTGCCGGACGCCATCAAGCGCAAGATCTCGCTGATGTGCGACGTGGACGAGGACGCGGTGGTCGCCGCCATCGACGCCCCGTCGATCTACGACATCCCCAAGGTGCTGTTCACCGAGGGCCTGGACGCGTACGTGGTGCGCCGCCTCGACCTGCCGTTCCGCGACGTCGACTGGACCCAGTGGGACGACCTGCTCAGGCGGGTCCACCAGCCCGCGCACCAGGTCACCGTCGCGCTCGTCGGCAAGTACATCGACCTGCCGGACGCGTACCTGTCGGTGACCGAGGCGCTGCGCGCCGGCGGTTTCGCCAACAACGCCAAGGTCACCATCAAGTGGGTCACCTCGGACGAGACCGGGACCCCGGCCGGTGCGAAGAAGCACCTCTCCGGCGTCGACGCGATCTGCGTCCCCGGCGGCTTCGGCGACCGCGGTGTCGAGGGCAAGGTCTCGGCCATCACCTACGCCCGCGAGAACAAGATCCCGCTGCTGGGCCTCTGCCTGGGCCTGCAGTGCGTCGTCATCGAGGCGGCCCGCTCGCTGGCCGGCGTCCCGGACGCGAACTCCACCGAGTTCGACCCCACCACGTCGCACCCCGTCATCTCCACGATGGCCGAGCAGCTCGACATCGTCGACGGCAAGGGCGACCTGGGCGGCACCATGCGGCTGGGGCTGTACTCGGCGAAGCTCGCCGAGGGCTCCATCGTGCGCGAGGTCTACGGCGACGCGCCGACCGCCGAGGAGCGCCACCGCCACCGCTACGAGGTCAACAACGCCTACCGGGCGGAGCTGGAGCAGAAGGCCGGCCTGGTCTTCTCCGGCACCTCGCCCGACGACAAGCTGGTGGAGTACGTCGAGTACCCGCGCGAGGTGCACCCGTACCTGGTCGCCACCCAGGCGCACCCCGAGCTGAAGTCCCGCCCGACGCGCCCGCACCCGCTCTTCGCGGGCCTGGTCGCGGCGGCGGTCAAGCGCCAGCAGGGCTGATCGTCCAGGGCCGGTCGCCGATTGATCGGTACGGTGCCGGGGGCGGATCGTCATGATCCGCCCCCAGCGCCTTTTTCCCGTTCGCACCCGCTCACACCTGTTCGTTCGCACCCGTTCGTTCGCACCCGTTCGCACCGGTCCACGGAGGGCATCATGCTGCAGGACATCGCCGAGGAGTGGCAGGTCACCGCGACCTCGACACCGTTCTCCGGGGCCAAGACGAGCGTCCGCACGGACGAGGTCGTCATGCCGGACGGCTCCACCGCCAAGCGCGACTACCAGATCCACCCCGGCTCGGTGGCCGTGGTCGCCCTCGACGAGGACGACCGGGTCGTGGTGCTGCGCCAGTACCGGCATCCGGTCCGGCACAAGCTGTGGGAGGTGCCCGCCGGGCTCCTCGACGTGCCCGGCGAGAACCCGCTGCACGCGGCGCAGCGCGAGCTCTACGAGGAGGCGCACGTCAAGGCGGGGGAGTGGCGGGTGCTCGCCGACCTCTACACCTCGCCCGGCGGCAGCGACGAAGCGGTCCGGATCTTCCTGGCCCGTGACGTCTCCGAGGCGGAGGGCGAGCGGTTCGACGTCTCCGAGGAGGAGGCCGACATGGAGTTCGCCCGGGTGCCGCTGGCCGACCTGGTGCGCGACGTGCTGGCCGGACGGGTGCACAACACCTGCCTGGTGGTCGGCGTCCTGGCGCTGCACGCCGCGCTGAGCGGCGACGGGGTGGACGCGCTGCGGCCCGCCGACGCGCCCTGGCCCGCCCGGCCCTACACGCCGTAGCACCGGCACCGTGGAACCACCCCGGGCACCGGCGCGCCGCTGATCCGATCCAGTGATCATTACGTGTACCGGCTGCGCGAAGGCCTCCGGCCGGGCATGTCCCCGTGCACCGGGTCCGGCCGTTCGGGCGTCTCCTGCGGACGCCGCGCGAGGTCGCGCGGTGCCCGTTCGTGATCGCCCCGACAGGGCCTAGGCTCGATGGTGTTCCCGCTCGCAGCGGCGGCGGGCTCGTGCGCGCAGGCAGAACGGGAGTGTGCCCGTGGCGGATCAGGTGCTGGACGCCGGTGAATCGGTGACCGACGCGGACTTCGTGCCGTCGCCCGGCCATGCGCCGACGGCGACGGCCGCGGCCCCGCCGCCACCTCCGGCGGGCTGCGCCCTGCCCGAGGACGTGCCGCACTTCGTCGGACGCCGCCGGGAACTGGACGGGCTGCGGGCCGACATCGACCGGCCGGGCCTGGCCACGCTGGGCGGCCGGGTGGCGGACGGCAGCCGCGTCCTGCTCGTCGCGGGACGGCCCGGCTCCGGGCGCACCGCCCTCGCCGTCCACCTCGCCCGGGACGTGGCCGCGCGCTACGCCGACGGGCAGCACTTCGTCCGGCTCACCGGCAGCGGCGGCGAGCGCGTCCCGCCGGAGCAGGCCGCGCGGGCCCTGCTGCGGGCGCTGGGCGCCCCGCCGCCGGTGCCGGAGGCGGATCCCGGCGAGGTCTACGCGGCGCTGCGGGCCGCGCTCGCGGGCCGCCGTACCGTCCTGGTGCTCGACGACGTCGCGCACGCGGACCAGCTGCTGCCGCTGCTGCCGGAAGGGCCCGGCAGTCTGGTGGTGGCGACGTCCGAGGGGCCGCTGCCCGGCGTTCCCGACGTGCGGCCGTGCACCCTCGGCGGGCTGGACACCGCCGCCTCCGTCGACCTGCTGTCGCAGGCGATCGGGTCGACCCGGGTCACCTGCGACCCGCGGGCGGCCGAGACCCTCGTGCAGGAGTGCGCCGGGCACCCCACCGCGCTGCGGCTGGTCGCCGCCTGGCTCGCCGCCCAGCCGCGGCTGTCGGTGACCGACGCGACGAGCCGGCTGCGCGAGGTCCCGGACGAGCCGGCGCCGTCGCCGAAGGCCGCGCCGAAACCGGCCGCGAACGGCGGACGCGCGCCCGCCTCCCCGGGCGACTCCGCCGCCGCGCCCAGGACCGGGCCGGACGGCGCGGCCGAGTCCGCGAGGGCCGGTGACGGACCGGAGTCCGGCCCCGGGAAGGGCGCGCGGCCGGCGGCCGGGGCACCGGCGGCCGGCGAGCCGGGTCCGCCGGGTCCGCCGGGCCGCGACGGCGCCGCCGCGGCAGCCGCCGCCCCCGCCGTCGTATCCGAGGCGCCGCGCGCGACCGCGCCGCCGCAGCTGGTGCGGGCCTTCCGGCTGGTGCACGGCGCGCTGGCGCCCACGGCCGCCCGGATGCTGCGGCTGCTGGCGCTAGCGCCGGCCGGGCTGGTGGACTCCCACATCGCCTCGGCGCTGGCCGGCTGCTCGGTGACCGCCGCGCAGAGCACGCTGGACGACCTCGCCGCGCACGGGCTGCTGCACACGGACCCGGTGGAGCCGCCGCTGCCGCCGCAGTACCGGGTGCCCGGCTGCCTCGAACCGCTGCTGCGGGCCCTGCTGGAGACCCGGGACCGCGCGGCCGAGGTCCAGCTGGCCAGGGCGCGGATGCTGGAGCGGACCGTGCGGCTGCTGCAGTCGTGCCGCCTCACGCTGGAGCCCGACGGCCACCCGGGCCGCGCCTCGCTGGAGGGGCTGCCCCGTTCGATGCGCTTCGCGTCGCGCGCGGCGGCCGCCGCCTGGCTGCGGGCCCGGCTGCCCGCGCTGCTCGCCGCGGCCCGCGCGGCGGTCGCCGACGGGGAACTCGACACCCTGGCGCGGCGGTTGGTCGCCAACCTGGTGCGGGCCCTGGGCATGGACCTGGGGGACCGCGAGACGGCGACGAGCCGCTACCAGCTGCACAACCTGGTGCTCGACGTGGCGACCCGCCGCGGCCTGCCCCGGGAGAAGGCGGCGGCGCTGATCAACCTCGCCGACCTCGACGTGGAGGCCGGCAGGACCCGGCAGGCGCTGGACCGCTACCGGCTGGCGCTGGGTGAGGCGCGGGCCGGGGACGACGGGGAGGCCGAGGGCCGGGCGATGGAGGCCATCGCCGGCACGTACCTGGAGCTGGAGGACCCGCAGCGGGCGACGGACTGGTACGGCAGGGCGCTCGCGCTGCGGCAGGCCCGCGGCGAGACCGCGCACGCCGCCCGGCTGCACGGCCGGCTCGGCGCGCTGCACACCTACGGCGGCCGGTACGGCACCGCGCTGCGCGAGTGGCGGGCCGCCGCCGGCGCCCACCGGCGGCTCGGCGACGTGCCCGCGCAGGCCCGCGCGCTGAGCGAGGCGGCGCGCGTCCAGGAGTACGCGGGCCACCCCGAGGACGCTCTGCGGACCTGTCGTGACGCCCTGTACTGGGCCCGGCAGGCGGGCGACGAACGGCTGGAAGGAGCCGTGCTGGTGCGGATGGCCGACACCCTCGACCGGCTCGGCGACCCGGGCGGCGCCCGGCTGCAGCGCGCGGTCGCGAAGCGCCTGCTCAACCCGGGTGAGGTTGCCGACTGAACGGGGCCGGAAAACGGTGCCCTGAAGGCGTCAGCGCCCTAAGCCTACGAATCAGTCAGCAATCTCGGCCAAACTAATCACTTTGTAAGGCTAGACAGGGAGTCTTCCTTCACTAGACTTGGCTCCGCCGCGCACATCGCGGTCAGGTCCGACGTGTGACGCTTTCTTGCGCCATGTACGGACAGCTGCAGCCATTCCTGTCTTCCAATGAGTGCAAGGACCGTGATCGACGTGAAGGTCGGCATCCCCCGCGAGGTCAAGAACAACGAGTTCCGCGTGGCCATCACCCCCGCCGGCGTGAATGAGCTCGTGCGCCACGGACATGAGGTCTACGTGGAGCAGGGCGCCGGTCTCGGCTCCTCCATCCCCGACGCCGAGTACACCGGCGCCGGCGCGAACATCCTGAGCACCGCCGACGAGGTCTGGGCCACCGCCGACCTGCTGCTGAAGGTCAAGGAGCCGATCGCCGAGGAGTACCACCGCCTCCGCAAGGGCCAGACCCTCTTCACGTACCTGCACCTGGCCGCGTCCCGCGCCTGCACGGACGCACTGCTCGAGTCCGGCACCACCGCCATCGCCTACGAGACGGTGGAGACCGCGAACCGCGCGCTGCCGCTGCTCGCCCCGATGTCCGAGGTGGCCGGCCGGCTCGCCCCGCAGGTCGGCGCGTACCACCTGATGCGCTCGGTCGGCGGCCGCGGCGTGCTGCCCGGCGGCGTCCCCGGCGTCCAGGCCGGCAAGGCCGTCGTCATCGGCGCCGGCGTCTCCGGCTGGCACGCGACCACGATCGCGCTGGGCATGGGCTTCCACGTCACCCTGCTCGACAAGGACATCAACAAGCTCCGCGAGGCCGACAAGATCTTCGGCACCCGGGTGCAGACCATCACCTCCAACGCCTTCGAGCTGGAGAAGGCCGTCCTCGACGCGGACCTGGTCATCGGCGCGGTGCTGATCCCGGGCGCGAAGGCGCCCAAGCTCGTCACCAACGAGCTGGTCTCCCGCATGAAGCCGGGATCGGTCCTTGTCGACATCGCGATCGACCAGGGCGGCTGCTTCGAGGACTCGCGTCCCACCACGCACGCCGACCCGACCTTCGAGGTCCACAACTCGGTCTTCTACTGCGTCGCCAACATGCCCGGCGCGGTGCCCAACACCTCCACCTACGCGCTGACCAACGCCACGCTGCCCTACATCGTGGAACTGGCCAACCGCGGCTGGCGCGAGGCGCTGCGCCGCGACGCCGCGCTGGCGCTGGGCCTCAACACCCATGAGGGACAGGTCGTTTACGGCCCGGTCGCCGAGGCGCACGACCTGCACAGCACGGACCTGCACACGCTGCTGGGCTGATCAGCGGACGTGTGACCGGCGCGCGACACGCCCGCGAAACGTCTACACGTCAACACGGCGACAACGGCCGGGCCTTGGTGACCCAAGGCCCGGCCGACTGCGTCGAACGTACCAGTTTCACCGTTTCGTACCCCACTGAAACATCGGCGTTGGGTCGCTTACGCCCTTGACAGCGGGGGGTTCGGTTACCGACACATCGTGCCGTGTCCGGCGGATTGTGTTGCTGTGGACCACTGACACGCCATAGAGTCGCCAACCGTCGGCATGCTGTCGCGCTGACCTATCGAGAAGTTTCCTGGTCACCAAGGAGGTAAGACGACTTGTGAATGAGTCGACATTTGCTCCCGGGGGTGGTCAACCAGGAACGACCGTTCAGGTCGAGAGCCCCAACCGGCTCGAGACCGTCGGTTCCGTCGCGGTCCGCACCTTCGAGGCACGCCGGGCCGACAAGAACACGGAGACACACCCCACACACGCCATGGCGCCATACGAGGACGATCTGCAGGACGGTCAGTTCTACGACCCAGACGCGGAGTACGAGCCGGATCCCGAATACGCGGCCACACTCGCCCCGGACGCTGCCCGCCAGCGCCGCGAGCGGGTCGGTCCGACGGGACGGCCCCTCCCGTACTTCCCGATCCCCAATCCGCTCACCGACCACGGCCCGGCGAAGATCGTCGCGATGTGCAACCAGAAGGGCGGGGTCGGCAAGACGACCTCGACCATCAACCTGGGTGCCGCGCTCGCCGAGTACGGCCGCCGGGTACTCCTCGTCGACTTCGACCCGCAGGGCGCGCTCTCGGTCGGACTCGGCGTCAACCCGATGGAACTCGACATCACCGTCTACAACCTGCTGATGGAACGCGGGTTGGCGGCGGACGAGGTGCTGCTGAAGACCGCGGTGCCCGGGATGGACCTGCTGCCGAGCAATATCGACTTGTCGGCGGCCGAGGTCCAACTGGTCAGCGAGGTGGCGCGCGAGTCGACACTGCAGCGCGCCCTCAAGCCGCTGATGGCCGACTACGACTACATCGTCATCGACTGCCAGCCCTCACTCGGCCTGCTGACCGTCAACGCGCTCACCGCGGCGCACTCGGTGATCGTGCCGCTGGAGTGCGAGTTCTTCGCACTGCGCGGTGTGGCGCTGCTCACCGAGACCATCGAGAAGGTCCGGGAACGGCTCAACCCCGAACTCGAACTCGACGGCATCCTCGCCACGATGTACGACTCGCGCACGGTGCACAGCCGTGAGGTGCTCGCCCGCGTGGTGGAGGCCTTCGACGAGCACGTGTTCCACACGGTCATCGGCCGTACGGTGCGCTTCCCGGAGACCACGGTCGCCGGCGAGCCGATCACGACGTACGCGTCCAACTCCGTGGGCGCCGCCGCCTACCGTCAGCTCGCCAGGGAGGTGCTCGCCCGGTGTCACGCCGAGTGAGTCTCCCGGGTGCGGACGAGCTGTTCCGCACCACAGGGGGCATGGGGCTGCAGGCCTCCCAGCCCCGTAAGCACGCCAACGGGGACGCCCAGAAGGCCGCTGGGGCCGACGGGCGGCTGCGGCCGGTGCCGGACGCCCCGGCGGACGGGAACGAGCCGCAGCCGGGCGCCGCGCCCGACGGCGGCGGCCAGGACGGGAACCCGGCCGAGCACAGCGGCCGCGAGGGGATCCCGCAGGGCCGTCGTCCGCAGGCCGCGGGCCAGCCGCCCGCGGCCCCGGTACCGGCCCAGCAGACGCGCCGCAAACAGCAGCGGCCGCGTCCCAGCGGCCGGGAGCGGCACGACGAGAAGATCACCGTCTATGTCTCCGCCGAGGAGCTGATGGATCTCGAACACGCGCGGCTCGTGCTGCGCGGGGAACACGGCCTGGCGATCGACCGCGGCCGGATCGTCCGCGAGGCGGTCGCCGTGGTGCTGGCGGATCTGGAGTCCCGCGGGGACGCGAGCATCCTGGTGCGCCGGCTGCGGGGCCGCTGAGCCACCGGGTGGTGGTCGGCGTGGCCTCGGCGACGTCGGGCGGGGCGGCTCAGTAGGCTCCCTGGCGGGGGGCCGCCCCCGCCGACCCCGCACGATGGACAGCGATGCCGATCACCGACGACGACGCCCCCCAGCCGCCCCGCCGAGCCCTCGGCCGGGGGCCGGGCCGCGCGGCCGCGGCACCGGGGCCCGTCGTGGTGCCGGAACCGGACGCGGTGCCGGAGCCGGCCGTCGAGCCGGCGCCGCCGCCCGCCGCGGCGCGAGAACCCGTCGCGCCCGTCGCGGCCGGGGCAGCTGTCGCGCCCGTGGCTCCTGTCACGCCCGCAGAACCGCCGCCGGAGCCCGCTGCCGCTGCCGAAGAGCCGGCAGCCCCCGCAGGGCCCGAGGAGCCGCCGGTCCCCGAGGAGTCCGGGAAATCCCCCGACGGCCGGTTCACCGTCCGCCTGGAGAACTTCGAGGGGCCGTTCGACCTGCTGCTCCAGCTGATCTCGAAGCACCGGATGGACGTGACCGAGGTCGCGCTCTCCACGGTCACCAACGAGTTCATGGCGCACATCCGCGCGATGGGCCCGGACTGGGACCTCGACCAGGCCACCGAGTTCCTCGTCGTCGCGGCGACCCTGCTCGACCTGAAGGCCGCCCGGCTGCTGCCTACCGCCGAGGTCGAGGACGAGGCGGACCTCGCCCTGCTGGAGGCGCGCGACCTGCTCTTCGCGCGGCTGCTGCAGTACCGCGCCTACAAGAGGATCGCGGCGATCTTCGCCGAGCGGCTGGAGGCGGAGGCGCTGCACCACCCCCGCACGGTCGGCCTGGAGCCGCAGCACGCGGACCTGCTGCCGGAGGTCGTCCTCAGCGTCGGCCCCCGGCGGTTCGCGGAGCTGGCCGTCAAGGCGATGCAGCCCAAGCCGGTGCCGCAGATCTACACCGACCACATCCACGCGCCCCTGGTCAGCGTCAGGGAGCAGGGCGAGCTGGTGGTGGCCCGGCTGATCGAGCTGGGGGAGACCAGCTTCGCCGACCTCGCGGCGGACGCCCCCGACACCCTCACCGTCGTCGCGCGCTTCCTGGCCCTCCTGGAGCTGTACCGGGAGAAAGTGGTCGCGCTGGACCAGGAGGAGGCGCTCGGCGCGCTGCTGGTGCGCTGGACGGGCGGCGCCCAGGAGACCGCGCGGCGGCTCGTCACCGATGAATTCGACCCGGAGGGCAGGAAAAAATGACGGAAGACGCGGCGGCGCCCGCCGGACCGCTCTCCGACGAGGTGGCCGCCCTCGACCTCGCGCCCGCGCTGGAGGCCGTGCTGATGGTCGTGGACGAGCCGGCCACCGTGGACCAGCTCGCGGCGGTCCTGCAGCGGCCCAAGCGGGCGGTGGCGGCGGCGCTGCGCGCGCTGGCCGCGGAGTACACGGCCCAGAGCAGGGGTTTCGACCTGCGGCTGGTCGCCGGCGGCTGGCGGTTCTACACCCGGCCGGCCTTCGCGCCGGCCGTCGAGAAGTTCGTTCTGGACGGCCAGCAGGCCCGGCTGACCCAGGCCGCGCTGGAGACGCTGGCGGTCGTCGCGTACCGCCAGCCGGTCAGCCGATCGCGGGTCTCGGCGGTCCGCGGAGTCAACTGCGACGGCGTGATGCGCACCCTCCTGCAGCGTGGTCTGGTGGAGGAGGGTGGGACGGAACCCGAAACAGGTGCGATCCTGTACAGGACGACGAACTACTTTCTGGAGCGGATGGGCCTGCGAGGCCTGGACGAGCTACCCGAGCTCGCCCCCTTCCTGCCGGAGGCGGACGCCGTCGAGGCGGACTCCTTGGAAGGGGTTCCGTCGTTCGACCCGGATGCACCGGACGATGCAGATACGACGACCCACTCGACGACGGAACTTTGATGCGAAGCAGCGACAGGAACAGCGGCGGCAACCGGAACCCGAACCCCCGGGGCGGCAGTCCCCGCGGCGCGGGCGGAGGCACCGGTAGCGGCGGCTCCCGTGGCGGCAGCGGCGCGAGCGGCGGCGGAGCGCGCGGCGGCAGCGGTGGCGGAGCCCGTGGCGGCAGCGGCGCCCCCCGCGGCGGCAGCGGCGCCGGCGGTGCCGGCTCCCGCGGTGGCGGCTACCCCCGTGGCGGCGGCAGCACGCCCCGCACCTCGGGCAGCGGCCAGCAGCGCGACGAGGAGCGCCGCACGCAGAACCCGCGTCCCGAGGAGCGCCGCTACGACGTCGGGAACACCGGCCAGTCCGGTGCGAACCGGCCCGGCGGCGTGCCGCCCGAGAAGCCGCGCTACCGCGCCACCGGCAACCTGGGCCGCAAGCCCATCCCCGCGAAGTCGCGCGAGCTCGAGGCCAAGATCGAGGAGCGCAACCGCTCCCGCTACGAGAACCGCCCGGAGATCAAGACTCCGAAGACCTTCGGCAACGACCAGGAGGGCGAGCGGCTGCAGAAGGTCCTCGCCCGTGCCGGGATGGGCTCGCGCCGTGCGTGCGAGGACCTCATCCACCAGCACCGCGTCGAGGTCAACGGCAAGATCGTCGTCGAGCAGGGCATGCGCGTCGACCCGGAGAAGGACGAGATCAAGGTGGACGGCCTGACGGTCGCCACCCAGTCCTACCTGTTCTTCGCGCTGAACAAGCCGGCCGGCGTCGTCTCCACCATGGAGGACCCCGACGGCCGCCAGTGCCTGGGCGACTACGTCACCAACCGGGAGACCCGGCTCTTCCACGTCGGCCGGCTGGACACCGAGACGGAGGGCCTGATCCTCCTGACCAACCACGGGGAGCTGGCGCACCGCCTCACCCACCCGCGGTACGGCGTCAAGAAGACCTACCTGGCCGCCATCCAGGGACCGCTGCCGCGTGACCTCGGCAAGCAGCTCAAGGACGGCATCGAGCTGGAGGACGGTCTGGCCCGCGCCGACCACTTCCGCGTCGTGGAGAACCTCGGCAAGAACTACCTGGTCGAGGTGACCCTGCACGAGGGCCGCAAGCACATCGTGCGCCGCATGCTCTCCGAGGCCGGCTTCCCGGTCGACCGCCTGGTGCGGACCCACTTCGGTCCGATCCCGCTCGGCGACCAGAAGTCCGGCTGGCTGCGCCGCCTCACCAACACCGAGGTCGGCATGCTGATGGGCGAGGTCGACCTCTAGAGGGTCGTCGCGACGGCGTTCCGGCCGGTCGGAGCGGTCCCTCGGACCGTTGCGGCCGGCCGTCGCCGTACGGGCCGACCGTGAAAACACTGGCCCGGCGGCCCGCGGTACGGCGAGGATGGTCGGCATGACCATCCACGCCGACCCCCTCCACGCCGCGGGAGTGCCCGATCTCAGCCCGGTCCGTCCCGAGCTGGCCACCCCGGGACAGCCGCTGCTCTTCGCCACCGTCTCCGGCGCGCACCTGTACGGATTCCCGTCCCGCGACTCGGACGTCGACCTGCGCGGAGTCCACCTCCTGCCGCTGGCCGACCTCATCGGGCTGCGCGAGGGCGAGGAGACCAGGACCCGGATGTGGAACCGGGAGGGCCTGGAGCTGGACCTGGTCACGCACGACCTGCTGAAGTTCTGCCGGCTGATGCTGCGCCGCAACGGCTACGTGCTGGAGCAGCTGCTCTCCCCGCTGGTCGTGCACACCAGCGAGGTGCACCGCGAGCTCGCCGCCCTGGCACCCGCCGCGGTCACCCGCCAGCACGGCCACCACTACCGCGGCTTCGCGGCGACGCAGTGGCGGCTGTACGAGCGGAACGGCGAGCTGAAGCCGCTGCTCTACACCTTCCGCGCGCTGCTGACCGGCATCCAGCTGATGCGCGGCGGCGGTGTCGAGGCGCACCTGCCGACGCTGCTCGACCGGATCACCGCCCCCGCCTACCTCCCCGAGCTCATCGAGGCCAAGGCCCTGGCCGAGCACGGCCCGGCGACCGGCATGGGCATCGCCCACGTCGCCCGCGACGTCGAGACGCTGCACGCCGCCCTGGACGAGGCCCAGGCCGCCTCCCGCCTCCCGGAGGAGAGCACCGCCCACGACGCCCTCCACGACCTCGCCGTCCGCACCCGGACAGCGGCATGACGCCCGCCCATCTCGGGGCGGCGGCGTGGCCCGCCGCGTGGGCCGGGCGGATCGAGTACCGGGAGGAGCTAGTCGCGTTCGGCGCGCTGTGGGACGGGGGCTGAGGCGGCGGAGGCGCGGCGGACGCGGATGAGGAAGTCCTCGACGCGGGCCCGGTCGGGCTCCGCGGGGAGCGGGGAGTGGCGGGCCGCCGCGTCCGATGCCTCGTGCAGCCGCGTCATCCAGGCGGTCACCTCGTCCCAGGGCACCTCGCCGCGCCTGACCGACAGCAGCCGCTCCCGGTGCTCGCCGACGTCGATCCGCAGTTCGCCGCTGCGCAGCACGTCACGGCAGCTGATCAGCAGCCGCAGCAGGTGCATGGCGTGCTTCCAGCGCGGCGCCCCGTGGTTGCGGATGTCGCCCTCCAGCTTCTGCAGCTGCTGGGCCGCGTAGCCGCGGAAGGTGGCGTCGACGTGCCGTGACAGGAAGGCGCCGCGCAGGGCGAGCAGCTCGCGGCCGGTGTCGTCCAGGTGCTCCACCAGGGGTGAGTGCAGGCATTCGAGGAGGTTGGGGTTGGCGCGCAGCGCCAGTTCGCAGAAGCGCTCCAGCTCCCACGAGAACTGCTCCTCCGCCGGGCCGTCCACGTGGGTCGGGGGCTTGGTGAAGCCCCAGAAGAGCGCGGTGGGCGCCACGTACACGCCCCGGCGGTCGGTGTCGCTGCCCTCGGTGGCGAGGCCGAAGGCGCGCGAGCCCATGACGCAGGAGTAGACGGTGTGGCGGCGTACGAGGTCGTGACCGGTGTCGGTGCCGGTGTCGGGACCGTGGTCGGGTCCGGGCATGGGGCGGCTACGACCAGGGGGTGAGCCGCAGCGGGCGGCCCTGCGGGTCCCGCTCGACCTCCAGCATCCCGGTCACCGCCGCCCGGTTGATCCGCCCGTAGACGTGCGGGAAGAGGGTGTCCGCGGCGACGCCCGGCGGCGGCGCCGGGTCCGCGGCCTCCCAGCGCACCGGGTGGTCCAGCTCCTCCTCGTCGATGAGCAGCACCATCAGCGGCCCCGCCGTGTCCCGGTAGAAGGCCTCGGCGACGGCCAGGGTCACCGGCTCGTCCGGGGAGCAGTGCACGAAGCCGTCCTCGGCGAGGGAGTCGGGCGCGTACGGGCGGTCGGGCTCGCGGAGCCAGGCGTCCAGCGGTACGAGATGAAGGATCATGTGAAGTGTTCTACCGGAAGCCGGCGACCTCCAAGTGCCGGATGCCCCCGCCCGTCTCGCAGGGCGGTCGCGGTGACCGTCCCGCTGATCACGTGGTTACGCTGGGTGGGTTCGGATGTGCGGGTACGAGGGAGCAGTGACGTGGCGGTACGAGCGGTCCGCGGAGCCGTCCAGCTGGAGCGGGACGAGGCGGAGCACATGCACGGCCAGGTGTCCGAGCTGCTCACCGCCCTGCTGGAGCGCAACAGCCTCGCGGTGGACGACCTGATCAGCGTGATCTTCACCGCCACCCCCGATCTGCACAGCGACTTCCCGGCGGTGGCGGCGCGCAAGCTCGGCATCGTCGACGTGCCGCTGGTCTGCGCCCAGGAACTGGACGTCGAGGGCGCCATGCCGCGCGTGGTGCGCATCCTCGCGCACGTCGAGAGCGACCTGCCGAAGAGCGAGATCGGACATGTCTACCTCGGCGCCGCGGCCGCGCTCCGCAAGGACATCGCGCAGTGAGGACCGCCCTGGTCATCGGCACCGGCCTGATGGGCACCTCCGCCGCGCTCGCCCTGGTCTCGCGCGGCGTCGAGGTGTACCTGGAGGACCACGACCCGTCCGTCGCGCGCACCGCCGCGGCCCTGGGGGCGGGCAGCGCGCTGCCCCCCGAGGGCCGGGTCGACCTCGCCGTCGTCGCCGTGCCCCCGGCGCACGTGGCGGCCACCCTCGCCGACGCGCAGCGCCGCGGCCTGGCGCGCGGCTACCTCGACGTGGCCAGCGTGAAGGCCGGTCCGCGCCGCGACCTGGAGGCGCTGGGCTGCGACCTGTCCCGCTACATCGGCACGCACCCGATGGCGGGCCGCGAGATCTCCGGACCGCTGGCCGGCACCGCCGACCTCTTCGAGGGCCGGCCGTGGGTGCTGACCCCGACCCGGGAGACCGACACCGAGGTGCTCAACCTCGCGCTGGAACTGGTCGCCCTGTGCCGCGCCGTCCCGGTGGTGATGGACGCCGACGAGCACGACCGGGCCGTCGCCCTCGTCTCGCACACCCCGCAGCTGGTCTCCAGCATGGTCGCGGCCCGGCTGGAGCACGCCGCGGACACCGCCGTGCGGCTGTGCGGGCAGGGCATCCGCGACGTCACCCGGATCGCCGGTTCCGAACCGGGCATGTGGATGGACATCCTGGCCGCCAACCCGGGCCCGGTCGCCGACGTGCTCGCCGAGGTCGCCACCGACCTGACCGGCGCCGTCGAGGCGCTGCGCGAGCTGCAGTCCGCCGACGAGGCGAAGCGCCGCACCGGCGCCGCCGGGATCCAGGACATCCTGCTGCGCGGCAACGCGGGGCGGGACCGGGTCCCCGGCAAGCACGGGACGGCCCCCAAGGCCTACGAGGTGGTCGCGGTGCT
The DNA here is from genome assembly GCF_040636125.1 of Streptomyces sp. NPDC006733. NCBI lineage: Bacteria > Bacillati > Actinomycetota > Actinomycetes > Kitasatosporales > Streptomycetaceae > Streptomyces > Streptomyces sp. NPDC006733. The sequence continues at coordinate 115,927 of NZ_JBEYJD010000022.1, read as the reverse complement.
CATCGGCGACCAGCCGGGCGAGCTGGCCCGGATCTTCGCCGACGCGGGCGCGGCCGGCGTGAACATCGAGGACGTGCGGATCGAGCACTCGACGGGGCAGCAGGCCGGCCGGGTGCAGCTCATGGTCGAGCCGGCGGCGGCACCGGGCCTGACGGCCGCGCTGCGGGAGCGGGGCTGGTCCATCCGGTCATGAGGCGGACCATCCGGTCCTGAGGTGCACCAGCCGGTCCTGAGGCGGATCCGGTCCTGAGGCGGCCGGGAAGCCGCCCGCAGCCCCTCGGCGGCACCGGGGGCGGCTTCCGGTGGCCGGGGAGCACGGCTGTGGTACGGGCGCTGGTGCCCTGACGGTAACCTTGGGGGATGGCCTCCGGCGACAGCCGGGCCGTCCTCACCCCGTAACCGTGCCCAAGGAAGGCCCTCGCGCTGTGGAATCTCCGGTGATCGTCGCCATCGACGGCCCCTCGGGCACGGGCAAGTCCAGCACGTCCAAGGCCGTCGCGGCCAAGCTCGGCCTCAGCTACCTCGACACCGGTGCCCAGTACCGGGCGATCACCTGGTGGATGCTGAGCAACGGCGTGGACGTGAGCGACACGGACGCCGTGGCCAACGCCTCCGCCAAGCCCGTCATCGTCTCCGGCACCGAGCCCGCGGGCCCGACCATCACCGTGGACGGCGAGGACGCCTCCGGGCCGATCCGCACCCAGGAGGTCACCGCCGCGGTCAGCGCCGTCAGCGCGGTGCCCGAGGTGCGCTCCCGGCTGGTCGGGCTGCAGCGCGCCGCCGCCTCCTCCGCGCCGCAGGGCATCGTCGTCGAGGGCCGGGACATCGGCACGACGGTGCTGCCCGACGCCACCCTCAAGATCTTCCTGACCGCCTCCGCCGAGGCCCGCGCGTTCCGGCGCAGCGGTGAGCTCAAGGGCGCGCAGAGCGTGCAGGCCACCCAGGACGCCCTGGTCAAGCGGGACGCGGCCGACTCCGGCCGCAAGACCTCGCCGCTGGCCAAGGCGGACGACGCCATAGAGGTCGACACCACCGACCTCACCCTCGACCAGGTCATCGAGTGCATCGTCACCCTGATCGAGGAGAAGCGAGCGGCTCGGTGACGTCCCAGCACCTGACGGCGCCCGGCCCGCGCGGAGCGGCGGTCGGCCGCCGCATCGGCATTGGCCTGATGAACGGCCTGTGGCGGCCCCGCGTCCTCGGCGCCTGGCGGGTGCCGGCCCACGGGCCGGTCATCCTGGCGGGCAACCACTCGCACAACGTGGACGGGCCGATGATCATCGGCACCTCCCCGCGGCCGGTGCACTTCCTGGTCAAGAAGGAAGCGTTCATCGGCCCGCTGGACCCGTTCCTGCGCGGGATCGGCCAGCTCGCCGTCGACCGGCACAGCGCCGACCGCACCGCCATCACGGCCGCGCTCGGCGTGCTGGAGCGCGGCGGGGTGCTGGGGATCTTCCCCGAGGGCACCCGGGGCGTCGGCGACTTCGCGGAGCTGCGCTCCGGCCTCGCGTACTTCGCGGTGCGCTCCGGCGCGCCCGTGGTCCCCGTCGCCGTCCTGGGCAGCGCCCGCCAGGGCCGGGTGATAGCCGGACTGCCGCCGCTGCGCAGCCGGATCGACATCGTCTTCGGCGACCCGTTCGCGGCGGGCGACGGCAGCGGACGGCGGACCCGTACCGCGATGGACGCCGCCACCTCGCGCATCCAGGAGCGGCTCACCGCGCACCTGGCCCACGCCAAGCAAACCACCGGCCGCTGACCGCACCAGGTTCCGCAGCCACCACTGTTGATCGACGGAGAAGCTCTCATGGACAACCAGAACGAACACGGCGACGTCGGCGCGCTCGGCGACGCCGAGTACGCGGAGTTCATGGAACTCGCTGCCGAGGAAGGCTTCGACCTCGACGAGGTCGCGGGCGACCTGGCGGCGGCGGGCCACGGCCCGCTCCCCGTCCTCGCCGTCGTCGGCCGCCCGAACGTCGGCAAGTCGACACTGGTCAACCGCATCATCGGCCGCCGCGAGGCGGTCGTGGAGGACCGGCCGGGCGTCACCCGCGACCGCGTCAACTACGAGGCGAACTGGAACGGCCGCCGTTTCCGGCTCGTCGACACCGGCGGCTGGGAGCAGGACGTCCTCGGCATCGACGCCTCCGTCGCCGCCCAGGCCGAGTTCGCCATCCAGGCGTCCGACGCGGTCGTCTTCGTCGTGGACTCCACGGTCGGCGCGACCGACACCGACGAGGCCGTCGTCCGGCTGCTGCGCAAGTCCGGCAAGCCCGTCGTGCTGGCCGCCAACAAGGTCGACGGCCAGTCCGGCGAGGCGGACGCCGCCGCGCTGTGGAACCTGGGCCTGGGCGAGCCGCACGCCGTCTCGTCGCTGCACGGCCGCGGCATCGGCGACCTGCTCGACGCGATCATGGCGGTGCTGCCCGACGCGCCCGCGATGACCTTCGGCGAGGGCATCGGCGGCCCGCGCCGCATCGCGCTGATCGGCCGTCCGAACGTCGGCAAGTCGAGCCTGCTCAACCGGGTCGCCGGCGAGAACCGCGTCGTCGTCGACAAGGTCGCCGGCACCACCCGCGACCCGGTCGACGAGCTGATCGAGCTCGGCGGCATCACCTGGAAGTTCATCGACACCGCCGGCATCCGCCGCCGCGTGCACCTGCAGGAGGGCGCGGACTACTACGCGTCGCTGCGCACCGCCGCCGCGCTGACCAAGGCCGAGGTCGCGGTCGTCCTGATCGACACGACCGAGTCGATCAGCGTCCAGGACACCCGCATCATCACCATGGCCGTCGAGGCCGGGCGCGCCGTCGTCATCGCCTACAACAAGTGGGACCAGATCGACGAGGAGCGCCGCTATTACCTGGAGCGCGAGATCGAGCAGGACCTCGTGCAGGTGCAGTGGGCGCCGCGGGTGAACGTCTCGGCGCTCACCGGCCGCCACATGGAGAAGCTGGTCCCGGCGATCGAGGCCGCCATCGCGGGCTGGGAGACGCGCGTCCCGACCGGCCGCCTCAACGCCTTCCTCGGCGAGCTGGTCGCCGGACACCCGCACCCGATCCGCGGCGGCAAGCAGCCCCGCATCCTGTTCGGGACGCAGGCCGGCACCCGCCCGCCGCGCTTCGTGCTCTTCGCCTCGGGCTTCCTGGAGGCGGGCTACCGGCGCTTCGTCGAGCGCCGGCTGCGCGAGGAGTTCGGCTTCGTCGGCACCCCGATCCAGGTCTCGGTGCGGGTCCGCGAGAAGCGCGGCCGCAACAAGTAGTCACGACCCGGGGAGCGGGCCCTCGCGGCCCGCTCCCCGCGGACTGTCAGAGCCCGTACATCCGGTTGTCGGTGCGGCCCGGCGGCAGCGCCGCGGGAGCCGGACGGTTGCCGCGGTGCCGGCCGGGCGCGGCGTCGTAGGGCTGCTCGTGCCAGGCCGAGAACGCGTTGAACTGCATCGCCTCCTCGCCGGAGCGGTCGCCCGGCAGGGCGCGGAAGAGCCGGCGGTACTCCGAGTAGAGCGCGTCGTAGATCGGCGTCCCCGAGCCGACCCCGGTGGAATCCTGCGCGCTGCGCATCGCCGGAATCTGGCTCTGATAGGGGACTCGGGAGAAGGCGTCAAAGGTGTGCACGCATGTGCCAACGACTGTTGGGCGTCCAAGATGCGGGCAGGGCGGGCCAAATACGGATCTTTGGCGCACGGGAAGGGGCGCGTACGGCTTTCCGTACGCGCCCCTTCGTCACTCCCGCCGCAGGCCCGCCCCAGGCTGCCCGGGGCTGCCCGAGGCCCGCTTCAGGCCCGCCTCGGTCCGGCCTCGGTCCCGCCGCGGGCCCGCTTCAGGCCGAACGGGCCGCTCAGGTGCCCGACAGCGGCATCGTCGCGCCGACCAGCAGACCGCGGCCGGCCGCGCGCTCCAGCGCGTCCCGCATGAGGTCCTCGCGCGGCTGGCGGCCGATCGAGTCGGCCGGGGCGGCGTAGACGTACACCTCGTTGGTGCGGCTCACCGCGCTGCGCCAGCCGTCGCTGACCTGCAGCGGCTGGTGCGCCTGCCACCACGAGACGGCCGGGCCGCCGGTGGCGCTCGGCTGCAGGACGGCGTGCAGCTGGCCCATGGCCAGCAGGACCGACCAGCCGGCCAGGGCCGGCGGCGGCACGGCCACGTCGAGCTGGGGCATGAAGCCCTGCTCGATCATCAGGGGCAGGAAGTCGTCCCCGTCGCCGTCCGACCCCGGGCGGCTGATGGCGCCGGTCGGCTCGACCACCAGGGCCGGGCGCAGCGTGCCCTCGACCAGGACGAGCCCGCAGGTGATGCCCAGCACCGCCTGGCGCGGGGTGGTGCCCGCGGTACCGGTCTCGCGCGCGCCGTCCACCAGGACGGACGCCGTCCCGCCGGCCGGGTCCTCGGCGGTGATGCTGCGCACCGCGCCCTGGAGCTGCTCCTCCGAGACCGGCACCACCTGGGAGGGGATGCAGGTCGCGTGGGCGAAGGCGAGCACCGCGGTCTCGTCGCTGACGAAGAGCACGGTGCTGGTGCGCTCGTGACCGGTGTCGCCGGGGGTGCGGCAGGAGGTGCAGTCGTACGTTCCGGGGGCGTTGTCCCCGGCGAGCAGGCGCGTGGCCTCCTCCTCACCGATCTCGGCGCGTACTTCGGCGCTGACGTCGAGCATGGGCGGCACGGAGGCCACCTCCTTGACTGTGCGGCTGAGGGTTGCTGCGCAGAGCGTTCCCCCGCGCACAGTGACAACGGAAGACCTGTGGTGAGGGTCACGCTTTGCGGCACATCCGTTCCCGTCGACCGGTGCGCTGGGTGACGGATGACCCGGAGGGGATCACTCATTGTCGAACTTCTGTGCCATTGGCACTTGTCGCACCGGTGAGGTGAGTCACAGTGGGCGCCGCCCCAATACCGCTTTAGCATGACAAGTACGTGTCAATCGCCGGGAAAAAATGGGCCGTTACTTCGGGTAACCGCCAAGTGGCCTGCAACGAACCGGTTTTGGTTGATTCGGCGCACCAGGCTGTCTAGGTTCTCGGCTCGTGTGCAACGAGCACCGCCCGGGTTCGGACGGGCACCGGCGTTCGACGCGCCGGTGGACGTTCTTGAGGCACGACGGGGAACCCCGGGTCCGTGGAGAGGGAAATCCATGGTCTTGGCCAAGTACCGAGCAATCGCCGTGTTCACCGGCATGGCGGCGCTGAGCCCGCTGGCCGTCCTGGCCGCCGGCGGACAGGCCGCCGCGGCCGACAGCGGTGTGTGGGACCGCATCGCCAAGTGCGAGAGCGGCGGCAACTGGCACATCAACACCGGCAACGGCTACTACGGCGGACTGCAGTTCGCCGCCGGCACCTGGCGGTCCTACGGCGGCACGCAGTACGCCGCGACCGCCGACAAGGCCTCCCGCGAGCAGCAGATAGCCATCGCGACCAAGGTGCAGCGGGCCAGCGGCTGGGGGGCGTGGCCGGTCTGCTCCCGGCGCGCGGGTGCGTACGGCGGCGCGCCGTCAGCGGGCACCCCCAAGGCGTCACCCCCGAAGGCGAAGACGGTCCGGCCGAAGGCGCAGCCGCAACGCGCCGCCGAGCGCCCGGCCCGCAGCCAGGAGCGCGCCGTCGTGGCGGTCACGGCCAAGGGCGCGGGAGCCCCGCTGGCGATCCGCCCGCCCGCCTGGTGGCCCGCCTGGTGATGCTCCCTCAGGGAGCGGCGCCGGGAACGGCGTCGGTCCGGGGCGGCTGCTCCGACCGGGTGGGGCGTGCGGCGCGCCGCGGGCGCCGGACGGCGGGGGCGGACAGGACGTGCCTAGCGTGACCCGCTATGAACGACCTGTCCTCATCTCATCGCATGAACGTACTTGCCGGATGCCGGGTCATGGTTCTCGCGGCCACCGCCGCCACCGTCCTGGCAGCCCTGCTCTCGGCCGCGCCCGCCCGCGCCGACGCCCCACCCGTGCAGGACGGCGGCCCGGCCGTCCGGGCCGCCTCCCACGCCGGCACCCCGGTGGACACCCCAGCGGTGCGCCCGTCGGTGTGGGAGCGCCTCGCGATGTGCGAGAGCAGCGGCGACTGGCACATCAACACCGGCAACGGCTTCTACGGCGGTCTGCAGTTCTGGCAGCCGACGTGGGAGGAGTTCGGCGGCCTGCAGTACGCGCGGCGGGCCGACCTGGCCACCCCGGCGCAGCAGATCGCCGTCGCGCAGAAGGTGCAGCGCGCCCAGGGCTGGGGTGCCTGGCCGGTCTGCTCGAAGCAGGTGAACCTCAGCGGCCGCGAGCACGTCGTCGTCGCGGGCGACACCCTCGGGGCGCTCGCCGTGAAGTACGCGGTGAGCGGCGGCTGGCAGGAGCTGTACCGGGTCAACCGGCAGGCCGTGGGCCCCAACCCGGACCAGCTCGAGGTCGGTACGACGCTGGTCGTTCCGGACGCTCGGCGGGCTCGCCTGTGAACACCACCTCGCCGCGCCGCAGTTCGTGCAGCACGGTGGTCGCCGGCCGCAGCGCGGCGGGCAGCCGCTGCTCCGCCACCACCACCGTGCGCCCGCCGTCCGCCGCGAGCCGCGCCAGCGCCCCGTAGGCGTGCTCCGCCACCCGGGGCGACAGTCCCAGACCCGGCTCGTCCAGCAGGACGAGCCGGGCCCCGGTCAGCAGCGCCCGTGACACCGCCAGCATCCGCTGCTCGCCGCCGGAGAGCGTCCCGGCCCGGCGGCCGAGCAGCGGGCGCAGCGCGGGGAACACCTCCAGGGCCGCGTCCACGTCCCTGCCGTCCCGTTCCGCGCCCGGCGTCCGGGAGTCACCGTCCGCGAACAGCGCCAGGTTCTCGGCCACGGTGAGCGAGCCGAACACCGGCCGCCGGTCCGGGACGAACGCCAGCCCGAGCCGGGCCCGCCGGTGGGCGGGCAGCCGCGTCACGTCCTCGCCCCGCCACACCACCCGGCCCGCGCTCAGCGGCACCGAACCGGCCAGGGCGCGCAGCGCGGTCGTGCGGCCCGCGCCGTTGCGGCCGAGCAGCACGGTGACGGAGCCGCGCGGCACCACCAGGTCGACGCCGTGCAGCGCCTCCAGCGGCCCGTACCGCACCCGCGCGCGCCGCAGCGCGATCTCGACGCTCACGGGGCGCCCCACGCGGTCTGCGGCGCCGCCGGGGCGGCCGGCGCGGCGGCGGGCGGACCCGCCGCGGTGATCCGGCCGTCGGTCATCACGTGGACGACGTCGGCGAGGGCGCCGACGAGTTCGAGGTCGTGCTCCACGAGCAGCAGCGCCATGCCGTCGGCCGCCAGCGCCCGCAGCACGTGGCGCAGCGCTTCGATCTCGGCGCTGTCGAGCCCGGCGGCGGGCTCGTCGAGCAGCAGCACCCGGGGCGCGCCCGCCAGCGCCCGCCCCAGCTCCACCCGGCGCAGCGTGCCGGTCGGCAGGTCGGCGGCCGGGGCGTCGCGGACCGGGCCCAGCGCGAGCAGCCGCAGGATCCGCTCGACGGCCTCCGGGTCGCGCACCGCGCCCTGCTCCGCGCCGACCGCGATGTTCTCGGCGACGCTCAGCCCCGGGAAGACCGCCAGCTGCTGGAAGGTGCGGGCCAGGCCGAGCCGGGCCCGGCGGTACGGCGGCAGCCGGGTGATGTCCCGGCCGTCCAGCAGCACCCGGCCGCGCCGCGGCCGGGCCGTGCCGCACAGACAGTCGAACAGGGTGCTCTTGCCCGCCCCGTTCGGCCCGGTCAGCGCCGTCACCCGGCCGGGCGGCACCGCCAGGTCCACCCCGTCGACGGCCGTGATGCCGTCGTAGCTGAGGGAGATCCGCCGGGCGGTCAGCCGCACCCCGCCGGCCGCCGTGCCGCGCGCCGTCCTGTCGCGGGCCTTCGTACGGCGGGGTTTGGTACGGCGGACTTTCGTGTGGCGGACTGTCGTACGGCGGCGTTTCGCCCGGCGGACTTTCGTGCGGCGGCCCCGGACCGGCCGTGTCCGGCGCGCCGCGGGCGCGCGCAGCCGCAGCAGGGCGGGCAGACCGCCCGGGGCGCGGCCGAGCAGCACGGCGAGGACCCCGACGACCGCCGCGGCCACGCCCTCCTTCGTTCCGGCGTCCAGGCCCACGAGGAGGGCCGCCGCGGCCAGCGCGCCCAGCGGGCTGTCCACGCCCAGGACGAGCACGGCGGCGAACCACAGCAGCCCGCGCAGGGGGTCGAAGGCCGCCACGTCGAAGCTCCGCACGCCCATCCCGAGCAGCCCGCCGCCCAGCGCCGCCAGCCCCGCGCCCGCCACGAACGTGCAGAGCTTGAGCAAGGGCACCGGCACCCCCGCCGCCGCGGCGCCCGCCTCGTGGTCGCGGACCGCCGCCAGGGCACGTCCCGTCCTGCCCCTTCGCAGCAGGTGCACGGCGGCCAGCGCGGCCGCCAGCAGCACGAGTTCCAGGACGTAGTAGGCGCGGTCGGCGGTGAACCCGGCCGGGCGGCGCAGGTCGAGCCCCGAGACGGCGTACGGCTGCGCGAAGACGAAGCGGCTCACCGCGACCCCCACCGCGAACGTCGCCAGCGCGAGCGCCAGGCCGCGCCGCCGCACGGCCGGCGCACCCGCCAGCAGCCCGAGGGGGGCGACGAGGAGCACCGCGAGGGCCAGCGCGGGCAGTTCGGGGAGCGCGGGCACCAGGGGGAAGCGGCCGGCCGCGAGCAGCGCGGTGAACAGGGCCCCGAGCCCGGCGTAGGCGGCCTGGCCGAGGGAGATCTGGCCGCCGAGCCCGGTGACGACGACCAGCGAGAGCAGGACCAGCCCCAGGGCGGGCACCTGCACGGAGGTGGTCAGGTCGGTGCCCGCCAGGCCGAGCGGCAGCAGGAAGAGGACACCGCAGACCGCCCACGCCCACGGCGGCGTCCGCAGGCCCGCGGTGACCGCGGGTGCGGCGACCGGGCGCGCGGCGGCGGCGCCCGGCGACGGGTCGCCGATCGCGGGCATCAGCAGCGCCGCCATGAGCAGGGCGACGACGAACAGGTTGGCGCCCACCGCCTGCAGCAGCGGCTCCTGCCAACTGCCTCTCGGGTGCAGCCGGGTGAGCTGGCTCTGCCCGACGCCCACCACCAGCGCCACCCCGACCGCCACCGGCAGGCTGCGCATCCCGGCGGCGACCGCGACCGCCATCGTCTCCATGACCAGCAGGGACAGCCCGTACGGATCCAGCCGCAGGTACGGCGCGAGCAGCACCCCGCCCAGGCCCGCGGTGAAGGCGCCGAACGCCCAGCCGGCCGCCGCGACCCGGTCCGCGTCGATGCCGCCCAGCACCGCGAGCCGCCGGTCGTCGACGACCGCCCGCAGCCGGGTGCCGAACCGCGTCCAGCGGGTGACGGCGCCGACCGCGGCGGCCAGCGCGACGACGGCGGCGAGCTGCGCCCAGGGGTCGTCCGGCACGATGACGGGCGCGTCGCCGCGCGCGTCCCCGCCCCACGCCAGGTAGGCGGCGCCGACCAGCAGGACGAACACCCCCAGCGTGGCGACGAGGGTCTCGGCCGGGCCCGCCTCGCGGGCCGCCAGCGGCCGGAAGACCAGGCGGTCCAGCGCGAGTCCGATGCCCGGCGCGACCACCAGCAGGCTCAGGGCGGCGGCGGGCGCCGGCGGCCAGCCGTGGACCACCACCAGCTCCCGCAGGACGTACGCCGTCACCATCGCGATCGCGCCGTGCGCGAGGTTGAACACCCCCGTCGCCCGGTAGGTGACCACCAGCCCGATCCCGGTGAGCGCGGCGGCGCTGCCCACCGAGAGACCGGCCAGGGTCAGGTCGTACGTCAGCGACGCCACGTCAGCGGCCCGGCTCGCAGACCGGGCACGGCGTCAGGGCGCGCGAGCGGATCTCGCCGGCCCCGGCGGGCACCGCCTCCGGCTTGCCCTGCACCAGCGGGCAGTCGGGACGGTGCAGCAGCGTGCCGCCGGGGACCGCGACGGGCGGGCCGGCGGAGACGGCGACGGGACCGGTCCCCGCGCCGTCGTCCGTCTCCCGCGGGGCGGGCGCGGGCGCGGCCACGACCGGCGTGCCGGGCGGCCGGGAGAGCAGGACGGCTCCCGCCACGATGAGGGCGGCGCCGGGGATCGAGGAGGAGGCGAGATACGGGATCTGACGTTCCGCGTAGCGCTCGCCCGAGACCCCGTACCAGCCGAGCGCGCACAGCACGGCGCCCGCCGTGAGGAGGAGCCAGCCGGCCCGGTGGACGTACCCGCCCCACGGGACGACCGCGGGAGCGGCGCCGTCCCGGGGCGCGGTCCCGGCCCCGGGTGCGGTGGCTCCTCCGGGGGTGGCGTCGTCCCCGGGTGCGGCGTCGTCCCGGGGTGTGGCGCGATCTCGCTTCACACGGCGTCTGGGCATGTTCACCGATTAGCGCCAATATGCCGGTGGGGGCAATACCCCGAACCGCACGGTCCGAGCCGGGGATGGTGGAGCACATGGTCCGTTCCGCACGCGCGACACTGGTCGCGGTGGCCTTGACCACGGCGATGCTTGTCGCGCTGACCGGTTGCGGGGACGACGGCGGTGGCAAGGACACGCCGTCGAAGTCACCGAGCACCACCTCCGATCCCTACAGCAGCACCCCGGCCGCCACCACCCCGCCCGCCACCACCACGCCGCCCGCGGGGGAGAACGGCCCGGCCGAGCAGCAGGTCCGGCAGAACTGGGAGAAGTTCTTCGCCCCCGGCACGCCCAGCGCCGAGAAGGCGAAGCTGCTGGAGAACGGCGACCGGCTCGGGCCGCTGCTCGCCGCGTTCTCCGGCGACCCCCGGGTCGGCCAGGTCCAGGCGAAGGTCACCCGGGTCCATCTCACGTCGCCCACGGCCGCCGAGGTGACGTACACGCTCTCCCTCCAGGGCACCGACGTGCTGCCGAACACGATGGGCACGGCCGTGCTGCAGAACCAGGTGTGGAAGGTGTCCGTCAAGAGCCTGTGCGCCCTGATCGCCCTGGACTCCGGTGGCACAGCGGTACCGGGCTGCTGACCGGCCGGCGAGGTTCCCGTCGCGAACCGCCGCGGCGGCGCTCACCCTTGCCGCCGCCCTGGTCGCCGGCCCTGTCACGGCGGGGTGCGGCACCCGACTGCCGGAGCGCGACTTCGCCGACCCGCCCTCCGCGACGACGTCCGCCGCCGCCCCGGTCCGCGTCGGGATCGTCACCAGCGCCACGAGCCCGGTCGGCGGCGGGGCGTTCAGCGGGCCGCGGGACGGCGCGCTCGCGTACCTCGACGCGCTCAACGCGGCGGGCGGCGTCAACGGGCACCGGGTGGAGGCGGTCACCTGCGACGACGGCGGCAGCGGGGTGGGCGACAACGAGTGCGTGCGCCGACTCGTCGACCAGGACAGGGTGTTCGCCCTGGTGGCGACGAGCGCCCTGGACTACGCCGGCGCCCCGTACGTCAGCGGCAAGGGCGTCCCCGACATCGGCGGCATCCCCATCGGCACGGCGTACGACACCTACCCGCACCTGTACGGGATCTACGGCAGCGACGCCCCCCGCCAGGGCACGCCCGGCTGGGGCGGCACGCTGTACGCGGGCACCGAGGTCTACCGGTGGTTCAAGGAGCGGCAGCAGGCCAGGACGGCCGCGGTCGTCTACTACAACCAGTCCGCCTCCGCGCGCTACGCCCAGCAGATCCTGCAGGGGCTGCGGGCCGAGGGGTACCGGACCATCAGCGAGCAGGTCGACTTCGCGCTGCCCAACTTCCGTGCCGTCGCCGCCGACCTGCGGGCCCGCGGCGTCGACATCCTCTTCGACGCCATGGACACGCACGGCAACGGCCAGCTCTGCCGGGCGATGCAGGCGGCCGGCGTCACGGTCACGGCCAAGGTCACCAACGTCCAGAACTGGGCGTCGACCGTGCCCGCCGACTACCAGGGCGCGGCCGGCTGCCGGAACGCGCTGTGGGCGACCTCGGGCAGCCGCAACCACGACGAGACCGGGCACCCCGCCGTCGCCGCCTTCCGCGACGGCATGGCCGCCTGGCAGCGCGCGCACGGCAAGGAGGCCGGGCAGTTCTCCCAGTGGCAGCTGGAGGGCTGGGCGGCCGCGATGTGGCTCGCCGACGCCCTCACCGGCTGCACCGCCGGCGGGGCGGCCCCCGACCGCGGCTGCGTCGAGCGGTTCGTGGGGCGCGCGCACCCCTACGACGCCCGGGGACTGCTGGTGCCGGTGACCTTCACCGCGCTGCCGGACCCGCCCGCCACCCGCCGCACCTGCCTGTCCGTCGCCCGCTGGTCGGACGCGGCCCAGGGCGGGCGCGGCGGCTGGGTCACCCAGGGCGGCGACCCGGCGGCCGACTGCCTCACCGTGCCGCAGGTGCCCTACCGGCCGTAGCGGGGCCCCGGTGGGCGGGTGCGGCGTTCCGGGGTGCGGGTGCTGTGCCCTGAGGTGCGGGTGCGGCGTTCCGGGGTGCGGGTGCGCGACAGCAGGTCCCCGTGGGATACGACCAGATCTTGCTATCGTCCGTCTGTCGTCCATGAACGGCGACGGGCGGGGGAACCGCCGGGCAACGGGGAGACACACGAACGCATGCGCATCTCATTCCTGATCCACAACGCGTACGGAATCGGCGGCACCATCCGGACGACGTGCAACCTCGCCGGCCAACTGGCCGAGCGGCACGATGTGGAGATCGTCTCCGTCTTCCGGCACCTGGACCGGCCGCAGTTCCCCTACGACCCCCGCGTCCGGCTGCGGCACCTGGTCGACCTGCGCAAGGACAGCCAGGACTCCGACCTCGACGACCCGCGGCGCGCCACCCCCGCCACGGTCTTCCCGTCGTCCGACCGCCGCCACGACCACTACAGCGCCCTCACCGACGAGCGCATCGCCCGGCACCTGGCACAGCTCGACGCGGACGTCGTCGTCGGCACCCGCCCCGGGCTCAACGTGCACATCGCGCGGCAGGCTCCGCGCACCATGGTGCGCGTCGCCCAGGAGCACCTGACCCTCGACACCCACTCCACCAAGCTCGTCCTGCTGCTGCGCCGGCTCTACCCGCGGCTCGACGCGGTGGTCACCACCACCGCGGCCGACGCCGCCGCCTACCGCCGCCGCATCCCGGGCGTCCGGGTCGCCCCGGTGCCCAACAGCGTTCCCGCGACCGGCACCGACCCCTCGCCGTGCACGGAGCCGGTGGTCGTCGCCGCCGGCCGGCTCGCGCCCGCGAAGTGCTACGACGACCTGATCCGCGCCTTCGCCAAGGTTGCGGCGGAGCGGCCGGACTGGACCCTGCGGCTGTTCGGCGCCGGCGCCGAACGGCAGAAGCTGGCCGACCTCGTCGCCGAGCTCCACGCGCAGGACGCCGTCCATCTGATGGGCCCCGTCTCGCCGCTGGAGCCGGAGCTGGCGAAGGCGTCCATCCTGGCCGTCTCGTCCAGCATGGAGTCGTTCGGCATGACGATCGTCGAGGGCATGCGCGCCGGCCTGCCCGTCGTCAGCACCGACTGCCCGCTGGGCCCGCGGGAGATCATCTCCGACGGTGTGGACGGCCTGCTGGTGCCGCCGCGCGACCCCGACGCGATGGCCGCCGCGCTGCTGCGGCTGATCAACGACGACGAGCTGCGCGCCGCGATGGGCCGCGCGGCCTCGGCCAAGGCCGAGAGCTACGACCCGGACCGGATCGCCCGGCTGCACGAGACGCTCTTCCAGCGGCTGCTGGACGAGCGGGCCCGGCCCGGCGGCCGCGGGCGCGCCGCCGTGCTGTCGGCCGGCGGACAGCTGCTGGGCACCGCGTACACGCTGGGCGACGTGGCGCTGGCGGCGGGGCGCAAAGCGCGGCGGACGCTGCGGAAGTGACGGGCGCGGGTCGGTGACGGCCGCGTGTCGGTGAGGGGCGCTGATCAGTGGCGACTGTGAGTCAGTGACCGTCGCGCGGGCGGGTCACAGCTCCTCGCGCGCCGCCACCTCCGGGTGGTGCAGGTCGAAGGCGGGGGACTCGGAGCGGATCTTCGGCAGCGTCACGAAGTTGTGGCGCGGCGGCGGGCAGGAGGTCGCCCACTCCAGGGACCGGCCGAAGCCCCACGGATCGTCGACGTCGACCCTGACGCCGTACCTGGCCGTCTTCCAGACGTTGTAGACGAACGGCAGCGTCGACATGCCCAGCAGGAACGCGCCGATCGTCGAGATCGTGTTGAGCGTGGTGAATCCGTCCGCCGCCAGGTAGTCGGCGTACCGGCGCGGCATTCCCTCGACGCCCAGCCAGTGCTGCACCAGGAACGTCGTGTGGAATCCGAAGAACAGCGTCCAGAAATGGATCTTTCCCAGCCGTTCGTCGAGCATCTTCCCGGTGAATTTCGGCCACCAGAAGTAGAACCCGGCGAACATCGCGAAGACCACGGTCCCGAAGACGACGTAGTGGAAGTGCGCCACGACGAAGTACGAGTCGCTGACGTGGAAGTCCATCGGCGGCGAGGCGAGAATGACTCCGGTCAGACCGCCGAACAGGAAGCTGACCAGAAAGCCGACCGACCACAGCATCGGCGTCTCGAAACTCAGCGACCCGTGCCACATCGTGCCGATCCAGTTGAAGAACTTCACCCCGGTCGGCACCGCGATGAGGAACGACATGAACGAGAAGAACGGCAGCAGCACGGCGCCGGTCACGAACATGTGGTGCGCCCACACGACGACCGACAGCCCCGTGATCGCCATCGTCGCGCCGATCAGGGCGGTATAGCCGAAGATCGGTTTCCGGGAGAAGACCGGAATGATCTCGGAGATGATGCCGAAGAACGGCAGCGCGATGATGTACACCTCGGGATGGCCGAAGAACCAGAACAGGTGCTGCCACAGCAGCGCCCCGCCGTTCGCCGGATCGAAGACCACCGAGCCGAACCGCCGGTCCGCCTCCAGCACCAGCAGCGCCGCCGCCAGCACGGGGAAGGCGATGAGCACCAGGATCGACGTGAACAGCACGTTCCAGGTGAAGACCGGCATCCGGAACATCGTCATGCCCGGCGCGCGCATCCCGATGATCGTGGTCAGGAAGTTCACCGCGCCCAGGATCGTGCCGAAACCGGCGAGCGCCAGCCCCATGATCCACATGTCGGCGCCGATGCCGGGGGAGCGCGTCATGCTGTTCAGCGGCGCGTACGCGAACCAGCCGAAACTCGCGGGGCCGCCGGGGACCACCAGGCTGCCCAGCACGATCAGGCCGCCGAACAGAAACAGCCAGTAGGAGAACATGTTCAGCCGGGGAAAGGCGACGTCCGGCGAGCCGATCTGCAGCGGCATGATCTCGTTGGCGAATCCCGCGAAGGTCGGGGTGGCGAAGAGCAGCAGCATGATCGTGCCGTGCATCGTGAACGTCTGGTTGAACTCCTCGTTCGTGATCAATTGCATTCCGGGCCGGGCGAGTTCCGCGCGCATCAGCAGCGCCATCAGCCCCGCAGCCAGGAAGAATCCGAACGACGTGATCAGATAGAGATGGCCGATCTTCTTGTGATCGGTCGTGGTGAGCCAATCCACCACCAACCGCCCCGGCTGCCGTTCCCGCACCGGTTCCGGTGCCGCCTCCTTCGCCGGTGCCGCCATGGAGCGCTCCCTTTCCCTCGGACACCTGTGAGCCATCCGGGACAGGAGCCCATCATGCGCGTCCCTATGACCAACACGCGAGAGTGCGGAGGCGATCTGGCCGACTCGGTCCCGCCGCAGTAGCGTGCGCGGCATCGGTTTCCCGGGCGATCCTCCGCAATCCCCCCGCGGCCCGCACGGCTCGGCTATCACGGCACAGCGCGACCACCACGGCACCGCTACTCACGGCATCCGCTCGCGGCTTCACCGAAGGAGCAGGCTCATGACGGTCTATCAGCCCCCTGGAAACTCCGGCAGCCCCGCCTCCTTCCCCTCCCGTTACGAGAACTGGATCGGCGGCGAATGGACCGCCCCGGTCGCGGGGGGCTACTTCGAGAACCCCACGCCGGTCACCGGCCGGCTCTTCGTCGACATCGCCCGTTCCACCGCCGCCGACGTGGAACTCGCCCTGGACGCGGCCCACTCGGCGGCCCCCGCGTGGGGGCGGACCGCCCCGGCCGAGCGGGCGGCCGTCCTGAACCGGGTCGCCGACCGGATGGAGCAGCACCTGACCGAACTGGCCATCGCGGAGGTCTGGGACAACGGCAAGCCGGTCCGCGAGGCGCTGGCCGCCGACCTGCCGCTGGCCATCGACCACCTGCGGTACTTCGCGGGGGTGCTGCGGGCCCAGGAGGGGACGATCTCGCAGCTGGACGAGGACACCGTCGCCTACCACTTCCAGGAGCCGCTGGGGGTCGTCGCGCAGATCATCCCGTGGAACTTCCCGATCCTGATGGCCGTCTGGAAGCTCGCCCCGGCGCTGGCGGCCGGCAACTGCGTGGTCCTCAAGCCGGCCGAGCAGACCCCGGCCTCGATCATGTACCTGATGGATCTGATCCAGGACCTGATCCCGCCGGGCGTCGTCAACGTCGTCAACGGCTTCGGCACCGAGGCCGGCAAGCCGCTCGCCTCCAGCCCCCGCATCGCGAAGGTCGCCTTCACCGGCGAGACCACCACCGGCCGGCTGATCATGCAGTACGCGAGCCAGAACATCATCCCGGTCACGCTGGAGCTCGGCGGCAAGAGCCCGAACATCTTCTTCGCCGACGTCGCGGCGGCTCCCGACGAGTTCTACGACAAGGCCCTCGAGGGCTTCACGATGTTCGCCCTCAACCAGGGCGAGGTCTGCACCTGCCCGTCCCGCGCCCTCATCCAGGCGCCGATCTACGACACCTTCCTCGGCGACGCCCTGGAGCGCACCCGCTCCATCCAGCAGGGCAACCCCCTGGACACCGGCACGATGATCGGCGCCCAGGCCAGCAACGACCAGCTGGAGAAGATCCTCTCCTACATCGACATCGGCACCGCCGAGGGCGCCAAACTCCTCATCGGCGGCGAGCGCCTGGACCTCGGTGGCGACCTCTCCGGCGGCTACTACGTGGCCCCGACCATCTTCGAGGGCGACAACAGCATGCGGATCTTCCAGGAGGAGATCTTCGGCCCCGTCGTCTCGGTGACCCGCTTCGACGAGCTCGACGACGCCGTCTCCCTCGCCAACGACTCCCTCTACGGCCTCGGCGCCGGCGTCTGGACCCGCGACATGAACACCGCGTTCCGCGCCGGCCGCGCCATCCAGGCCGGCCGCGTCTGGACCAACTGCTACCACGCCTACCCGGCCCACGCGGCCTTCGGCGGCTACAAGAACTCCGGCATAGGCCGCGAGAACCACAAGCAAATGCTCGACCACTACCAGCAGACCAAGAACCTCCTGGTCAGCTACAGCCCGAACGCCCAGGGCTTCTTCTAGAGGGTTCCGGGTCCCCGGGTCGCAGGGGTGCGGCCCGGGAACCCGGGTTCCGGTTCGGGGGAGTGCGCGGGGTGGTGGTCGGGGAGGAGACAGGGGTGGTGGGGCATGGATGTGAGTAATCGGGTCGGGGTGACCGGGGCGGCGGCGGAGTTGTTGCGGCGGCTGGCCGACGAGCACGGTCCGCTGATGTTCCACCAGTCCGGCGGGTGCTGCGACGGCAGCTCGCCCATGTGCTATCCGGCGGGCGAGTTCCTGACCGGGGACTCGGACGTGCACCTCGGGGACCTGGACGTCGCGGGCATGGAGCCGGTGCCGGTGTGGATGGCCCGGGACCAGTTCGCGTACTGGAGCCATACGCATCTGACGATTGACGTGGTGCCCGGGCGGGGGAGCGGGTTTTCTCTGGAGGCGCCGACGGGAAATCGCTTCCTTATACGCTCCCGACTCCTGACGGACGAGGAGTTGGAGGCATTGCGGACATGATGTGCGCGATCCATGCGCATGTTGTGTCGGAGGCGAATTAACCGGTTTCCGAACATTTCCGCGAGAGATCAAACGCGTCAGCGGATTCTGTGACAGAAGCGTGACGATCTACGGTGAGTGCTGTCCGTTCGCGCCTTCCCCGATGTGCGTCCCGTGCTTACGGTGGGGGTATGGCACCGATACCGACACCTGGATCCCGGCCGCCCGACGACCCCGGCGAGGCCTACGTGGGACTGCCCCCGGAGGAGGCCGAGCAGCGCGCCAGAGAGCGTGGCTGGACCACGGTCCGCTCCCTTCCGGAGGGGGCGATCATCACCATGGAGTACGTGGAGGGGCGGCTGAACTTCAGCGTCGCGGACGGCAGGGTGACGCGCAGCTGGCAGGGCTGAAACCCGCCCCGAAACCCGCCCCCGGGCCGGGCCCGACGGGGAAACGGCCGAAAAACGACGGGAGGCCTTGCGGACCGGTGGAACGGTCCGCAAGGCCTCCTCGGCGTTGTCGGGGCGGCGTCAGCTGCCCGCGGCGCCGCGTCCGCGCGCCTGCTGGTGGGCGAGCGGGAGGGGCCGCAGGGGGCGTTCGACGGGCGGCCGGCGGCTGCCGGTCGGGGTGACCGGGGTGCGCTCGTGGCGGGTGGCCGGGGGCCGTCCCGGGGCGTGCGGGGTGACGGCCGGGTGGGTGCCCGCGGTCGCGCCGACGGGCTCCAGGGCGGGCGGGGAGCCCGCCTTGGAGGTGCGCTGGGTCACCAGTCCCGGACGCTGTCCGAGCGCCCTGGCCGGTACGGGGACGAGGTCCGAACCGCTCCTGAGCCGGTTCCAGGCGGCCACCAGGAACTCCTCGGCCCACGCCATCGCGGGCTCGAACCAGGGCAGGGCGAGCAGCACCAGCAGGCCGGCGGCCCAGCCGAGCAGGACGTCGCTCACCCAGTGGGTGCCGAGGTAGATGGTCGTCATGCCGACCCCGAGGGCCAGCAGTGCGGCGATGACCGAGGCCCACCGGCGCACCCGCGGGGTGGTCGCCAGATATGCCAGAACGCCCCAGGTCACGACCGCGTTGGCGGTGTGTCCCGAGGGAAATATATCGCCGCCGGCGAAGAGCTCCGGCGATCCCACGGAGGTGGCGTAGTGCGGGCCGAGCCGGCCCAGCCCGTACTTCACGGCGCCGACGGTGATGTTCAGCAGCAGCAGGGAGGCGCCGAGGGCCAGCATCGGGTGCAGGCTGCGCTGCCGCCAGGCACGCCAGCCCAGCCAGGCCGCGACCATCACCGCGGTCGGACCGCGCTGCCCCAGGACCACGAAGTAGTCCAGGGCCGCGTGGATCTGGGGCCACTGCTTGTAGGGGCGCCAGAGCATCACCTGCCAGTCCAGCGTCACGAGCTTGGAGGAGGTGAGGACGCCCACGACGATGGCCACGTAGACCGCAAGCGTCGAGCCGAACAGCCAGAGGCGTGTTCGGCTCATACGCGGTAGGTCGCGTGTCGGGTACTCCGCCGGTCGGTGGAGCTTCTCATCGGTTCGCACTGAATCGACGTTACAGCGTGTGACAGCGGAGACCGGCCGAACGTGCTGCTTTGTAATGACGATGTGATGTGGAGTGCGTCTCATCCGTTCCATTGACCACTCACAGAATCGAGGAAAATTCGCTAACCCTGGATTTTATGTTCGGGTGTCGATACTCACATCACAACCGCCTTTTTATCGGCTATTACCCTCGGCGATGCGCGCTGTTTCCCGTCCGAATGGCGGGACACCGCGCCGATCATGGAGCGCGGGACGTGCGATAGCGTTTGGGGCCGTCCCGGCGGCACGCACGTGACCTGGGCGTTCGGCCCGGCGACCCCGGAACGTCCGACGAACCTGAGGAGCATGCCGTGGTCCGCCCCGGGAGGCAGCCGGCGCTCGTCGTCGCCTGCGTGTTCACCGCGGCGGCGGTCGTCCAGCAGATCCTGCTGGCCGTCGGTGTCGGCGGCCCGCTGCCCGGATGGCAGCCCCTTCCGTTCCTCCTGGCCGCCGCTCCCGCGTGGCTGCTGGCCCGTCCCTGGGCGACGGCCGGGCGCAGACCGCCCTACGTCCTGTCCCGGATCGCCGTCCAGCTGCGCCGCGTCCCGTCCTGGGCGCCGCCGGCCGCCGTGCTCGCGACGGCCGCCGCGGTCTGGGCGGCGCTGCAGGACCAGGAGCCGTACCTGGGGCACGAGGAGGCGGTCTATGCCGACAAGGCGCGGTCCTGGGCGGACGGCACCCCGGACGCCGGCTGGGGCACCTACCGGCCGATCGGCCTGCCGGTGCTGGGCCGGATCGCGCTGGGCCTGAGCGACACGGTCGGCGCCGTCAGGGCGGTGGCGCTCGTCCTGGCGCTCTTCACCCTCACCGTCACCTACCTCGTCGCCGCCCGCTGGACGACCCCGCACCGGGCGGCCGTCGCGGCGCTGCTGGTCCTGGGCGGGCTCGGCTTCCTGCGCCGGGTGCCCGAGTTCCTCAACGACATCGGCTCCACCGGCCTGCTGCTGATCGTGGTGTACCTGCTGACGCGGGCGCAGGAGAAGCCGTCCTCGCGCGCCCTGCTCTGGGTGCCGCCCTTCGCGCTGGCCGCGTTCTACCTGCGCTACGGGGTCGCCGGGAACCTCGTCGCGATCGCGATCGCCGCCGTCGCCGCCTACGGGCCGCGCGCCTGGCTGGCGCAGCGCCGCCGGCTGGCCGTCGCGGCGGCCGTCTTCCTCGCGGGCCTGGTGCCGCACTTCGTGTACGCGACGAAGGTGGCCGGCTGGCCGCTGGGGCTGGTCTTCTCCGCGACCTCGCACGCCAACCGCGCCTACGTGGGCGACGGGTTCGTCTACTACCTCGGCATCTTCCCGTACCGGCTGGCCGGCGACCTCGGCGCGGTGGTGATGGCGGCCGGGCTCTACGCGGCCGGCGCCGCCCTGCGCCGGCGCCGGAGCGCCGGGGCCGAGGGCGGCACGGCCCGCCGGAAGGTCTTCCTCGGGTCGACGGCCGTGCTCGTCATGCTCCTGCTGGGGGTGGCCACCGACGGAGAGCCGCGCTTCGTCTACCTGTCGGTGGTGCTGCTCACCATCCTCGGCGTGCAGGCTCTCGCCGACCTGACCGGACGCTGGTCCGCGCAGGTGCTGACCGCCGTGGCGCTGCTCGCGGCCGTCACCGTCCCGGCGACCGCCATGTCGGTGGCGCACGGGGCGATGCCCGCGCCGAACGCGGAGCGCGAGTCGACGATCCCGGTGGCGGAACGGCTCTCCTCGGACCGCCCCTGCCTGCTGGTCACCGGGTACGAGCCGGAGATGGGCTGGTACTCGGGGTGCGACGCGATCACCTACGCCCAGGCCCGGGAGGCCGGCTTCGCGGCGGGGACCGGCGTCCCGGCGGGCACCGAGGTGAGCTTCGTCCTCTTCCGGCACGGCCGGCTGCAGCCGGGCGCCGCCGCGCTGCGCGAACTCATCGCCGGCCGCCCCACCACCACCCGCACCATCCGCACCACCGGCTCGCTGGGCACCGCCACCGTCGTCACGCTGCGCTGACCCCCGCGCACACCCGCCCCGGCACCTGTCCCTGCACCGCCCCGGCACCCGTCCGGTGTCCATCCCGAGCCCATCCGGAGCCCGTTCGTCCAGGCCAGGCACGGCCCCCGCGCCCGCACCCCGGAGCGGATCATTCCGTCAAGGTGAGGTGGGCCACTCGACGAGACCTCCACCTGGCGTACTCTGTCGTCTCACTCGCCTTCACCACCGGTCAACCGGAATGGTGTAGCGACGTCCAGTTCCGAGGTAGTGAGAGCACCCCGCTGGGAGGTACGCAGATGGCTGGGACGACAACGGTCGGCTCGGCGAGACCGGTGCCGGCAGCCGTCCCACCGCACCAGCGTCCCGCCGGGCGCTGGACCGTCCTGGTGGTGCTGTGCGTGAGCCTGCTGCTCGTCGCACTGGACGCGACCGTCCTGCACGTCGCGGTCCCCGCCCTCACCGAGGACCTGCACCCCGGCGCGATACAGCTGCTGTGGATCGTCGACGCCTATCCGCTCGTCGCCGCGTCGCTGCTCATCCTCTTCGGCACCCTCGGCGACCGCGTCGGACGCCGCCGGATCCTGCTGATCGGCTACGGGCTCTTCGGCCTCGCCTCCGCCCTCGCCGCCTTCGCCACCGGTGCGCACGTGCTCATCGCGGCCCGCGCGCTGCTCGGGGTCGGCGGCGCCATGATCATGCCGGCCACGCTGTCGATCCTGCGCCAGGTCTTCCCCGACCGCCGCGAGCGCGCGGTCGCCATCGGCGTGTGGAGCGCCGTCGCCGCCGTGGGCGCCGCGATCGGGCCGGTGCTCGGCGGCTTCCTCGTCGAGCACTTCTGGTGGGGCTCGGTCTTCCTCATCAACATCCCGCTGATGGCCGTGATCCTGCCGGTCGCGCGGTGGCTGCTGCCCGAGTCCCGGGGCGAGGGCTGCGGCCCGTGGGACGTGCTCGGCGCGCTCATGGCGGCGTTCGGCGTCCTCGGCGTGGTCCTCGGGGTCAAGCGCCTCGGCGGAGGCGCGAGCCTGCTCGACCCCGGCGCGCTCGGGCCCGTCGTGGTCGGCGCGGTGCTGCTGGTGCTCTTCGTGCGCCGCCAGAAGCGCCGCGAGCACCCCCTCATAGACGTCGGCATGTTCTCCCGCCCGACCTTCAGCACCTCGGTCGGCTGCATCGTCCTGGCCATGCTCGCCCTCGTCGGCCTGGAACTGATCGCCGTGCAGTACCTGCAACTGGTACTCGGCCTCAGCCCCTTCGCGACCGGGCTGCGCCTGCTGCCGCTGACCTTCGCCGCGATGGCCGCCGGGCTGTGCGGCTCGCGTCTGCTGCACCGGTTCGGGCCCCGCGCCATGGTCGGCACCGGGTTCGTGCTCACCGCCGTCGCCGTGCTGTCCCTGACGCTGATGGGGCAGACCGACCGGCCGATGCTGCTCACCGGCGCCTTCGTCCTGCTCGGATTCGGCCTGGAGACCACGATCTTCGGGGCGTACGAGTCCATGCTCAGCGAAGCGCCCGCCGCCCAGGCGGGCGGCGCCGCGGCCATCGGCGAGACCTCCTACCAACTCGGCGCGGGCATGGGCATCGCGCTGCTCGGCAGCGTGATGAACGCGGCGTACGGTCCGGGCGTCGCGCACGTCGCCGGGGTGCCGTCCGCCGAGAGCGCCGCCGCCGCGAACTCGCTCGGGGAGGCGTACGACGTCTCCGGCCGGCTCGGCGGCCCGGCGGGCGCCGCGCTGCGGCAGGCCGCCCGGCACTCCTTCGTGACCGGGCTGCACATCACGCTCGTCGTCAGCGCGGGGCTGCTCCTGCTGGGCGCGCTCGCCGCGCTCCGGCTGCCGCGGGTGATGGACTGCGGCGCCCTCCTGGCGTGCGCGGAGGAAGCCGCGCCCCCCGCCGACGAGCACCGGCCGTCCCTCACCAAGCAGCCGGAGCACCCGGAGCGTCCCGCGCACCCGGAGCACGCAGCACAGGCCGCGCACCCGGAGCACACCGCGCACCCCGAGCAGGCCGCGCACCCCGACCGCCACCCGCTGCCCGCCCAGCACCACGCGCCGGAAGCCGAACGACTGGTGTCCGCGGGCGAACAGCAGACGGGTCTTTACGTGGCGGGTGCACGCACGTAGCGTCGTCCCCGACCTTTGTAGATCACCCTCGGAGCTCACCCAGGAGACCGCCATGTCCGGGAGCGCGCTGCCGCCGTTCGACCCGTACGACCCGCTCGGGATCGACGATCTGCTCAGCGACGAGGACCGCGCCGTCCGCGCGACCGTCAGGAACTGGGCCGCGGACCGCGTCCTGCCGCACGTGGCCGAGTGGTACGAGGCCGGCGAGCTGCCCGCCATCCGCGAACTCGCCCGCGAGCTGGGCTCGATCGGCGCGCTGGGCATGTCCCTCACCGGCTACGGTTGCGCGGGCGCCAGCGCCGTCCAGTACGGCCTGGCCTGCCTGGAACTGGAGGCGGCCGACTCCGGGATCCGCTCCCTCGTCTCCGTGCAGGGATCGCTGGCGATGTACGCCATCCACCGCTTCGGCTCCGAGGAGCAGCGCCAGGAGTGGCTGCCGCGGATGGCCTCCGGCGAGGTCATCGGCTGCTTCGGGCTCACCGAGCCCGACCACGGCTCCGACCCGGCCGGGATGCGCACCCACGCCAAGCGCGACGGCACCGACTGGGTGCTCAACGGCCGCAAGATGTGGATCACCAACGGCTCGGTGGCAGGGGTCGCGGTGGTCTGGGCCCGCACCGACGACGGCATCCGCGGCTTCGTCGTCCCCACCGACGCCCCCGGCTTCTCCGCGCCGGAGATCAAGCACAAGTGGAGCCTGCGCGCCTCGGTCACCAGCGAACTCGTCCTGGACGACGTGCGGCTGCCCGCCGACGCGGTGCTGCCCGAGGGAGCGGGGCTCAAGGGTCCGCTCAGCTGTCTGAACCACGCGCGCTACGGCATCGTCTGGGGCGCGATGGGCGCGGCCCGCAGCAGCTTCGAGTCGGCGCGGGAGTACGCGAAGACCCGCGAGCAGTTCGGCCGGCCCATCGGCGGCTTCCAGCTCACCCAGGCCAAACTCGCCGACATGGCGCTGGAACTGCACAAGGGCATCCTGCTCGCCCACCACCTGGGCACGCGAATGGACGCCGGGCGGCTGCGCCCGGAGCAGGTCAGCTTCGGCAAGCTCAACAACGTGCGCGAGGCGATCGAGATCTGCCGCACCGCCCGCACCATCCTCGGCGCCAACGGCATCTCGCTGGAGTACCCGGTGATGCGGCACGCGACCAACCTGGAGTCGGTGCTCACCTACGAGGGCACCGTGGAGATGCACCAGCTGGTCCTGGGCAAGGCGCTCACCGGACTCGACGCCTTCCGCTGAGGTGAGCCGCCCGGCCCAGCGGGCGGGTACCCCCCTTTCCCGTCCTAACGCGGCGGATGGGCGTCCGGGGTGGTGAACGAGTAGCCGGCGTCGATCAGCTCGGGCAGGTAGCTCCGCAGCGCGGCGACCGTCTGCGAGCGGTCGCCGCCGCTGCCGGGCGCGGGGTTGTCGTCGCCGCCCTCGGTGCCGTCGTGGTTGAGCACGATGGACCCGGTGGCCGCACCGGCGAGGACCCGGTCGGCGATGGTGCCGGCGCCGGGGTTGGCCCAGTCCGACGGGTCCACCGACCAGGAGATCGGGCGGAGCCCGAGGTCGGCGCAGACGGTCAGGGCGGCGTCCGCGAAGTCGCCGTACGGGGCACGGAACAGCACCGGCGTCCGCCCGCCGACCTTCGCGACGGCGTCCTGGGTGCGCTGGATCTGGCCGCGCACGTCCGCGGCGGACAGCTCACCGAGATGAGGGTGGGACCAGCTGTGGTTCCCCACCGCGTGCCCCTCCGCGACGATGCGGCGCACGACGTCCGGGTACAGCCCGACGTTGTCGCCGCAGACGAAGAACGTCGCGCGGACGCCGTACGCGCGGAGGACGTCCAGCACCTGCGGCGTGTACTGCGGGCTGGGGCCGTCGTCGAAGGTGAGGGCCATCACCATGGGGCCGGCAACGACCTCGCGCTCGGGCGTGGGGAGCCGCCGGGCCCGCGCGGCGGCCGGCGTCGCCCCCGCGGCACCGAGACCGAGCAGCGCGGTGGCGCCGACGGCGAGGAAGTGGCCGGCGGGGCAGTGGACGGGACGTCTCTGTCTCTGGCATGTGATCATCCTGCGCGGGCGGCGGCCCGGCTCGACGGCGGACGCGCCGGTGGCGTCACGGAGCCGGAAAGGGCACGCGCCAGGGCGCAGGCCGCCGGAGGCAGCCGCACCGCAGGGCCGCCTGGGTGCCGTCCGAGGATGACCGAGGACGACTACCGACGACTGTTGGCGACGGCTCCCAGGCTGCTCACAGCGTTGTCCATACCGTGCTTCCGTGGTGCTGAGCGTGCTGGACCAGTTCCGAGCGTGGCGGATCAGGTCCGAGCGTGGCGGATCAGTTCTGGTTGAAGAAGCCGTCCGCGCCGCGCTTGGACTCGGCGTTGAGGACCATGTAGTCGGCGGGGGTCAGCAGGAACACACGGGTGGCGATGCGCTCGATCGAGCCGCGCAGCCCGAAGGTGAGACCGGCCGCGAAGTCGACGACGCGCTTGGCGTCGCTGGACTCCATGCCCGTGAGGTTGACGATCACCGGGACGCCCTTGCGGAAGAGCTCGCCGATGCCGCGGGCGTCGCGGAAGCCGTCCGGGGTCACGGTCGCGATCTGCCGGCCCTGATCCTCGGCCGTCTCGCTCGCCACCTGCACCCTGGGGTCGGTCACCCAGGCGTCGCCGCGCTCGGACCCCTCGCCGTAGTCGGCGTACTCCTCGTCGTAGTAGCTTTCGTCGCCGTTGTCGTCGACGAGGCCCAGCCAGGCACTCGC
Source organism: Streptomyces sp. NPDC006733 (assembly GCF_040636125.1). Taxonomy (NCBI): domain Bacteria; kingdom Bacillati; phylum Actinomycetota; class Actinomycetes; order Kitasatosporales; family Streptomycetaceae; genus Streptomyces; species Streptomyces sp. NPDC006733. The sequence continues at coordinate 89,804 of NZ_JBEYJD010000022.1, read as the reverse complement.
TCGTCGAACCGAACCCATGGACGCCTCCTTTCACACACGGTCGATATCGCCCGTACCCCTATGGTCGTCCATGATGCCGATGATGCGCCAAGCGGATAGCCGCCACCCAGGGGACTTGTGACGGTACTGGTGCACAAGATAGGTGTCGGGGAGTCAGGTAGCCATAGGCGTACGGAAGGTGACGAAGTGCTGGGAGCGCTCCCCTCTTCCGGGTGACGGGCCGCGTCCGTACGGCGGTACGCCGGTCATGAGATCGTTCCATCGGTAGCATGTCGGGCCGATCGTACGATGAAGTCGCTGGGGGAGCGTTGTTCGGAATTATCAGGCCGTGTCGCCACCGGATGTCGGAGGGACTCGCCACTTCTTGGATGGCGCACCTGTGCGGGCTGTGCCTCGCGCTGCGCGACGACCACGGGCAGCTGGCCCGGATCGCCACCAACTACGACGGCCTGATCATCTCGGCGCTCGTCGAGGCCCAGGTCCCGGGCGCGCAGACGTCCGCGAAGTGGCGCCGGACCGCCGGTCCCTGCCCGCTGCGCGGCATGCGCACCGCCCCGGTGGCGACGGGTGAGGGCGCGCGGCTGGCCGCCGCCGTCTCGCTCGTGCTGGCGTCGGCGAAGATGCGCGACCACATCGACGACCGGGACGGCGCCATGGCGCGGCGGCCGGTCGCGGCCGCGGCGCGGACCGTCGCCCGGCGCTGGGACCGGGCCGGGGCGCGGACCGGCGGCGGGGTCGGGTTCGACACGGCGGTGCTGCTGGACGCGGTGGACCGGCAGAGCGGGATCGAGGCGCTGGCCAGGACGGGCACCCCGCTGCTGACCGTCACCGAGCCGACCGAGACGGCGACCGCGGCCGCCTTCGGCCACACCGCGGTCCTCGCCGGACGGCCGGGCAACCGCGCCCCGTTGGAGGAGGCCGGCCGGCTCTTCGGACGGCTGGCGCACCTGCTGGACGCGGTCGAGGACCAGGCGGCCGACGCGGCGTCGGGCGCGTGGAACCCGCTGACGGCGACGGGCACCGGCCGCGACGAGGCGCGGCGGCTGTGCGACGACGCGGTGCACGGGGTGCGGCTGGCGCTGAAGGACGCCGAGTTCACCGACCGCCGTCTCGTGCACCTCCTGCTCGCCCACGAGCTGGGACGCTCGGTGGACCGCGCGTTCGGCGGCTCCTGCGCGCACGGAACGCAGGGGCAGCCGCAGCTGAGCGGCAATCCGTACGCCCCCGGGCAGAGCCCGTACGCGCCCGGCGGGCCGGGCTTCCCGCCGAACGGCCCGCCGCCCGAGCCGCCGCGCCAGCGGGGACTGATCGCCGGCTGCGCGGTGTGGAGCGGGCTGTGCTGCACCTGCCAGCTGTGCTGCCGGGACCACTACGAGGACCCGTGGAACGGCCGGCGCCGCGAGGGCTGGTGCTCCGACTGCGACTGCTCCTGCGATGGTTGTGACTGCTGCGATGGATGCGACTGCTGCAACTGCTGCGATTGCGGTTGTGACTGCTGAACACCATGTGACTGCTGAACACCGGAGGATCGTGGCTCTGAACGGATCGTGGCTCCGAAGGGGATGGTGCGGAGTCCTTCTCGAACTCGAAAGGTGCTGACGAGGGAGGGAGAGAAGGCGGTGTGGCGGTGTGCGCGTGCGCGTACGTGAAGGAAGACCGACCGGGCTGACGGGAGAGCTGCGGAAGAGCGGGGGCCCGAGGGGGGCGGCCGCGGCGGCGCGGTGCGCGCGAGGCGGGGCGGAGCCGGGGCCGGCCGGGCAGGCCTAAGAGGTCAGCGACAACACGAGGACGACCACACCCGACCGAAGTCGATGTGGTCGCGGGTCACCAACTGACAGCTGCGCATGCGGCCAGTGGACCAGCAGCCGTCCCCATCCGTCAACCACGCTGAGACGCGGTGCCCACCAGGTGGACACGCTTGACAGTGGGTGACGCCTGGGGATTAGCCTCGGGCAAGGTCGTGACGGCCCGGCCGCGTTGAGGGACGCGGCGTGCGTGAAGGCAACTCCCGTGCTCCTTCTGTGTGTCCACGGAGTCCTCGCATGCCCCAGACCCCTCCGACCCATCGGCCCATCCAACCGCTCCACCTCGCTTTCGCGCTCGACGGCGGCGAGCAGCACCGGGAACGGTTCGAGGTCGCCCACTACGTCGAACTCGCCCGGCTCGCCGAGATCGGCGTGCTGGACTTCGTCACGCTCGACGACGCCCCGCCGCCGGCCGACGGCGCCGCCGGACGGTTCGACGCGCTCGCCGTCCTGACCCAGGTCGCCCCCGCCACCGACCGGATCGGCCTGGTGGCGGCCGTCGCCGCCCCGCACCCCGGGCCACCCTCCGTCCCGGCCGGGATCGTGCTCCTCGACCGGATCAGCCGCGGCCGGGCCGGCTGGACGCCGCCGGCCCCGGACGCGGTGGCTTCCGGGCCGTCCGGGCCGTCCTCCGGGACCGCCTTCGCACCGCAGGACGGCCAGGACGACGCCTCCGCCGGGCTCCATGACACGGCGTCAGCCGGTACCGGGCCGACCGACGGGTGGCCGGTGATCGCGGTCGACGCGACGCTGGAGGCGCCGCGCGAGACGGCCGCGCGGCACGCCGACGTGGCGTACGTACGGGTCGGCGGACCGCACGCCGAGCGGCTGGCGTACGAGGCACGCACCGACCTGCGCCGCCGGGCGGCGGCCTACGGCCGGGACCCGGACCGGCTCACGGTCCTCGCCTCGCTCGCGGTCGAGCTGTTCGACCCGGCCGACGCCGTCGTCCTGGCCGACCTGTTCGGCGACTGGCACCGCGACGGGATCACCGACGGCTTCCACGTACGGCCCGCCGACCCGCCGCGGGACCTGGCCCGGCTGGTGAACGGGACCGTGCCCGTCCTCCAGCAGCGCGGACTGTTCCGCCGCTTCCAGCCCGGGACGACGCTGCGCGAGCACCTCGGGCTCGACCGGCCGGTGAGCCGCGCGGTGGACCGGTCCGCCGACCGTGCGGGGGGCCGTTCGGTCGGATGACCGCCGCGGGCGATCCGGACGGGCCACTTCCGGCCACCGCCCCACCCCGCGTCCGGACAGCAGCCGCCGACCGGAGGACGAGGGGCACGACGCCGCGTGATCACCCCGGCCTGCGGCGGCCGCTGTGGAAGGTTGATGACCATGAGTTCCGACACTGAGCAGGACTGGAAGAACTGGCGCGAACGGCGCGCCGAGTCGGTCGCCGCACCTTACGGGCCACTGGCCCTGACCGGCACGTACTGGCTCGCCGACACCGAGGACGGGAGGATCCCCGGACTGCCGGGGGAGTGGCGGGAGGAGGACGGCGCGGTGGTGCACCGGAACGACGGTGTCCGCGGGCGGCTGGAGCCCGAGGGCGAGCCGGTGCTCTTCGGGGAGAAGCGGATCGTGGCGATCGACCGTGAGGGCCTGCTGGCCGTCCGGATCTGGGACCCTGCCGCCGAGGCGCGGCAGGCTTTCGCGGGCATCGACGCGTTCCCCTACGACGAGCGCTGGGTGCTGCCCGCGGTCTTCCGCCCGTACCCCGAGGGCCGCGCCGTCCTGGTGCCGCACGCCGACGGCCGGGAGCGCGGGCTCGGGGTCAGCGGCGAGCTGGCGTTCACCGTGGACGGCGTCGAGCACGCCCTCGCGGTGGCGGTCGAGGAGGACGGCACCCTCTGGGGCGTCATCGCCGACGCGACCAGCGGAAGGAGCAGCTACCGCTTCCGTTTCCTGCGCACCCCGGCGCCCGCCGCCGACGGCCGGGTGGTGCTGGACCTCAACCGGACGCTGCTCCCGCCGTGCGCCTTCGCCGACGCTTTCGTGTGCCCGTTCCCGCCGCCCGGCAACACGCTGCCGTTCGCGCTGGAAGCGGGCGAGAGCCGCGTCCTCACCCGCTGAGCCGCACGGCTCGCCGAGCTGTGGTCAGCCAGGGTGTGCTCCGGTGCTCCGCCCGGCCGCACGGGCGCTTTCGCGTCGGTTCCGTGCGGCCGAAAGGCGCCCTTGTGTCTTCCGCGCGGGCTCTGAATACTCCCGTCCAGTGCTTGTCAGGGTCACGTCGAGTTCGTTAATCGGTGTCGACGCCGGGCAGGCCGAGCTGACCTCCACCCCCCACAGGAGGAATAGATGAAAATCACCCGACGCGCCGGCCTGCTCGCTGTGACGTCCGGCCTGGTGGCCGTCACCGCGCTCACGCTGCCCGCCGCCAACGCCGCCCCCACGGCCACGGCATCACCGGAGGCCGCCGCCGCGGTCGCCACGTCGCTCGGCGCCACCGCCACCGCGGGCAGCTACTACGACGCGGCGACGAAGACCACCGTCGTCAACGTCACCTCGGCCGGTGCGGCCGACGCCGTCCGGGCCGCGGGAGCGACGCCCAGGACCGTCAAGTTCAGCTCGGCCGTGCTCGACCGGGCCGGCCAGGCCGCGCAGAGCGCGGACATCGCCGGCACGGCGTGGTCCGTCGACCCGCTGGCCAACAAGCTCGACGTGAGCGTCGACAGCCGGGTCACCGCCGCCCAGCTGGCGCGGCTGACCCAGGCCACCGCGAGCTACGGCGACGCCGTGACCATCCACCGCGTGGCCGGCAAGTTCAGCAAGCTGCTCTCCGGCGGCGACGCCGTCTACACCAGCCAGTGGCGCTGCTCGGTCGGCTTCAACGTCCGCAGCGGCAGCACGTACTACTTCCTCACCGCGGGCCACTGCACCGAGGGCTTCCCGGCGTGGACCACGTCCGGCGGCACCTCCATCGGCCCGACCACCGGCAACAGCTTCCCGAACAACGACTACGGCATCGTCCGCTACAACAACACCTCGATCGCGCACCCCGGCGCCGTCGGCAGCCAGGACATCGCCAGCGCGGGCAACGCCTACGTCGGTGAGCCCGTCAAGCGCCGCGGCTCCACCACCGGCATCCACAGCGGCTCGGTGACCGGGCTCAACGCCACCGTCAACTACGGCGGCGGCGACATCGTCTACGGCATGATCAAGACCAACGTCTGCGCCGAGCCCGGCGACAGCGGCGGCTCCCTCTACAACGGCTCCATCGCGGTCGGCCTCACCTCGGGCGGCAGCGGCAACTGCTCCTCCGGCGGGACGACGTTCTTCCAGCCGGTCACCGAGGCGCTGAGCGCCTACGGGGTCAGCGTCTACTGACGCGGCCACCACCGACGGTCTGCTGACGCGTCACCATCGACCCTGGGGACGGACTGCAGTGGACAGAAGCGGAGCCCCCGCCGACCTGCCGGCGGGGGCTCTGCCGTGGGTGCGGACATCCCGCCCACGCGGTCGGTCGCGCGGGCGGTCGTACGGTCGTTGATGCCGTCCCCCATGCGGTCAGTAGCTGTCCGCAGTGCCTGGCAGACTGGCCGCATGTTGGAGACCTCGGCGCGGCTGCTGCGCCTGCTCTCGCTCCTGCAGTCCCGGCGGGACTGGTCAGGACCCGACCTCGCGGAGCGCCTGGACGTCACCGCGCGGACCGTGCGCCGCGACGTCGACCGGCTGCGGACCCTCGGCTATCCGGTGCACGCCGCACCGGGCACGGCCGGCGGCTACCGGCTCGGCGCGGGCGCCGCGCTGCCGCCGCTGCTCCTGGACGACGAGGAGGCCGTCGCCGTCGCGCTGTGCCTGCGCACCGGCGTGGGCGGCACCGTCGCCGGGATCGAGGAGGTCTCCGTCCGGGCGCTGTCCAAGCTGGAGCAGGTGCTCCCCTCGCGGCTGCGGCACCGCGTCCAGGCCATGCAGGCGATCACCGTGCACGCGCCGCCGCCGAACCGGGCGGCCGTCGACCAGGACGTGCTGACCGTCATCGGCGCCGCCTGCCGCGACCGCGAGCGGCTGCGCTTCGACTACAGCGACCACGGCGGCACCTCCAGCCGCCGCACGGTCGAGCCGTACCGCCTGGTCAACCACGGGCGCCGCTGGTACCTGCTCGCCTGGGACACCAGCCGCGAGGACTGGCGGACGTTCCGCGTCGACCGCATCGACCCCAAGTCCCCCAGCGGGCCGCGCTTCACCCCGCGCGAGCCACCCGAGGACGCGGCGGCGTACGTCGCCAAGGGCGTCACCACCCGGGCCTACCGCCACCAGGCGCGGATCACCCTGCACCGGTCGGCCGAGGAGGTCGCCGACTTCGGCTGGACGGGGTTCGGCACGATCGAGGCCATCGACGACACCACCTGCGAGCTGCGGACGGGCGCCGAGTCCCTGGAGGCCCTGACCGTCTTCATCGCCATGCTCGGCGCGGAGTTCGAGGTGCACGAGCCCGCCGAGCTCGCCGACCGGCTGCGCGAGGTGGCCGCCCGGATGCTGCGCGCCGCGGACCGGACGCCCCGGCCGTCCCGGAGCTGACGGCCGCCGCACAGCCGCGAACCCGGTGGCGGCCGCCGCACGGCCGCCACCCCGGTGGCCGGGGCGCCGTCGCCCCGTGCGGCCCGCGCGCCCCTGCCGTGTGCCTCCGCGCCCGTACGACCGGCGCCCGGCGGGGGTTCCGGCAGTACGCTGGACGCACTGCACGTGTATACGGCAGGGGGATCGCGATGATCGTGGAGCTGGTGTCTGCGGGCCTCGCGGGCGGGTTCGTCTACGTGGCGGCCGCGTCCCGGGTGGTGCGGCAGTACGAGCGCGGTGTCGTGCTGCGGCTGGGCCGGCTCAGATCGGAGCCCAAGGCCCCCGGGTACACGATGATCATCCCGTTCATCGACCGGCTGCGGAAGGTCAATCTGCAGATCGTGACGATGCCCGTGCCCGGGCAGGACGGCATCACCCGCGACAACGTGTCGGTCAAGGTGGACGCGGTCGTGTACTTCAAGGTCGTCAACGCCGTGGACGCCGTCATCCAGGTCGAGGACTACCGCTTCGCGGTCTCCCAGGTCGCCCAGACCTCGCTGCGCTCGATCATCGGCAAGAGCGATCTGGACGAGCTGCTGTCGAACCGGGAGAAGCTGAACGAGGGCCTGGAAGTGATGATCGACAGCCCGGCGCTGGGCTGGGGCGTGCAGATCGACCGGGTCGAGATCAAGGACGTGTCGCTGCCCGAGGCCATGAAGCGGTCGATGTCCCGGCAGGCCGAGGCGGAGCGCGAGCGCCGGGCCCGCATCATCAACGCGGACGCCGAACTGCAGGCCTCGAAGGTGCTGGCCCAGGCAGCCCTGCAGATGGAGGACAACCCCTCGGCCCTGCAACTGCGGCTGCTGCAGACGGTGGTGGCGGTCGCGGCGGAGAAGAACTCGACGCTGGTGCTGCCCTTCCCGGTCGAGCTGCTGCGCTTCCTGGAACGCGCGGCCCCTCCCGCACCGGCCGCACCCGCGCCGGCCCCTCCCGCACCGGCCGCACCGGCCACACCCGCACCGGCCCCTCCCGCACCGGCCGCACCCGCACCGGCCGTGCCTGCGCCCGCCGTGCCGGCCGCCGAGTCCGCCCCCGCCGCCCCCGTGGAGAGCAACACCCGGGCCCCCGAAGGGGAATGACCCCACCCGCACCCCGCCCTAGCCCGGCCCGCACCCCGCTCCCACCCCTCCGTGCCGCTTCGGGCTGCCCGTTGCCCCGGTGACTCCCAAGCATTAGGTTGGGAGTCATGACGGCATGGGGGGTCCTGCGCGACCGCGACGCGGGAACGTACTTGGGCGGCGTGCTGGTCTCCGGCTTCGGCAGCTCGGCGATGATGCTGGCCGCCGGTATCTGGGTGAAGTCGCTGACCGGCTCCAGCAGCCTCGCGGCGCTGGTCGGCGTCTGCCTGTGGGCCCCGACGCTGGCCGGTCCGCTGCTCGGCACGCTGGTCGACCGGGTCCGCCGCCGTCCGCTGCTGATCCTGGTCAACGCCGCGATGGCCGCCCTGCTGCCGCTGCTGCTCGCGGTGCGTACGGCGGACCTGGTCTGGATCCTGTTCGCCGTGCTCGTCCTGTACGGCACCGCGTCGGTGCTCTGCGACGCGGCCGAGGCCGCCGTCGTCACCGCCACCGTCCCCGAGGCGCTGCGCGGCGACTTCAACGGGCTGCGGATGACCGCCAACGAGGCGATGAAGCTCCTCGCCCCGCTCGCCGGCGCCGGGCTGTACGTCCGCTACGGGGGCGGCTCCGTCGCCGTGCTCGACGCCGTCACCTTCGCCCTCGCCGCGGCCGTCTTCGCGATGGTCCGGGTGCGCGAGCAGGCGCCCGCCCCGGCCGCGTCGAGCTGGCGCGAGCAGACCGCCGCCGGTATCCGCCACCTGCGCCGGCACCCCCTGCTGCGCCGTCTGGTGGCCGTCGGCTCGATCGCCATGCTGCTGTCCGCGCTCGGCAGTTCCACGATCTACGCGGTGGTCGACGCGGGCCTGCACCGTTCGCCCGCCTTCGTGGGCGTGCTGTACGCGGTGCAGGGCGCGGGCTCCGTCGCCGGGGGAGTGGTCGCGGGTGCGCTGCTGCGGCGGATGCCGGAACGGGTCTTCGCGGCCACCGGGATGCTGCTCTTCGCCCTCGGGATAGCGGCGCGTGCCACGCCGTGGGTCTCCGCCGCCCTCGCGGGCGGCGCGGCGATCGGCGTCGGGCTGCCGTGGGTGCTGATCACCGTGCTGACCGCCGTCCAGCGCGAGACGCCCGCCGAACTGATCGGCCGCGTCGCGGCCACCGCGAACACGCTCGTCTTCGCGCCCACGGCGGTGGGCGGGCTGGTGGGCGCCGGGCTCGTCGCGGTCGCCGACCACCGGCTGCTGCTCGCCGTGTTCGGCGCGGCGGGGGTGCTGACCGCGGCGTACTGCCTGCGCGGGGCTCCGGCCGTGGAGGCGGAGGGGGCCGCCGTCACGGCGGCCCCAGGTGGTCAATTCTTTACCGACGCGTAACTGGCGTGTTTTGCTACTGGCGCGTAAGTTGACGTGAACGTAACAATTTGTGATCCGGATCACAGCGTGGGTGGAGCCCCCCAACTCCCCTGACCTGCGAGGAGATCACATGAGGCTGTCCTGGAAGCGAACGCTCTCCGCTCTGGCCCTGGCCTGCGCGGTGGCGGTCGCCCCGACCGCGGCGACCGCCGCCACCGCACACTCGGCCCCCTCCAGCGGATGGAACGACTTCTCCTGCCGGCCCTCGGCCGCGCACCCCCGGCCGGTCGTGCTCGTGCACGGAACGTTCGGCAACGGCACCGACAACTGGCTCGCGTTCGCCCCCTATCTGGTGGCCCGGGGCTACTGCGTCTTCTCCTTCGACTACGGGCAGCTGCCGGGCGTCCCCTTCTTCGACGGGCTCGGCGCCGTCGCGGACTCCGCGCAGCAACTGGCGGACTTCAACGACCGGGTGCTGGCGGCCACCGGGGCGCAGAAGGCGGACCTGGTCGGCCACTCCCAGGGCGGCATGATGCCGCGCTGGTACCTCAAGTTCCTCGGCGGGGCGTCGAAGGTGAACGCGCTGGTCGGCCTGGCCCCCGACAACCACGGAACCACCCTCGACGGCCTCGCCGGCCTGCTCCCGTACTTCCCGGGGGCGGCGGACGCCATCCACTCCGTCACTCCGGGGCTCGCCGACCAGGTCGCCGGATCGGCCTTCATGCAGGCCCTCAACGCCGGCGGCGACACCGTCCCCGGCGTGCGCTACACCGTCATCGCGACCCGGTACGACGAGGTCGTCACGCCGTACGCGTCGCAGTTCCTCTCCGGCCCCGACGTGCGCAACGTGCTGCTGCAGGACCTCTGCGCGGTGGACCTCTCCGAGCACGTCCTGATCGGACTGACCGACCGGATCGCCTTCCACGAGGCGGCCAACGCCCTCGATCCCGCCCACGCGACCCGGACGACCTGCCTCTCCGCGCTCAGCTGACCCAGGGCGGCGAGATGCGGGTGCCGTCGGCGAGTTCGGCCTCCAGGCCGACGCTGGTGGTGACCCACATGGCGGCCGGTTCCTCCGTGGGGTTGCTGACGCCCAGGGAGGAGCCGGCGGGCGCGACCGCGGCGTCGCCGGGCCGCAGGGTGGAGACCTCGCCGTCGATGCTGAACCGCAGCGTGCCGCTCAGCACGAGGAAGACCTCCTCGCGGGTGATGGTGTGGGCCGGTCCGGCGGTGCCGCCGGGTATCTCGCCGCGCCAGGCGCACAGCTCCTTGCTGCCGTGGGCGGGGAGGATGTACGAGACGAAACGGACGCCGTGCATCTCGTGGACGACGGCTTCGGCGGCGGGGACAAAAGGCATACGGAAACTCCAGATCGTCAAGTCGCTTGAGCAAGTTGCTTGTCTATATAGTCAAGTGGCTTGCCTAGTGTGTCAAGCTGCTCCCGTGAACAACGCTGACGCCATGAGCCTGACCGCGACCCTGCTGGCCGCGGCCGGCGGTCTCACCGCCGTGATCCACGACGGTGTCGTCGCGCGCGGCTTCGACGACCTCCGGCCCGCCCACGGCTTCGCCTTCGCCCGCCTCGCGCCGGGCGACGCGACCGCCGCGGACCTGGCGGAGCACCTCGGCGTCACCCGCCAGGCGGCGAGCCAGATGGTCGAGGACCTGGTCCGCAAGGGATACGTGGAGCGCCGTCCGCACCCGGACGACGCCCGCGCCCGGCTCGTCGTGCTCACCGACCGCGGCTGGGCCTGCACCCGCGCCGCGGAGGAGGCGGCCGCCGAGGCCGTACGCCCCTGGGCGGACCTCCTCGGCGAGCGCCGGCTGCGGGCCCTGCGGGACGATCTGGCCCGGCTGGCGCCGGGCGGCCCGATCCGGCCCAACTGGTAGCCGCCCGGCCCCGGAAACGCCAAGGTGCCACTGCCCGTGGGGTGGCAGCGGCACCGGTTCTGGGGGCGGTCCGTCAGGAGCGGTGACGTCCCGCGGTGGCGGCCCTGCGGCGGACTGCGACCAGCAGCACCGAGGCCCCGGCCGCGATCACCGCGGCCCCGCCGACGGCGAGCGGGCCCGTACCGGCGGAGCCGCCGGTCTCGGCGAGGACCGTGCCCTCGGCGGGCGCCACGGGCGCGGCGGAGCCGTCGGCCTGCGGCGCGGCACCGCCCGCCGTGGGGGTGGCCGTCGGGTGGTCGTGGTGGACGGTGGACTTCGAGGCGCCCGCGGCGATCTGCGCCTCGGACGGCGCGGACGGCGCGGACGCGGCCGGGGCCGCCGCCGTGGTCGCCGGTGCGCTGTGCGAGGGGCTGTGCGAGGGGGTGGCCGGGGCCGAGCCGCCGGTGTCCTTGCCGAAGACGACGTCGGAGCAGGTGTAGAACGCCTCGGGGCTGTCCGAGCGCTGCCAGACGCTGTAGATCAGGTGCCGGCCGGTGCGCTGCGGCACCTTGCCGGAGAACACGTAGGAGCCGTCCGTGAGCGTCGGGTCGGTCACCGACGCGAACGGCTTCGCCTCCAGGTCCGACCATTTCAGCGGCTTCGACGCGTCGTAGCCGGCCTTGGTGACGTACAGGTCGAACCTGCCTCTGTGCGGGGCCGTCGCCCGGTACCTGAAGGTGAACGAGCCGCTGCTCATCGCCGTCGCCGGCCAGTCCGCGCGCGCCAGGTCGAGCCCCTTGTACTCCGCGTTGCCGGCGCTGCACAGCTGCCCGTCCGGCACCTTCGCCCGGCTCCGCCCGCCCGCCTCGCCGTCGCGCACCCCGTTCCAATCGTAGAGCGCCTGCGTCCCGCCCGCCGCGACAGCGGCCTTGCACGCGGCCGACCGCGGGCTCTCCGGACCCTCCGCGTAGCAGGCGGACACCCGGCTGACCGGATTCGACATCGAGCCGTGCGCGCTCGCGGGAGCGGCGCCCAGCCCGGCCAGCACCAGCGGCACGAGCCCCACGACAGCGCCTGCGGCAGCCCTGCGACGTACGGTCATTCCGGGAGTCTCCTTCGACGGCGGCACGTTCCCAACTCCCCGCACGCTAGCCCCGCCCACCCGCCAGAATCCGGCCGCCGGCTGCGAAATCCCGATCTTTATGGGCGCTTTAAGGGACCCCTGAGAGCCGATTAAGAACGCGCCCGGTTGATCAGTCGTGGCAGGGTGGCGGGATGAGCGATACGAGCCGGCCTGCCGTGCTGCAAGTGATCGAGGCCGCGGTCGACGCGGGGAGTTGGCGGCGGTGGGACGAGCCCGTCACCGTGCTGCCCGAGGCGGCGGAGTACCGCGCCGACGTGGAGAAGGCGCGGCTGCGGACCGGGCTCGACGAGTCCGTCGTCACGGGTGAGGGGCGGATCCGGGGGCGGCGGGTGGCGCTGGTCGCGGGGGAGTTCGGGTTCCTCGGCGGGTCGATCGGGGTGGCGGCCGGGACGCGGCTGGTGACCGCGGTGGAGCGGGCGACCCGGGAGCGGCTGCCGCTGCTCGCGTCCCCCGCCTCCGGCGGGACGCGGATGCAGGAGGGCACCGTCGCGTTCCTGCAGATGGTCAAGGTCGCGGCGGCCATCGCCGACCACAAGGCCGAAGGCCTGCCCTACCTCGTCTACCTGCGGCATCCCACCACTGGCGGGGTGCTCGCGTCCTGGGGGTCGCTGGGGCACGTCACCGCCGCCGAGCCGGGGGCGCTGATCGGGTTCCTCGGCCCGCGGGTCCATGAGGCGCTGTACGGCGAGCCGTTCCCGGCCGGTGTCCAGGTCGCCGAGAACCTGCTGGCCAACGGGCTGGTAGACGCGGTGCTCCCGGCGGGCCAGCTGGCCGAGGTCGCGGCGCGCGCGCTCGACGTGCTGTGCGGCGAGGCGGGCGAGGAGGCGGGCGACATCCCCGCGGGCACGCCGGCGCCGGCCGCCGGGGTCTCCACCGCCGACTCGATCCGCCGCTCGCGCCGGCCCGACCGGCCGGGGCTGCGGGCGCTGCTGGCGGGCGCCGGGCGGGAGGTCACGCCGCTGAGCGGCACCGGCGCAGGGGAGCGCGACCCCGGGCTGCTGCTCGCGCTGGCAAGGTTCGGGCCGACGCCCTGCGTCGTGCTCGGTCACGACCGGCGCCCGGACGAGGCGGGGCCCGCCCCGCTGGGCCCGGCCGGGCTGCGGGAGGCGCGGCGCGGCATGCGGATCGCGGCCGAACTCGACCTGCCGCTGCTCACCGTGATCGACACGGCGGGCGCGGCGCTCAGCCGGGAGGCGGAGGAGGGCGGCCTCGCGGGGGAGATCGCCCGCTGCCTCGCCGACCTCGTCACCCTGCGGGCGCCGACTCTCTGCCTGCTGCTCGGCCAGGGCGCCGGCGGCGGCGCGCTGGCGCTGCTGCCCGCCGACCGCGTCATCGCCGCCCGGCACGCCTGGCTCTCGCCGCTGCCGCCGGAGGGCGCGTCCGCGATCCTGTACCGGACGACGGACCGCGCGTTCGAGGTCGCGGAGCGGCAGGGGGTCGGCTCCGCCGACCTGCTGGCCAACCGGATCGTCGACACCATCGTCGAGGAGGGGCCCGACGCGGCGGACGACCCGGACGAGTTCCTCGGCCGCCTCGGCGGGCTGCTCGGCGCCGAGCTGGCCGCCCTGCGGGCCCGCGACCGCGGCGAACGGCTGGCCGCCCGGCGGGCCAGGTACCGCAACCTCGGGCTGTAGGAGGCCGGCTAATGAGAGGGCCCCTTCCTCTCATTAGGGGTCGTAGGCTGGGGGGGAGGCGGCGACGAGGGAGATCCATGGAGCGACAGCTGGCGCTGGAGCTGGTGAGCACGGTCCGGCACGACGGGGACGGCGGCGTCGCCGACGATCTCGCCACCGCCGAGGAGGCGGCCCGCTGGATCCGGGAGCGGGCGGACCTGCTCCTCGGGCAGGGCGCCGCCGGGGAGTTCACCGCGGACGAGGAGCTCAGGGACCGCGTCGTCGCCCTGCGGCAGGCGGTGCGGGCGCTGTTCGCCCTGGCCGTCAGCCCCGCGCCGCCGAGCCGCGCCGACGCCGACCGCCTCATCTCCGCCGAGCAGGCCCTCGACCGGCTCAACTCCGCCGCCGCGGCCGAACCGGTCGCCCCGCAGCTGGTCTGGCCCCGGGGCGCGCCCCCGGGTGTCCGGGCGCTGTCCACGGAGGGTGACCCGCGGGTGCGGATCATCGCGGCCCTGGCCCGCGCCGCCATCGACTTCCTGGCCGGTCCCGAACGGGAGCGGCTGCGGGCCTGCACGGCACCGCGCTGCGTCCGCTACTTCGTCAAGGGGCACGGCCGGCAGGAGTGGTGCAAGCCGGCGTGCGGCAACCGGGCCCGGGTCGCCCGGCACTATCAGCGCACGCGCACCGGGGCCGACGGCGAGCCGGATCCGGACCGGCGTCGACGGACCACCCGGCCCGCTGTGCCAGGATCGCCGCCATGAGCCTGAGGATCACCGTCGCCGCCGACGCGGCCACCGCCCCCTTCGAGCAAGTGCGCGAGCAGATCGCCGATCAGGCCCGCACCGGGCGGCTCCCCGTCGGCCACAAGCTCCCGACCGTCCGCGGCCTCGCCGAGGAGCTGGGCCTCGCGGCCAACACCGTCGCCAAGGCCTACCGCGCCCTGGAGGCGGACGGCGTCGTCGAGACCCGGGGCCGGCACGGCACCTTCGTCGCCGCCGCGGGCGACGCCGCCGAGCGGCAGGCCGCTGCCGCCGCCGCGGAGTTCGCGCAGCGCGCGCACCGCCTCGGACTGGACCGCGCGGCCGCCCTCGCCGCCGTCCAGGACGCACTGCGCGCCGCCTACGGCGGGTAGTTCCCCCGCCGCGGGCAGGTCCTCGCCCCGGAGCGCGCGCCGCGGCTGCGACGTCCGCGACACCCGGACGAACCCCCACCCGAACCCGGTACCGATCAGAGGTACAGGCCGTCCGACGTGGGGGCCTGGGCGGGGATGGTCGCGCCGGCGCCGCGCCGCAGCGCGTACAGCTCGGCGAGGGTGGCGCCCTCGCGCCCGACGCCCTCGGCGGTGCCGAGCCAGGCGACGGACTCGTCGCGGGTCAGCGGGCCGACCTCGATACGGGACAGGCAGCGGCCCGGCCGGACGACCGCGGGGTGCAGCCGCTCCAAGTCCTCGTTGGTGGTGATGCCGACGAGCACGTTGCGGCCCTGGCCGAGCAGCCCGTCGGTCAGGTTGAGCAGCCGCGAGAGCGCCTGGCCGGTCTGGTGCTTGGCCTGACCGCGGATCAGCTCGTCGCAGTCCTCCAGGAGCAGCAGCCGCCAGCGGCCGCCGGCCGTTCCGTCGTCCTCGCCGATGGCGATGTCCATCAGGTAGCCGACGTCGTTGAAGAGCCGCTCGGGGTCCAGCACGCAGTCGACCTGGCACCAGTCGCGCCACGAGCGGGCCAGGGTGCGCAGCGCCGAGGTCTTGCCGGTGCCGGGCGGTCCGTGCAGGAGCAGCAGCCGGCCGGTGATGTCGTCCTTGGAGAGCTTCATCAGGCCGTCCATGGCCTCGGCCACCGGCGCCGTGTAGTTGCCCCGCAGCTCCTCCCACGTGGCGGCGGAGATCTGCCGGGTGGTGCGGTGCGGGCCGCGGCGCGGCGAGACGTACCAGAAGCCCATGGTCACCGTCTCGGGCTGGGGTTCCGGTTCGTCCTCGGCGTCCGCGACGGCGCGCGTGAGCACCTGCTCGGCCAGCTCGTCGGTGACGGCGGCGACCGTGACGTCCGCGCCGCGGTTCCACCGCGAGATCAGGATCGTCCAGCCGTCGCCCTCGGCGAGCGTGGCGCTGCGGTCCTTGTCGCGCGCCTGGCGCAGGACGGTGGCGTCCGGCGGGATCAGCGTCAGACCGGACTTGACGTTCTCGAGGGAGGCGCCGCGCGAATACGGCTGCTCGCCGGAGGTGAAGCGCCCGAGGAAGAGCGCGTCCACGACGTCGGAGGGGGAGTCGCTGTCGTCCAGGCGGAGGTGGACGGGTACCGCGCGGTGCGGCGGGCGCGGTGCGTGCCGGGCGGGTGCGGGGTCGGACGGGCTCGGTGGCACAGGCCTCCTCGGGTCGTGGGGCTTCGCGGACATGCGGCCCATGATCCGGCACGGGAGCCGCTCGTGCCCAGTGCTTTTCCGGGCCGGACGGGCGCCTCGGCCGAGGCGGCGGACGCGAGGCGCGGTCGAGGCGGGCACGCGGCACGGACGAGTCACGGACGCGGCGGGAACGAGGCGGGAACGAGGCGCGGAAGAGGTTTGAACGCGGCCCGGTCGGCGTGGGGTCGAGCCATTACGGACTCTTCATATCATCGTAATGGACACGACAAAAATTCGTGGTCAGGGTACTTCCCCCAAGGGTTACCGGCCGGTACAACAGGTCTCGCAGAGATCCTGCCCAGGGAGGTTCCATGAGACTGTCCCGGTTGGCTTCAGCCGTATCCGCGCTGATCCTCACCACTGGCCTCGCGCTTATCGGCGCGGCCCCCGCGCACGCCGCGGCGCCCTCGTACGCAGCCCTCGGAGACTCGTACTCCGCGGGTGTCGGCGCCGGCAGCTACGACAGCTCCAGCGGTGCCTGCAAGCGCAGCACCAAGGCCTATCCCGCGCTGTGGGCGGCGGCCCACGCCCCGTCCGCGTTCGCCTTCACCGCCTGTTCCGGCGCCAAGACGGGAGACGTGCTCAACAACCAGCTCGGGCCGCTCAACTCCTCCACCGGCCTGGTGAGCATCAGCATCGGCGGCAACGACGCCGGCTTCGCCGACGTCATGCAGACCTGCGTCCTGAACTCCGAGAGCACCTGCCTGGCCCGCATCGCGACGGCCCGCACCTACGCGGACAACACCCTCCCCGGCCTCCTCGACAACGTGTACAACGCGATCCACGCCAAGGCGCCCAACGCCCACGTGGTCGTCGTCGGCTACCCGCACTTCTACAAGATCGGCGGCAGTTGCTGGGCCGGCCTCAGCGACCGCTCGCGCACCGCCATCAACGGCGCCGCCGACGAACTCGACACGGTGACGGCCAAGCGCGCCGCCGACCACGGCTTCAGCTTCGCCGACGTGCGCGGCACGTTCACCGGGCACGAACTCTGCTCGGGGTCGCCCTGGCTGAACAGCCTGACCTTCCCGATCGACGAGTCCTACCACCCCAAGGCCGCCGGGCAGTCCGGCGGTTACCTGCCCGCGTTCAGCTCCGCCGCCTGACCAGTACCGCCCGTACCGCCCGTACCGCCCGTACCGGCCGCCGCCGGCGTCGAACTCGACGTCGGCGGCTCCGGTACGCACTCCACCGTGAACGACACCGGGTCGGACCGGTACTCCTTCGGGGAGCCGGCCTCCACCGCGATGCGGTCGGTCGTCCTCCGGCCCGGCTCGAACGACAGCTCGGTGTGCCGGTAGGTCCGTGACGTCGATCCGCCCGCGGGGAACTGCGCGGTCTTCCACCCCGGGTCCGAGCCGCGGCCGCTCCGCGTCGTCCAGCGCCACACCACCGTCGCCGGCAGCCGGTCCACCGTGATCACCGCGGTGAACGCCGGCGCCTGGTCGGACGGCGCCGGGCACGCCCCCTTGTACGCGTCCCGCACGGCGCTCAGCTCGATGACGACGCCGATGTCGACAACCGTGGTGGCGGACGTCGAGGGCGACGCGGTGGTCGTCGTAGCCGTCGACGGCTTCGTCGTGGTCGGCGGGCTGCTCCTGGTCGTGGTCCCAGTGGTGCTGGTGGACGGGCGGACGCTGCTCGCACCCGACCCGGTCCCGCCGCCGGACGCCCCGTCCCCCGTCCCGCGGTCCATCAACTGCCAGGCCACCAGGGCCGCCGCCAGGGCGAGCACCAGCGCCCCCGCCGCCAGCACCGCCGCGACCCGCCGGCGCCGCTCGGGATCCGGCTCGGCGCCGGCGGAACGGGGAGCGGGCGGCGGCCCGTAGCCGGCTCCGTACCCCGGCAGGGTCGGCGGCGTCCCGCCGCCGGTCCCGCCGCTCCCGCCGGACGGCAGCGGCAGGGGCAGCGGCATCGGCGTCGTCCGGGGCGGTGAGCCGAACCCGGACGGCGGCCCGGTGGTGCGGCCGGCCGCCACCTCGTCCAGCATCCGCTGCGCCTCGCTCCCGTCGATCCGGTCCGCCGGGTCCTTGCGCAGCAGGCCCTCCAGCACCGGGCGCAGCGGCCCCGCCCGGCGCGGCTCCGGCAGGGGGTCGTCGACGGCCGCGCGCAGGGTGCTCAGCGCCGAGTCGCGGCGGAACGGCGAGGAGCCCTCCACCGACCGGTAGATCAGCACGCCCAGGGACCACAGGTCCGACTCCGGACCCGGGGCTCTGCCGATGGCCCGCTCGGGCGCCAGGTACTCCGGCGACCCGATCAGCTCGCCCGTGCGGGTGAGCGCCGAGGTGCCCTCGATCATCGCGATGCCGAAGTCCGTGAGGACGACCCGGCCGTCGTTGGCGATCAGCACGTTGCCGGGCTTCACGTCCCGGTGCAGCACCCCCGCGACGTGCGCGGCGCGCAGGCCGGCCAGTACCTGGCCGCCGATGCCCGCCGCCCGCCGCGGGCTCATGGGGCCCTCCGCGTCCAGGACGTCGGCGAGGGTGAGGCCCGGAACGAGCTGCATGATGATCCACGGTGCGCCGTCGGCGACCGCCACGTCGTACACCGTGATCACGTTCGGGTGGATGATGCGGGCCGCGGCCCGGCCCTCCTGCTCCAGGCGGGCGTACAGCTGCCGCACCTCGCGCTCGTCGAGTCCGGCGGGCGCCCGCACCTCCTTGACGGCGACCTCGCGGCCGAGCAGTTCGTCCCGCGCCCGCCACACGACGCCCATGCCGCCGCGCCCGAGCTCGCCGATCAGCCGGTAGCGGTCCGCGAGCACCCGCTCACCGCCCGTGCCTGCGCTCATGTGCGAACCCCCGCCCGTAACCGGAGTGATTCGGAGGAAATCTACCTCAACCGCGTGCGGATGCGGCCGGTCCCGGCGATGATGAAGGAGCGGGAGGGGGGTAGGCTCTTGTGGTCGGCCGTTCGCCAACTACCGTGCGAGCGCTGGCATTTCGCTGTTCAGTCGTCAACACCCGGGGCCGGGTGGTCAATCCGGGGCCTGGGATGCGCAGGTGACGCGTCGGGGCGATAGGGTTACCCTGCCCGGGCCGGGTGCCCTCGTACGGGTGGGGAGTGTCATGGAACAAATAGCGATGCGAAGCAGGCCGAGAGTGCCTGCCATCAACTGCGGAAGCAGCACGACCAGCACACGTCTGGACCGTCATCTCGCGATACTGGGCGGCCCCGTCGTCCCGCACCGTGAGAGTGCGGAGGCGACGTTGCTGATGCGCGAGCTGACCTCGCGGGATACGGCGCGCACCAAGGCGAGCCGCAGTGCACGGGTGTCCCTGTTCGCGCCTCTGCGGCGCCTGCGGCGCTCCCTGTTCGGCAGCCGCGGCTGATCCCACCTTCCGGCGGTCACACCGTCCCGGCACAACGCTGCGGCCAGCGGCGTTGCGGTGTGCTCGCCGTGAACGGCAGGACCTCTACGCGCGTCCACGTGCGGTGCGGCAGTTGTGACGGTTTCGACGGGCCCGATGGTTTGTCGGCTCCAACGGTTGCAGCGCCGCAACGGATTCAACGGTTTGTCGGTTTCGGCGGGTTCGACGCTCCTCCGCACCCCGGTCACGTCCCCGCCGGCGGTTCACAGGAGCGCGAACTGGCCGTCCGGCCCCTCCTCGTGATGGTCGAGCACCGAGGCGGGGCGCCGCGCCCCCGCGGGCGCGGGCAGCACCCCCGCCAGTCGCAGCGCTTCGGCGGAGATCCCCGCCGCGGCGGCCCGGCGTGACCCCGGCTCCGCCGCCAGCCGCTCCGCGAGCCGGCGCCGCTCCGGGCGGAGCCCGGCCAGCAGCGTGAGCACGGTGACGAGTTCGAGCAGCTCCGTGGTCGTCTCCCGGGTCCAGCGCGCGGGCCGCAGCGCCTCCAGCGTCCCCGCCGCCGCGACGGCCGTCCGCCGCTCGTACCAGGCCTCCAGCACCCGCACCCCGCCCGCGTGGAACTCCCACGCGGCGGCCGGCACCGGTGAGATCAGCCCGTCCCCGATCCGCAGCGCCTCCTCGTCCGGGTCGTAGGCCAGCTCCCCGGCTTGCGGCGCGGCGGGCAGCGGGGCGCGCACGTACGGGCGCCGGCCGCCGGGCAGCCGGGGATGGCCGCCGGGCCGGTCCGCGGCGGGGTCCGCGCAGCGCTCGCCGCGGGTGTGCAGCCAAATCGCGGTCCGGCCCAGTTCGACGGCGGCGAGCCACAGTTCCGGGTCGCGGGTGAGCGGCACCGCTACGCCGTCCCGCGGATCCCGGGACGGCAGGCCCGCGACGGTGATCCAGGCCAGGACGTCCTCGGCGGCCACCGGCAGGCCGAGCAGCTCACCGAGCAGCTCGGTCAGGCCGGGCGCGAGGTTGGGGTCCTGCCCGCCGGGCCGCCGGTACAGCGGCCGGATCCTGCCGGGCTTCCCGGCGGGGGAGCGGCCGTCGGGCAGGACGGCGCCGAACGACAGCGCGGGACCGGGCACGTTGGGGAGCCTGGCCTGCTCCACGGCGAAGATCTGCCGCTCGTCGGCGACCCGCCACAGCTCGGGGCGGGCGGCGTCGATGAGCCGGTGGTCGGGGATCAGCCACTGCAGGTCGAAGGCGCCGTGCAGGACGCGGACCGGCTCCGGGCAGCGGCCGCTCTCGCGGGCGAGCCGGGTGGTGGCGGCGGGCGGTCCCGCCCGCCCCGGCACCGCCAGTTGCGGCGCCGGCGTGTGCAGCCCGCGGGCCCGGCTCGGCCGCAGCAGCCGCTCGCGCTCCGCGTCGTCGGAGGCCGCCAGCAGTGCGTCCCAGCGGGCCCGCAGCGCCTTGACGTCGGGCGCGACCGCCCAGGACCGCCCGTAGACCAGCGGCGGCACGGACCACGGCATCAGGTCGGCGAGCACGGGAGCGCCCCGGCCCGCCCCGGGGCCGGAGCCGCCGGCTCGTGGCGGTGTCACGTCACGGGCCTCCCCAGCGCCTGGATGCGCGGATGCGCTTCCCACCGACGGCATCGTACTGAGCCGAGGTGACGGGCGCACCGCCACCCGGGCGGCGGACCGGCGGTGACAGTCGCCCCCCGGGCAGCGCGCGGCGGACCGGCGGCGCCGTCAGCGCGCCTCCATCGTCACGGTGAAGGAGAACCGGTCCCCGCGGTAGTGGATCCGCACCACGTCCACCGCGCGGCCCGAATCGTCGTACGTCACCCCGGTGTAGTGCAGGATCGGGCTCAGCAGCGGGATGTCGAGCAGCCGCGCGGTCTCCGGGTCCGCCAGCCGCGCCTCCACCGTGTCGGTGATCCGGCTGATCCGCACGCCCAGCGAGTCCCGCAGGACCTTCGTCATCGGCCACCGTTCGAGATCGGCCAGGTCGATGCGGTCGGCGAGTTCCGGACGGACGAAGTTCTCCGCCCAGTTGGTCGGCTCGCCGCCCTCCTCGCAGCGCAGCCGGCGGAAGTAGGCGGCCTCCGCGAGGTCCGGCAGGTGCTCGGCGGCCCAGGCCGGGACGGGGGCGGTGCCGTGCGCCAGCACCGCCGTGTGCTCGCCCGACTGCTGGGCCACGATGGCGTCGACCGAGCCCAGCAGCCGGACCGGCGCGCCGCGCAGCGCGGTCGGCTCGATGAACGTGCCGCGCCGCCGGTGCCGGCTGATCAGCCCCTCGGTCTCCAGCTCCTTCAGGGCCTGGCGCATGGTCAGCACGCTCACGCCGTAGTGGCCGGCCAGGTCGTCCTCGGTGGGCAGCCGCAGCGGGGCGTCCGGGCGGCGGCCGAGTATCGAGGCGCGCAGCGACTGCGAGACCTGGTACCACAGCGGCAGTTTGCGGTTGAGGACGATCGAGTCCGGGGCGAAGGCGGTCATGAGGTGGGGAAGTGCCGCTCGAGGCCCGTCCACACCTCGTCGTACCCCTCCTGCCGGTGGTCGGCGGCGAGCGCGCCGGCGGTCGGCACGACGGGCCAGCGGGTCTCGAACATGAACGCCAGCCCGTCGTCGACCTTCTGCGGCTTCAGCTCGGCGGCGCTGGCCTTGTCGAAGGTCGCGCGGTCCGGGCCGTGCGCCGACATCATGTTGTGCAGCGATGCGCCGCCGGGGACGAACCCCTCGGCCTTGGCGTCGTACGCGCCCTCGATCAGGCCCATGAACTCGCTCATGACGTTGCGGTGGAAGTACGGCGGCCGGAAGGTGTCCTCGCCGACCAGCCAGCGCGGCGCGAAGACCACGAAGTCGGCGTTGGCCAGGCCGGGGGTGTCGGAAGGGGAGGTCAGCACGGTGAAGATCGACGGGTCCGGGTGGTCGTAGCTCAGCGAGCCCAGGACGTTGAACCGCCGCAGGTCGTAGACGTACGGGACGAGGTTGCCGTGCCAGCCGACGACGTCCAGCGGCGAGTGGTCGTACGTCGCGGCCCACAGGTTTCCGCCGAACTTGTTGATCACCTCGACCGGTTCCTCGCGGTCCTCGAAGGCGGCCACCGGCGCCAGGAAGTCGCGCGCGTTGGCCAGCCCGTTGGCGCCGATCGGGCCGAGGTCGGGGAGCCGGAAGGCCTGCCCGTAGTTCTCGCAGACGTAGCCGCGCGCCGTGGCGTCCAGCAGCTCGACGCGGAAGCGCATCCCGCGCGGGATCAGCGCCACCTCGCCGGGGCCGGCCTGGAGCAGGCCCAGCTCGGTGCGGAGCAGCAGGGTGCCGTGCTCGGGCACGATCAGGAACTCGCCATCGGAGGACGAGAAGACCCGGTCGGTCATCGACGTGTCGGCCGCGTACCAGTGGATGCCGATGCCCTCGCGGCGCAGCACGTCGCCGTTGCCGCCGACGGTGACCAGGCCCTGGACGAAGTCGGTGGGGGTGTCCGGCAGCGCGGGCGCGCTCCAGCGCAGCCGGTTGGGGTCCGGCTCGACGTCCAGGAAGGGCGCGCTGCGCAGCGCGCCGTTGCCGACCCGGCGGAACGGCGGATGGGCGGCCGACGGGCGGATCCGGTACAGCCAGCTGCGGAGGTTCTGCTGCCGGGGCTCGGTGAACGCGGTGCCGCTGAGCTGCTCCGCGTACAGGCCCAGCGGCGCGCGCTGCGGGGAGTTCCGGCCGATCGGCACCGCGCCGGGCACCGCCTCGCTGACGTGCTCGTTCCCGAAACCGGGCGAGTACGTGAGGTCCGTGCCGTGTGTGCTGCCCATCGTGAGCTCCCGGATGCCGTTGTCCTATTCCTATCGTCGACCATAGGAATGGGACGGGCCAACCGTCAATGACCTTCGGCCGGAGCGCGGCGCCGTGACCTAAGGTGGCCCGAAAAGGGGGTGTGCCGTGACCGGACAAGGGCTTCGCAGGACCCCGGTGCAGCAGCGCAGCACCGAACGTCTCGGCCGCATCCTGGACGCTTGTGCCCAACTGCTGGACGAGGCCGGTTACGAGAGCCTGAGCACCCGCGCGGTCGCCGTCCGTGCCGGGGTGCCGATCGGCTCCGTCTACCGGTTCTTCTCCAACAAGCGGGCGATGGCCGACGCCCTGGCGCAGCGCAACCTCGACCGCTACCTGGACGCCGTCACGGACCGGCTGGCGGGGCCCGGGGGAGACGCGTCGCTGCCGCTCGACGTGGTCGTGGAGGTGGTGGTCGACGAGTACATCGCGATGAAGGGCACCACCCCGGGCTTCGAACTTGTCGACTTCGGCGTCCCCGGGGAGTCCGAGCCCAACCTGCACGTCGCCGACCGGCTGCTGGAACTGCTCGCCGGGCGGCTGGGCCTCGACCCGGCGGACGCGTACGCCCGGCTCACCTTCGTGATCAGCGTGGAAGCCGCCGACGCCCTGCTCCAGCTGGCCTTTCGCACCGATCCGGCGGGGGACCCGGCCGTGATCGCGGAGACCAAGCGGCTGCTGCGCGCGTACCTGGCGCGATAGGGCCACTCAAGGCCTGGGCGGCAGGGGCTTCTCGGGGCCGGGGCGGTCGCCGGCCGATTGGGACCGCCGTGGGGGTTCACGCATGCATACCGGTCGGTATGCTCGGCTGTACGCGTGCTGCCGTCGTCCCAGGAGAGCCCGATGACCCGTACCGCCCTGCGAATCTGCCCGTTGTGCGAGGCCACCTGCGGGCTGACGCTCACCCTCGACGAGAACACCGTCACGAGCGCCCGCGGTGACCGCGAGGACGTGTTCAGTGCCGGCTTCATCTGCCCCAAGGGGGCGACGTTCGGCGCCCTCGACGCCGACCCCGACCGCCTGACCCGCCCCCTGGTCCGCAAGGACGGCCGGCTGGTCGAGACCGGCTGGGCCGAGGCGTTCGCCGCCGTCGCCGCCGGCCTCGGCGCGGTCACCGCCGCGCACGGGGCCGACGCCGTCGGCGTCGTCCTCGGCAACCCCAACGTCCACACGGTCGCGGGCGGCCTCTACCCCGCGCAGCTCATCGGCGCCCTGGGCAGCCGCAACGTCTTCTCCGCCAGCACCCTGGACCAGATGCCCAAGCACGTCGCGTGCGGCTACCTCTTCGGCGACCCCAACGCGATCCCGGTCCCCGACCTGGACCGCACCGACCATCTGCTCATCATCGGCGCCAACCCGCTGGTCTCCAACGGGAGCCTGGCCACCGCCGCGGACTTCCCCGGCAAGCTCAAGGCGCTGCGCAAGCGCGGCGGACGGATCACCGTCATCGACCCCAAGCGCACCCGCACCGCCGAGGTCGCCGACCGGCACGTCTCGCTGCGGCCGGGCACCGACGCCGCGCTGCTCTTCGCGGTCGTGCAGGTGCTGTTCGCCGAGGGCCTCACCGACCTCGGCGCGCTCGCGGACCACGTCACGGGGGTCGAGGAGGTGCGCGCGCTTGCCGCCGACTTCACCCCGGAGGCCGTCGAGGGCGTGTGCGAGGTGCCGGCCGCCGAGATCCGGGCCCTCGCCCGTGAACTGGCCGCAGCGCCCAGCGCCGCCGTCTACGGCCGGCTCGGCAGCACCGCCGTCGAGTTCGGCACCCTGTGCAGCTGGCTGGTGGACGTGCTCAACGTGCTGACCGGCAACCTCGACCGGCCCGGCGGCGCCATGTTCCCGCTCGCCCCGACCGCGCGGGCGCCCCGGCCCGCCGCGCCCGGCAGGGGCTTCACCGTCGGGCGCTGGCACAGCCGGGTCTCCGGCCACCCCGAGGTGAAGAGCGAACTGCCCTCCGCGGCCCTGGCCGAGGAGATCGACACCCCGGGCGAGGGGCGCGTCCGGGCCGTCATCGCCCTCGCCGCCAACCCGGTGCTCTCCGCGCCCGACGGCGACCGCCTCGACCGGGCGCTGGCCGGGCTGGACTTCATGGTCAGCGTCGACCCGTATCTCAACGAGACCTCCCGGCACGCCCACGTCGTCCTGCCGCCGCCGCGGCCGACACAGAGCGCGCACTACGACTTCGCCTTCTCCACGCTCGCCGTCCGCAACACCGTGCGCTACAGCCGCCCGGCCGTCGAGCTGGAGGACGGCCGGCCCGGCGAGCCCGAGATCTACGCCCGGCTCGTGCTGATCCTGTCCGGCGCGGCGCCGGACGCCGACCCCGCCGCCGTGGACGAGCAGGCCATCGCCCGGCTGCTGGCCCGCGCGACCGCCGACCCGCACTCGCCGCTGCACGGCGGCGACCCGGCGGAGCTGGCCGCCGGGCTCGGCGGCAGGACCGGCTACGAGCGGCGGATCGACCTCATGCTCCGCCTCGGCCCGTACGGCCTGACCCTCGACAAGGTCCTCGACCGGCCGCACGGCATCGACCTCGGCCCGCTCGCCCCCCGCGTCCCCGAGGTGCTGCGCACCCCGACGGGCCGGATCGAGCTCGCCCCGGCGCCGATCGCCGCCGACGTGCCGAGGCTGCTGCGCTCGCTGACCGAACGGGCCGCGGGCCCCGTCCTCATCGGCCGCCGCCACCTGCGCTCCAACAACAGCTGGATGCACAACCTGCCGGCGCTCTCCGGCGGCACCAACCTGTGCACGCTGCAGGTGCATCCCGAGGACGCGGTCCGGTTCGGGCTCGCCGACGGCGGGACCGCCCTGATCAAGGGCGACGGCGGCGAGATCGAGGCCCCGGTCGAGGTCACCGACGCCGTACGCCCCGGCGTCGTCAGCCTGCCGCACGGCTGGGGGCACGACCGCGCCGGCACCCGGCTCGCCACCGCGGGGCTGCGCCCCGGGGTCAACGTCAACCAGCTCCTCGACGGCAGCCGCCTCGACCCGCTCTCCGGGACCGCCGTGCTCAACGGGTTCCCGGTGCAGGTCTCGGCGCTGCCGGACCGTGGCTGAACGGGTGCCGGGCGTACGGTCGGCGTGGGGTGCGCCGACATCCGCCGACCACCGCCGGACCCCGCCGATGTCCACCGGTCCCCGTGTGACGTGAGCCAGAGCACGGGAGAGCCTCTGGCGTGCGAAAACTAACAGCGCTAGTTTGGGCGGGTCAGGGAGACCCGCCCCCTACCGGGAGGACGACGACGTGAAGGCTCACGACGGCATGTACATCGACGGAGCCTGGCGCCCCGCCGCCGGGCACGAGTCGATCGAGGTGGTCAACCCGGCGGACGAGCAGGTCATCGCCTCCGTGCCGGCCGGCACGGCGCAGGACGTCGACGCCGCCGTGCGCGCCGCCCGCGCGGCGCTCCCCGGCTGGGCCGCGACCGCGCCCGCCGACCGCGCCGCCCTGATCGGCGCGGTACGCGACCGGCTGATCGCCCGCCGCGAGGAGATCGCCGGGACCATCAGCGCCGAACTCGGCGCCCCGCTCGGCTTCGCGGCCGCCGTCCACACCGACCTGCCGATCGCCGTCGCCGGCTCGTACGCGCAGCTGGCCGCGTCGTACGCCTTCGAGGAGAAGGTCGGCAACTCCACCGTGCTGCAGGAGCCGGTGGGCGTCGTCGGCGCCATCACGCCCTGGAACTACCCGCTGCACCAGATCGTCGCCAAGGTCGCGCCCGCGCTGGCGGCCGGCTGCACGATCGTCCTCAAGCCCGCCGAGGACACCCCGCTCACCGCGCAGCTCTTCGCCGAGGCCGTCGACGAGGCGGGCCTGCCCGCCGGGGTGTTCAACCTCGTCACCGGCCTCGGCCCGGTCGCCGGACAGGCGCTGGCCGCCCACGAGGACGTGGACCTCGTCTCGTTCACCGGCTCCACGGCCGTCGGCAAGCAGATCGGCGCCACCGCCGGCGCCGCGGTCAAGCGCGTGGCGCTCGAACTCGGCGGCAAGTCCGCCAACGTCATCCTGCCGAGCGCCGACCTCGCCAAGGCGGTCAACGTGGGCCTCGGCAACGTCTTCGCCAACTCCGGCCAGACCTGCAGCGCGTGGACGCGGATGCTCGTCGACGCCGACCGGTACGACGAGGCCGTGGAGCTGGCCGCGGCCGCCGCCGCCAAGTACGTGCCGGGCGACCGGCTCGGCCCCGTCGTCAGCCGCAAGCAGCGCGACCGGGTCCGCGGCTACATCCAGCGCGGCATCGACGAGGGCGCCCGGGTCGTCGCGGGCGGACCCGACGCCCCCGAAGGACTCACCGACGGCTACTACGTCCGCCCGACCGTCTTCGCCGACGTCACGCCCGACATGGCCATCGCCCAGGAGGAGATCTTCGGCCCGGTCGTCGCGATCCTGAAGTACCAGGACGAGGACGACGCGCTGCGCATCGCCAACGGCACCGTCTACGGTCTGGCGGGGGCGGTCTGGGCCGGCGAGGAGGGGGAGGCCGTGGCCTTCGCCCGCCGGATGGACACCGGGCAGGTCGACATCAACGGCGGCCGGTTCAACCCGCTGGCACCGTTCGGCGGCTACAAGCAGTCGGGCGTCGGGCGCGAGCTGGGCGCGCACGGCCTGGCGGAGTACCTGCAGACGAAGTCGCTGCAGTTCTGAGCAGTGCTGAGTCGCGTTTCCGCGGCCCGGCCCGCGTCCTGATGCCGAGGCCTGGTACCCCCAAGGCCTGGTGCCGAGGCCGGGCCGCCCGCCCAGCTGGTGATCCGTAGTCCGAGCAGAGAGTCCGAGAGGAATTCCGTGGTCCGCGCCGCCGTCCTTCCCGCCGTCAGCCAGCCCCTGATCGTCACCGAGATCGAGATCCCGGCACCGGGCCCCGGCCAGGTCCGGGTCCGCCTCGCCGCCGCGGGTGTCTGCCACTCCGACCTGTCGCTGTCCAACGGGACGCTGCGCCAGCCCGCCCCGGCCGTCCTGGGGCACGAGGGCGCCGGAACCGTCATTGAGGTGGGCGAGGGGGTCACGGCGGTCGCGCCGGGCGACCGCGTCGTCCTCAACTGGGCCCCCTCCTGCGGAGCCTGCCACTTCTGCGCCCTCGACGAGCCGTGGCTCTGCGCCAACGCGGGCACCGGCGCCACGACCCCGTACGCGAAGCTCGCCTCCGACGGGAGCGAGCTGTACGCGGGCCTGGGCACCGCCGTCTTCGCCGAGGAGACGGTCGTCCCCGAGAACGCGATCCTGCCGCTCCCGGACGGCATCCCGCTCACCGACGCCGCGCTGCTCGGCTGCGCGGTCCTGACCGGTTACGGCGCCGTCCACCACGCCGCGCGGGTGCGCGGCGGGGAGTCGGTGGCGGTCTTCGGCGTCGGCGGCGTCGGGCTCTCCGTGCTGCAGTCCGCGCGCATCGCGGACGCCGGACCGGTGATCGCCGTCGACGTCTCGCCCGCGAAGGAGGAGCTGGCGCGGGCGGCGGGAGCCACCGACTTCCTGCTCGCCTCCGACGACACCGCCAAGCAGATCCGCAAGCTCACCGGCGGGTACGGGGCGGACGTGGCCATCGAGTGCGTCGGCCGCGCCGACACGATCCGCACGGCCTGGTCGTCGACCCGGCGCGGGGGCCGGACGACGGTGGTCGGCATCGGCGGGCAGGACCAGCAGGTCACGTTCACCGCGCTGGAGCTGTTCTACTTCGGCCGGACGCTGTCGGGCTGCGTGTTCGGCAACAGCGACCCGGCGCGGGACCTGCCGGTGCTGGCGGAGCACATCCGGGCCGGGCGCCTCGACCTGGGCGGCATGGTGACGGAACGGATCGGTCTTGACGGGATCCCGGCGGCGTTCTCGGCGATGACGCAGGGCCGTGGCGGCCGGGCCCTGGTCGTCTTCGACTGAGCCCCCGGGAGCTGCCGGCCGTTCTGCCACCGGCGCGGCTACTCCACGAGGGCGAGCCACTCGCGGTGGACCGTGGAGAACGGCTCGGCGCCGTCGGCGATCTGCCGCATCAGCCACCGTGCGGACGCGGCGGCCCGTTCGACGACCTCGGGCGGGTAGCCGTACCGCACCTGGTGGTCGGCGAACTCGTCCTCGTCCAGCAGGCGCGGGGCCGGCACACCGCGCTTGCGGACGACGTCGAGGTCCAGGTCGACCATGGTGACCTCGGTCTCGGAGATCCACTGGGGCGGCGTGGTGATGTCGCAGTAGATCTCGGTGGGGCGGGGGGCCGCGTTGAACGTCGCGGTCCACCACGCCTCGCGGGGGAACAGGAGCACGTACGCCTCCGGGAAGACGATGCCCGGCTCGTGCCCCTTCCGCGAGGAGCTGCCGCCGGAGACGCCGAGCCAGACGCCGTGCTCGTCCTCGCCCAGCCGTCGCATCTCCATGTTCCAGTGCAGCGACCCGTCGTACTTCCGGTACCTCACCCGCACGTCGTCAGACATGCGGGGCATCGTAACCGCCGGCCTCGTACTGGATCGCGAGACCGTCGACCAGCGCCCGCAGGCCCGTCTCGAACGCGCCCTCGTCGACCTGCTGCTGGTGCTCCGCCAGCAGGTGCGCGCTGCCCAGGCGGGGGTAGTCGGCGGGGTCGTACGCGCCCGCGTCGTCGACGAAGCCGCGGGCGAAGGAGCCGAGGGCGGAGCCCGCGACGAAGTAGCGCATCAGCGCGCCGATCCTGGTCGCCTGGGCGGGGGGCCAGCCGGCGTCCACCATGGCGCCGAAGACGGCGTCGGCCATCCGCAGGCCGGCCGGCCTGCGGCCGGGGCCCTGGGCGAGGAACGGGACGATGTTCGGGTGCGCGGTCAGGGCCGCGCGGTAGGAGCGGCCCCAGGCCAGCAGCGCCGCCCGCCAGTCGGGGCCGCCCTGGAGCTCCTGGGACCCCTGGGGCCCCTGGGACCGCTGGAACATCGACAGATCGACCTGGGAGACGACGGTGTCGGCCACCGCGTCCAGGATGTCGTCCTTGACCTTGAAGTGGTTGTAGAGCGACGGCCCGCTGACTCCGAGTTCGGCCGCGAGCCGCCGCGTCGAGAGCGCCGGCAGCCCTTCCGCGTCCACGAGGGACAGGGCGGCGGCGACGATCAGTTCGCGGTTCAGGAGGGGCTTGCGAGGGCGGGCCATGGCACGCATAGTAGGGCCTGCACCCTAAAAACTAGCGGTGCTAATTTATGGGAGGTGCCCCCGTGGACCTTGCGCTCTCGCAGGAGCAGACCGCCGTCCGGCAGCTCGCCCGGGACTTCACCGAGCGCGAGATCACCCCGCACGCGGTGGCGTGGGACCGCGCCGAGAGCGTGGACCGCGGGATCGTCAAGAAGCTCGGCGCGCTCGGCTTCCTCGGGCTGACGATCGACGAGGAGTACGGCGGCTCCGGCGGCGACCACCTGGCGTACTGCCTGGTCACCGAGGAGCTGGGACGCGGCGACTCCGCCGTCCGCGGCATCGTCTCGGTGTCGCTGGGGCTGGTCGCCAAGTCGATCGCGCACTGGGGGAGCGAGGAGCAGAAGCAGCGGTGGCTGCCGCGGCTCACCTCCGGCGACGCGGTGGGCTGCTTCGGGCTGACCGAGCCCGGCACCGGTTCCGACGCCGCGAACCTGACCACCCGCGCGGTGCGGGACGGCGACTCGTACGTCATCACCGGCTCCAAGATGTTCATCACCAACGGCACCTGGGCCGATGTCGTGCTGCTCTTCGCCCGCACCGGCGACCCGGAGCGGGCGCCCGGGCACAAGGGCGTCAGCGCCTTCCTGGTGCCGACCGACACCCCTGGGCTCACCCGCCGGGAGATCCACGGCAAGCTCGGGCTGCGCGGCCAGGCCACCGCCGAGCTGGTGCTCGACGGGGTCCGGGTGCCGGCCTCCGCCATGATCGCGCCCGAGGGCAAGGGCTTCTCGGTGGCGATGTCCGCCCTGGCCAAGGGCCGGATGTCGGTCGCGGCGGGCTGCGTCGGCATCGCGCAGGCGTGCCTGGACGCGGCCGTGGCGTACGCGGGGGAGCGCGAGCAGTTCGGGAAGCCGATCGCCCACCACCAGCTGGTGCAGGAGCTGATCTCCGACATCGCCGTGGACGTGGACGCCGCCCGGCTGCTGACCTGGCGCGTCGCCGACCACATCGACCGCGGGCTGCCCTTCGCCACCGAGTCGTCGGTGGCGAAGCTCTACGCGAGCGAGGCCGCGGTGCGGGCCGCCAACAACGCGCTGCAGGTGTTCGGCGGGTACGGGTACATCGACGAGTACCCGGCGGGGAAGCTGCTGCGGGACGCGCGCGTCATGACGCTGTACGAGGGCACCAGCCAGATCCACAAGCTGCTCATCGGGCGCGCCCTGACGGGGGTCTCGGCCTTCTGAGCCGCCGCCGGCGTCGCCGCCGGTCCGATTGACCGACCGGACGGTATCTAAGCGCTTGCTCACCTTGGCTGTAGGGTGTCGGCCATGGATGTGGAGGCAGGAACGCCCGACGCGTGGAGCGACGTCACCCCGGATGCTGCCCGCCGGCTGGTGATCGCCGCGGTCGAGGCGTTCGCCGAGCGCGGGTACCACGCGACGACGACCCGGGACATCGCCGGACGCGCGGGCATGAGCCCCGCGGCGCTCTACATCCACTACAAGACCAAGGAAGAGCTGCTCTACCAGATCAGCCGGGTCGGGCACCTGCGCTCCGTCGGGCTGCTCGAAGAGGCCGCAGGCGGCGCCGGTGCGCCGGGGGAGCGGCTCGCCGTCGCCGTCCGGGCCTTCGTCAGCTGGCACGCCGAGCGGCACACCACCGCGCGCGTCGTGCAGTACGAGCTGGGCGCGCTCGCGGAGGACCACTACACCGAGATCGTCGCGCTGCGCCGCAAGTCCGAGCGCGCGGTCCGCTCGATCATCGAGGACGGCGTGCGGACCGGCGAGTTCGACGTGCCGGACGTCGCGGGCACCGCCCTCGCCATCCTGTCGCTGTGCATCGACGTCGCCCGGTGGTTCAACCCCGACGGACGCCGCACGCCCGACGACGTCGGCGTGCTCTACGCCGACCTCGTCGGGCGGATGGTCAGCCCGCGCCAGCCGGTGCCGGCCGACCAGTCATAGCGTGCGGGCCGACCTGCCGTAACCGTGCCGGCCGGCCCACCGTGGCCGCCGGCGCTGCTCAGAGGTAGAAGCGGGCCACCGTCTCCGCGACGCAGACCGGCTTGTCGCCGCCCTCGCGCTCGATCGTCACCTTGGTGACGAGCTGGACGCCGCCGCCGACCTCGCTGACCTCCGCGATCTGCGCCGTCGCCCGCAGCCGCGACCCGACTGGGACGGGCGCGGGGAAGCGGACCTTGTTGACGCCGTAGTTGACGCCCATCTTCACGCCCTCGACCCGGAAGAGCTCCGGCGTGAGCGACGGGATCAGCGACAGCGTCAGGTAGCCGTGCGCGATGGTGGTGCCGAACGGTCCCTGCGCGGCCTTCTCCGGGTCGACGTGGATCCACTGGTGGTCGCCGGTGGCCTCCGCGAACAGGTCGATCCGCTTCTGGTCGACCTCCAGCCAGCCGGTCGTACCGAGCTGCTCGCCGACCGCCGCCCGGAGATCGTCCAGCGAAGCGAAGATCCTGGCCTGCGACATCTGATGCCTCCTGTGCCCAACTGTCCGACGGGTTACCAAGCGCTTGCTCAGCATGGTTCCGGTCGACGGCCGTGTCAACGCCCGGACGGGGGCACAGGAGGGACTCAGTGCCTCGCGGTCACCAGATGGCGGGGTGCCGCCGCGCCCAGGGCCGGGCCGCCTCCAGCTGCGCGGAGAGCGAGATGAGCGTGGCCTCGTCGCCGTACCGGCCGCCGAACATCACGCCGATCGGCAGGCCCGCCTCCGTCCAGTGCAGCGGGACGGACACCGCGGGCTGGCCGGTGGCGTTGTAGAGCGGGGTGAACGGCGTGAAGGCCGCCAGGCCGGCGAACTCCGCCTCGGGGTCGCCGTCGTTGCGCAGCCCGCCGACCGGGGCGGGCGGCTGGGCGAGCGTCGGGGTCAGGATGACGTCGTACGACGACAGCAGCGCGTCGGCGATCAGCTGTCCCAGGGCGCGGAACGCGTACAGCGCTCCCGCGAACTCCGGCCCCGACACCCGGCCGCCCTGCTCGCGCAGGTGCCGGGTGAGCGGCATCAGCAGCTCCTCGTGCTCCGGGGCGACCGGGTAGACGGTCGACATCACGGCCCACACCCGGCTGAAGGCGTCGCGGACGGAGTCGTCGACGGGCAGCTCCATCTCGTCCACCTGGTGGCCGAGGTCGCGCAGCAGACCGGCCGTCCCGTCGAACGCCGCCCGGCAGTCCGGGTGCAGCTCGACGCCGGGCACCGGCGGGGTCGGCAGCGCGACCACCCGCAGCGGGCCCGGCTCGACCCCGGCGTACGAGGCGAAGGTCGCGCCCTGCGGCAGCGAGGGCGCGCCGTACGGGATGCCGGGCATCGGGCCGGCCAGCACGTCGAGCAGCGTGGCGGCGTCGGCGACGCTGCGGGCGAGCGGCCCGGACGTGGCCAGGCCGCTCACGTCGTGCTGCACCGGCCCGCCGCTGACGCGCCCCCGGCTCGGCTTGATCCCGAACAGCCCGCAGACGGACGCCGGGATGCGGATCGAGCCGCCGCCGTCGCTGCCCTGGGCGATCGGCGCCAGCCCGGCGGCGACCGCCGCGCCGGCGCCCCCGCTGGACCCGCCGGCGGACCGCTCCAGGTCCCACGGGGTGCGGGCGGGCGGCGCGAGCTGGTTCTCGGTGTAGCAGGGCAGCCCGAACTCGGGGGTGTTGGTCTTGCCGAGCAGGATCGTGCCCGCCTCGCGGAGCCTGGTCACCACATGGTCGTCGATGTCCGGCACGTGGTCGGCGTACGCCCGCGAGCCGAGCGTGCAGCGCACCCCCGCCACGAAGTTGAGGTCCTTGACCGGCACCGGAACCCCGTACAGCGGCGCCAGCTCCCGCCCCTCACGGCGCGCGGCGAGCGCCTCGCCCTCCGCGTCGGCCGCCTGCTTGCGGGCGATCTCGGGGGTCACGGTGATGTACGCGCCCACGGTCTCGTTGAGCCGCTCGACGCGGTCGAGATAGTGCTCGGTCAACTCGACCGGCGACACGGTCCCGCTCCGTATCCCCTCCGCCTGCTCCACCGCGGTCAGATCGTGCAGCTGCGCCATGGCTGTCCCGTCCTCTGCTCGTTCGACATCCCGTCACCGTGCGCCGCGATCCTCGCACTACCCGTCGGTAGCAATCCAGACCCCGGAACCAGCCGCACGGCGGCCGGGGGTGATGGGTCATGATGCGGGATGCCCGTACGCGGGCCGACGCCATGGAGGACAGGTGACGGAGGCGGTGAGCCACCCGGTGCTGGAACACGGGGCCCAGTTGTGCGGCCTCGCCGAGAACGAGGCGCTGCCGCGGCGGCTGCTCGCCCGTTTCGTCGAGCGTGCCGACCAGGATCTCCTCGGCGAACTCGCCACGCGGACCGACCTCGGGCCCGGCCTGCGGCGCGCGCTGGTCGAGCGGGGCGCCAGTCGGGTGCTGCAGGCGCTGGTGTGGGCCGGGTCCCTGCCGTTGGAGGAGGTGCCGCGGGACGACCCGAAGGTGGCGCTCGCCGCCCTCGTCAGCGGCTTGGCGCCGCTCTCCTGGGCGGCGGAGCTCGCCCGCTGTCCCGACCGGGACGTCCGTTGGGAGGTGGCGGACCTGGAACAGGACCTCGGCGAGACGTTCCACGTCCTCGCCGACGACCCGGACCACAGCGTGCTGCAGGCGCTCGCAGGCAACGCGGCGCTGCCGTCCGACCTGATGGAGACGCTCGCGCGGCACCCGAGCACCGCCGTCCGCTCCGCGCTGGCCCAAAACGACCGGGCTCCGGCCCGCATCCTCGCCGGGCTGCTCGCCGACGGCGGCAGCCCGCCGCCCACCATGTGCGGTTCGTGCCACACCGTCGCGGACCCTGACGAGCGCCGTGCCCAGTGCGGCGACCACGCCCCCGGCATCCTTGAGGTCCAGCTCTCCGCACTGCGGAATCCCGCGACGCCGCCGGACGGCATGGCGGCGTTCATCTCCCTGCCGGAACCCTGGCAGCGCGCCTTGATCGCGGAACGCCCCGGCGTCGCGGAAGAGGTGTACACCGCGCTGGCCGACGACCCCGCCCCGTCGGTCCGGGCCGCTCTGGCCGGAAACCCCGACGTCCCCGCATCGCTGCTGCGACGCCTCGCCGGGGATCCGTCCTCCGAGGTCCGCCGCGAGCTCGGCGCCAACCCGGCCATTTCGCTGGACCTGCTCATGACGATCGCGGCCCGCCGGCGCCCTCCCCGGGAGATCCTGCCGAGGATCGCCGCCGCGTCCGAGGACGAACTGCGGCAGCTGGCCGCGTCTCCCGTCGCCCAGGTGCGCGCACTCGCCGCCGTCCGGGAGGACCTCCCCGCCGATCTGCTCGCCGGGTTGGCCGGGGACCCGGACGCGGGTGTGGCCCAGCGGATCGCGTCCCATCCGTCCCTCACCGCGGCCCATCTGCGGGCCATCGCGGAACGGCACGGGCCGGCTGTCTACAGTGCGGTCGCCACCAATCCGCACTGCCCCGCCGATCTGCTGCACCGGATGGCGCTCGACTCGCACGCGGTGCGCAAGGCGCTGCGCCCCATCGCCCGCCACCCGGCGGCCACGGCGGAGACGCTGCTGATCTGCCTGGAGCACTCCGACAGCCGCCGCCACGCTGCCCTGCACCCCGCACTGCCTCCAGAGGTCGTGGTGGAACTGCTGGGCTACCCCGACTGGGCCGTGGCCTCCGCGGCGGCGGAGAACAGCGCCCTCCCCGTGGCCGTGATGGAGCGGCTGCTCGACGGCTGGCTGCCGGGGGCTCCGGCGGAGAGCTGACGCCGGTACTCCCGGCGACCCGCGGGGGCGGCGTGATTGGGTAGCCGGTATGACTGGTACTCCTGGCTCAGCTCCCGCCTTCCGGATCGAGATCGACGGCCGTCCCGCCACCGCTGACGACCTGGCGCGGTTCGTCATGGTCAGCAGTTACGGGCACTTCACCGCCATGCAGGTCAGGGGGCGGGCGGTGCGGGGGCTCGGGTTTCATGTCGAGCGGCTGGACGGTGCCACGCGGGAGTTGTTCGGGACCGGGCTGGACGGCGGGCGGGTGCTCGACGCGGTGCGGCACGCGCTGGGGGACGACGTCGACGCTTCGGTGCGCGTCAACGTCTACCGTCCCGACGGTGCCGACGACGTCTCCCTGCTGGTGTCGGTCCGGGGGCCCGGGGCCGCGCCCAGCGGGGCGCAGAGCCTGATGACCGTCGACTACCAGCGGCCGGTGGCCCAGGTGAAGCACGTCGGCGGCTTCGCCCAGGGGTACTTCGGCAACGCCGCGCGCGAGGCCGGGTTCGACGAGGCGCTGCTCGTCGGGCCCGGCGGCGTGATCGCCGAGGGGGCGATCACCAACGTCGGCTTCGCGGACGGCGACACGGTCGTGTGGCCCGACGCGCCCGCCCTGCACGGCATCACGATGCGGGTGCTCCAGCGGGAGATGGACGCGGCCGGGGTGCCGTGGCGGCACCAGCGGGTGACGGTGGCGGACGTGCCCGGGTTCGACGGCGCCTTCGCCTGCAACTCGCGGGGGATCGCTCCGATCGGGCGGCTGGACGAGCAACTCCTGCCCACCGGAGCGGAACTGGTGAAGCGGGTGATCGGGCTCTTCGAGGCCGCTCCCCGGGACGCGCTGTGAGCCGGTGAGCGGCGGACGTGCGGGTACGGCGTCGCCTCGTCGGTAAACCTTCCGGAGGCCGGAAGTGCCGAACAAAAAGGTGACGCATGTTCACCTTCCGGCCGGAGCGTACCGGCGGTAACCTCCGGCCCATCGGCCTCCGGGAGGAGCAGGAATGCCACAACGCACCGGCAAACTACGCACCGGCAAGGTAGGCGCCCGCAAGGGCAAGGCGGTCACCCGCAGGTTCAGATCCGTGACCGCGGCGGCGCTGCTCGCGCTCGGCGTCACCCTCGTCGTACCGCTGCCGCAGACGGCCGCGGCCGCGGACCCCGTCATCGACTACTGCCAGGGCCGGTGCGGCGACATCCTGCCGGCCGGCGAGAACGGCAACGCGACGCTCGCCGACATCCTCGCCCACAAGGTCCTCGGCACCCGCCCCGCGCACGCCGCCGACCAGCTCGGACCGTACGCCAACCTCGCCACCGGCTACCCGTCGCTCACCGACGCCTCCATCAGCACCTTCTTCAACGACGCCTCCTTCGGCGTCCCCTCCGGCCAGGTCGCGTCCGTGACCACGCCCCGCGCCGACGTCACCATCACCCGCGACAAGAAGACCGGTGTCCCGCACATCAAGGGCACCACCCGCGAGGGGACCGAGTACGGCGCCGGATACGCGGCGGCGCAGGACCGGCTGTGGCTGATGGACCTGTTCCGGCACGTCGGGCGCGGCCAGCTGTCGTCCTTCGCGGGCGGCGCGGCCGCCAACCGGGAGCTGGAGCAGGAGTTCTGGCGGGCCGCCCCGTACACGGAGGCCGACCTCCAGGCGCAGGTGGACCAGCTCACGGCGAACAGCGGCCCGCGCGGGCAGCAGGCGCTCGCCGACGTGACGGCGTACGTCGCCGGCATCAACGCCTACATCACCGCGGCCAAGAACGGCCGCTACTTCCCCGGCGAGTACGTGCTGACCGGACAGATCGACGCGATCACCAACGCCGGTGAGATCCAGCCATTCAAGCTCACCGACCTGATCGCGCTCGGCTCGGTCATCGGCGCGCTGTTCGGCTCCGGCGGCGGCGGTGAGGTGGAGAGCGCGCTGTCGCTGCTCGCCGCCCAGCAGAAGTACGGCGTCACGCAGGGCACCACGGTCTGGGAGACGTTCCGCGAGCGCAACGACCCCGAGGCGACGCTGACCCTGCACGACGGCTCCAGCTTCCCGTACGCGGGCAAGCCCGCGAACCCGCAGGGCGCGGCGATGCCGGTGCCCGGCACCGTCGTCGCGGAACCGCTGGTCTACGACCAGACCGGCGGCGCGACGACCGCCGCGAAGACGCCGGTCAAGGCCGGGCCGCTCAAGGCCGCGCAGGGGATCTTCGACAACGGGGCGCTGCCGGCGAACCTGTTCTCCACCAAGAAGGGCATGTCCAACGCCCTGGTGGTCAGCGGCGCGCACACCGCCGGCGGCCATCCGCTCGCCGTGTTCGGCCCGCAGACCGGGTACTTCGCGCCCCAGCTGCTGATGCTCCAGGAGCTGCAGGGCCCGGGGATCAGCGCGCGCGGCGCCTCGTTCGCCGGGCTGGGGATGTACGTGGAGCTCGGCCGCGGCCAGGACTACGCCTGGAGCGCCACCTCGGCCGGCCAGGACATCACCGACACCTACGCCGTCGAGCTGTGCCAGGACGCCGTGCACTACGTCTACCACGGCGTCTGCACGGCGATGGAGAAGCTGGAGCGCGTCAACTCCTGGAAGCCCACGGTCGCGGACTCGACGGCGGCGGGCTCCTACCGGATGCAGGTCTACCGCACGGCGTACGGGCCGGTGGCCTACCGCGCGACGGTCGGCGGCAAGGCGGTCGCGTACACCACGCTGCGCAGCTCGTACCGGCACGAGGCCGACTCGATCCTCGGGTTCCAGATGCTGAACGACCCCGGCTTCGTCCATGACGCGGCCTCGTTCCAGCAGGCCACCCAGAACATCAACTACACCTTCAACTGGTTCTACGCGGACTCCCGGCAGACCGCGTACTTCAACAGCGGGACCAATCCGGTGCGGGCCGCGGGCGTCGACCCGTCCTTCCCGGTGAAGGCGGAGGCCGCCTACGAGTGGCAGGGCTGGAACCCGGCGACGAACACCGCCACCTACACCCCGCCGGCGCAGCACCCGCAATCCGTCGACCAGGACTACTACATCTCCTGGAACAACAAGCAGGCCAAGGACTTCACCTCGGCCGGCTTCGGCAACGGCTCCGTGCACCGCGGGGATCTGCTGAACGACCGGGTGAAGCAGCTCGTCGCCGCGGGCGGGGTGACCCGGTCCGCGCTCACCAAGGCGATGGCCGACGCCGCGCTGACCGACCTGCGCGGCGAGGACGTCCTGCCCGAGCTGCTGCGCGTGCTGCGCAGCGCCCCGGTCACCGACCCGCAACTGGTCACCGCCGTGCAGCAGTTGTCCGACTGGGGCGCGGCGGGCAGCAAGCGCAGGGAGACCGCGGCGGGCTCCCACGTCTACGCGAACGCGGACGCGGTCCGCACGATGGACGCGTGGTGGCCGCTGCTGGTCGACGGCGCGTTCCGGCCCGGCCTCGGCGACGGCCTGTACGCGGCGCTGACGTCCAACCTGTCGATCGACGAGTCACCGTCGGCCGGCCACGGGCCGACCGGGGCGCACGCGGGCAGCGCGTTCCAGTACGGCTGGTGGAGCTACACCGACAAGGACCTGCGCACGGTCCTCGGCGACCCCGTGCAGGGCTGGACGCCGCAGGCCTTCTGCGGCGGCGGCACCCTCGGCGGCTGCCGTGACGTGCTGCTGGCCACGTTGAAGCAGGCGGTCGCGAAGCCCGCGACCGCCGTCTACCCGGCCGACGCGAACTGCTCGGCCGGCGACCAGTGGTGCTCCGACTCGATCATCCAGCGTCCGCTGGGCGGGATCACCCAGGACAAGATCAGCTGGCAGAACCGCCCGACCTTCCAGCAGGTCGTCGAGTTCCCCGCGCACCGGTAGCGGCTCACGGTGAACGGGTGAGCGCCGCGGGGCGGGAATCGGGTCGATACCCGTCCCGCGGCGAGCACCAGGGGGCTGGAATCGGGTCGGGACCCGTCCCGCGGCGAGGACCACGGGACAGGGGCTCAGGTCGGGGATCCGTCCCCCGGCGAGCGCCAGGGGGCGGGGCTCAGGCCGGGATCCGTCCCGCGGCGATCACCACGCGCGCCAGTTCCTCGTGGCAGATGTCGCTGTGCGCGCCCGCCGGCGGCGGGCCGCTGCGCACGATGGCCGACACGTCCACGCTGACGCACCCGGTCGCCGGGAACCGGCCGGTGCGGGCGTCCTCGACCGTCGCCTTGCGGGTGCCGGTCACGGCCTGGATGCCGTCGTAGCCCATCGCGCCCCAGCGGTCGCCGAGCCCGAGGAGCGAGGTGTCGTCGCGCGACAGCCGTGACGCGATCGGGTAGATCACGCTGAGCGCCGTGTCGTGGCGGGAGAAACAGGACACCACGGGGCCGTCCACCCGCTGCTCGACGTCGTGCAGCACGCCCGAGCGCGACGGGTCACCCGGCAGTTGGCGCGCGTACGCGTAGTGCGAGAAGGCCCCTTGGAGCAGCGTCACGGACTTCACGTTGTGCGCGCCGGCGGGCAGTCCGAGCAGGGCGAACGACACCAGCCGGGCGCCGAAGCTGTGCCCCACCAGGTGCACCCGCGCCGGCGTCGCCGGCTGCGCGAGGCGGCCCAGCACCGGGCCGAGGCCCCGCTGGCCGATCGTGCCGGCCCGCCGCTTCATCGCGAAGTACGTCGCCTGCCGCAGCAGTTCGTGCGCGCCGTTCCACAGCCGCTTGCGGATCCCGCCGAACAGCTGCGGTTCCTCGGGCCCGTCGGGGCCGCAGTCCACGCCCGTCTCCTGGAGGGCGGCGGTGAACTCCGCGCAGAGCGCCACCGGGTCGTCCAGCAGGATCGCCGGGTCGGACTGCGAGCCGTCGTCGGAGTCCGCGGCGAACGCGGCGGCCGGGCAGCCCTCCGGCAGCTTCACGAGGTCGCGGACCAGGCGCACGTACTCCTCGAACGCCTCGGGGGAGTCGGGGCACTCCCGCAGCAGCTCCGCCAGCCGCGCCACCGTCGCGCCCTGCTCGGGGAACATGGCGGTCAGGGCCCGGCACGTCTCCTCGCTCAGCTCCGTCCTGCCGGTCGGGGCGGGGGCGATCGTCAGCGCGGGGGTGAAGTCCGGGATGGGCTCGTCGCTGAAGCGCATGGCGGGCCAGAGCACGCCGACGTAGCCCAGCCGCGCGCCGGCGCCGGGGCCGAGCAGCCCGGGGAAGGGCGCGAAGAAGCGGTCGTAGAGCCAGGTCGCCATGGACTGGTCGTTGTTCCAGCCGTGCGCGAACACCAGCAGATCGGTGACGCCCGCGGCGGCCGCGCCCGCCTGCAGCTGATCGCGCTGCCGCGCGTCGACGTCGCCGTCCTCGTCGAAGGTCAGCTCCCAGTAGGGCCGCACACTCGTCACACTCGTCAGCGTCACGGCGGTCTCCTCAGGTCACGATCCGCGCCATGTGCCCGCATCATCCCGAACGGGGAGGAGACCGGCCATACCCCGCGCATACGATTTTGCCCTTCCGTGCACCTGACCGACCGCTTAGTATGCGAAGGGAGCCGTACCCGAGTCGGACCCGAGAGCCGTACCCAGGCCGCACCCAAGAGCCGTACCGAGCCGTACCTGAGCCGTATCCAGTCGAGATGCAGTCGAGTCGAAGGAGACACGATCGTGGCCGTGGAAACCCTGCGCGATGCCCGAGTGGTCGTCACCGGGGCAGGTGGCGGCATCGGCGCCGCGCTGGCCCGCAGATTCGCCGCCGAGGGCGCGCGGGTCGTGGTCAACGACCTGAACGCCGCAGCCGCGCAGGCCGTCGCCGACGAGATCGGCGGCATCGCGGTGCCCGGCGACGCCTCGGGGATCGTCGGCAAGGCGCGGGACGCGCTCGACGGCACGATCGACGTCTTCTGCGCCAACGCCGGCATCGGCACCGGCGGCCCGGACGCCACCGACGAGGAGTGGGAGCACTCCTGGGACGTCAACGTCATGAGCCACGTCCGGGCCGCCCGCGAGCTGCTGCCCGAGTGGCTGGAGCGCGGCAGCGGCCGGTTCGTCGCCACCGTCTCCGCCGCCGGGCTGCTCACCATGGTCGGCGCGGCGCCGTACTCGGTGACCAAGCACGGCGCCTACGCGTACGCCGAGTGGCTGTCGCTCACCTACCGGCACCGCGGCATCCGCGTGCACGCGGTCTGCCCGCAGGGCGTGCGGACCGACATGATGCGGGCGGCCGGGGCCGCGGGCGAGCTGGTGCTCGCGCCCACCGCGATCGAGCCGGAGGAGCTCGCCGACGCCGTCATGGCCGGCATCGCCGCCGAGCGGTTCCTGATCCTGCCGCACCCGGAGGTCGCCCAGTACTACGCGGCCCGCGCCGCGGACCCGGAGCAGTGGATCGACGGCATGAACCGCCTGCAGCGGAAACTGGAGCGCGCGACGGAGGGCGGGGACCGCTCGTGACCTCCTACGCCGCCAAGCCGTGGCTCCGGCACTTCACCGAGGAGCAGCGCGCGCTGCCCGCGGCCCCGCCGAGCGTGCTGCACGCCTTCCGTGACGCGGTCGCCCGCGTCCCCGACCGCGCCGCCCTCGCCTACTTCGACGGCCGGCTGACCTACCGCGAGGTCGACGAGCTCTCCGACGGCCTGGCGAACCACCTGGCGGCCCGCGGCTTCGCGCCCGGCGACCGGCTCGCGGTGATGCTGCAGAACATCCCGCAGTTCGTCATCACGCTGCTCGGCGCGTGGAAGGCCGGCGGCGTGGTCGTGCCGGTCAACCCGATGTACAAGACGCACGAGCTCTCCCACATCCTCGCCGACGCCGGGGTCCGGGCGATCGTCTGCTCCGACCGGGCCTGGGACGGCTACGTCCGGCAGACCGCCGCCGGCTCGCCGGCCACGATCGCGCTGGTCACCAGCGAGCTGGACCTGCAGACCCGCGACGACCGCCGCGTGCTGCCCGCCGAACGGCTGCCCGCCCCCGACGACGCGGACGACCTGCTCGACGCGGCCCGCGCCGCCGCGGGGCCCGGGCCCGCGGCGCTCCCCGAGCGCGACGGCACCGCGCTGATCAGCTACACCTCCGGGACCACCGGCGCGCCCAAGGGCGCGATGAACACCCACGGCAACCTCGCCTACAACGCCGACCGGCAGCGCGTCATGCTCGCCCTGCCGGACGGCTCGGTGATCTTCGCGCTGGCGCCGCTCTTCCACATCACCGGCATGGTGGCCCAGCTCTCCTCGGCCGTCGCCAACGGCGCCACCCTGGCGCTGACCAACCGCTTCGAGGCGGGCGTCGTGCTGGAGGCGTTCCAGGAGTACCGCCCGGCCTACACCGTCGGTCCCGCCACCGCCTTCATGGCGCTGATGGCCCGCCCGGAGGCCACGCCGGACCACTTCTCGTCGTTCCACTACATCTACTCGGGCGGCGCGCCCCTGCCGCCGGCCATCGTCGAGGGGTTCCGCGAGCGGTTCGGGCCCTACATCCGCAACGGCTACGGCCTGACGGAGTGCACCGCGCCCTGCGCGAGCGTCCCCGCCGGCCAGGAGGCACCCGTCGACCCGGAGTCCGGCACCCTGTCCGTCGGCGTCCCCGGCCCCGACACCGTGGTGCGCATCATCGACGAGCACGGCGCGGACGTGCCGTTCGGCACGCACGGCGAGATCGGCGTGCGCGGCCCGATGGTGGTCCCCGGCTACTGGAACCGCCCCGAGGAGTCGGCGGCGGCCCTGCCCGGCGGCGAGCTGCGCACCGGCGACATCGGCTTCATGGACGAGGAGGGCTGGCTCTACGTCGTCGACCGCAAGAAGGACATGATCAACGCGTCCGGCTTCAAGGTCTGGCCGCGCGAGGTCGAGGACGTGCTCTACACCCACCCCGCCGTCCGGGAGGCGGCCGTCGTCGGCATCCCCGACGCGTACCGGGGCGAGAGCGTCAAGGCGTACGTCAGCCTGCGGCCGGGGGTGGCCGCCGAGCCCGCCGATCTCATCGCGTACTGCAAGGAGCGGCTCGCCGCCTACAAGTACCCGCGCGAGGTGGAGGTCATCGAGGAACTGCCCAAGACCACGACGGGCAAGATCCTGCGGCGCGAACTGAAGGCCCGGGCCGGATAGGGTCCATACCGGTCGGAATGTCGACCGGCGCATCGGCACGGAGAAAGGGCAGGCCATGGCACGCAGCACGACCACGAAGGCGACCGCGGTTCCCGAGCGGCTGCTCGCCGAGGCCACCCGCCTCTTCGCCGAGCGCGGCTACGACCGCACCTCGGTGCAGGAGATCGTCGAAGCGGCGGGGGTGACGAAGGGCGCGCTCTACCACTACTTCGGCTCCAAGGACGACCTGCTGCACGAGATCTACGGCCGCGTGCTGCGGCTGCAGACCGAGCGCCTCGACTCCATCGCCGCCCAGGACGCGCCGGTCGCCACCCGGCTGGCGGAGGCCGCCGCCGACGTCGTCGTCACCAGTATCGGGAACCTGGACGACACCAAGATCTTCTTCCGGTCCATGCACCAGCTGAGCCCGGAGAAGCAGAAGGCGGTGCGTGCCGAGCGCCGCCGCTACCACGAGAAGTTCCGGGCCCTGATCGAGGAGGGCCAGAAGGACGGGGTCTTCCGCACCGAGCTGCGGCCCGACCTCGTCGTCGACTACTTCTTCGGCTCGGTGCACCACCTCGGCACCTGGTACCGCGCGGACGGCCCGCTGTCCGCGACGACGGTCGCCGAGGACTTCGCAGACATGCTGCTGCACTCGGTGCGGCAGCCCAGCTGACAACCCTGGAGGTACCTGGTGAAGGCATGGCGCGTGCACGAGAACGGGGAGCCGCGCGAGGCGATGCGCCTCGACGAGGTACCGGATCCGCAGCCCGGCCCCGGTGAGGTGCTGGTGCGGGTGCGCGCCGCGAACATCAACTTCCCCGACGCCCTGCTGTGCCGCGGCCAGTACCAGATCCGCCCGCCGCTGCCGTTCACCCCGGGCGTCGAGCTGTGCGGCGAGATCCTCGCCCTCGGCGAGGGCGTGACGGGCCTCGACGTCGGCGCCCGGATCATCTCCCCGGC
Organism: Streptomyces sp. NPDC006733; assembly: GCF_040636125.1. Classification (NCBI taxonomy): domain Bacteria; kingdom Bacillati; phylum Actinomycetota; class Actinomycetes; order Kitasatosporales; family Streptomycetaceae; genus Streptomyces; species Streptomyces sp. NPDC006733. The sequence goes on along the minus strand of NZ_JBEYJD010000022.1, from coordinate 45,140 downwards.
CTCGCTGCCGCACGGCGCGTTCGCGGAACTGGCCGTCGTCAGCGCCGCTTCGGTGCTGCCGGCGCCCGAGGCGCTGGACGACGCCGAGGCCGCGGCCCTGCACATCGGCTACCAGACCGGCCTGTTCGGGCTGCACCGCCGGGCCGCCCTGCAGCCCGGCGAGGTCCTGCTGGTGCACGCCGCCGCGGGCGGCGTCGGCAGCGCGGCGATCCAGCTCGGCAAGGCCGCCGGCGCCACCGTCATCGGCGTCACCGGCGGGCCGGAGAAGGCGAAGGTCGCCCGCGAGCTGGGCGCGGACCTGGTCGTCGACCGGTACGGCGAGGACTTCGTGGCCGTCGTCAAGGAGGCCACCAACGGCCGCGGCGCGAACGTCGTCTACGACCCGGTGGGCGGCGACGCCTACACGAAGTCGACGAAGTGCATCGCCTTCGAGGGCCGCATCGTCATCGTCGGCTTCACCAGCGGCACGGTCCCGACCCCGGGCCTGAACCACGCCCTCGTCAAGAACTACTCGATCCTCGGCCTGCACTGGGGCCTGTACAACACGAAGGACCCGCAGGCGGTCCTGCAGGCCCACGAGACCCTCACCCGGCTGGCCGCCGAGGGCAGCGTCAAGCCCTACGTCAGCGAGCGCGTCCCGCTCGCGGGCGCGGCGGAAGCGGTCCAGCGGGTGGCGGACGGCAAGACCACCGGCCGGGTAGTGGTCGTCAACACCTGACGGCACTACCGGGTCCGAACGTGAGGGGCCGGGGTCGCAGGCGTGGGGGTTCGAAATGCTGCCGTGTATCTGTGGGCGGCCACACCCGTAGTTACACGATTTCGAACCCTCGCGCCGGAGATCCCGGCCCCGCCCCCACGAAGCAGCGGCAGGCTTACACGTACTTCTTCAGCTCGCGACGCGCCAGCGAGCGCTTGTGCACCTCGTCCGGGCCGTCCGCCAGGCGCAGCGTCCGGGTGGCCGCCCACAGCTCCGCCAGCGGGAAGTCCTGGCTCACGCCGCCGGCGCCGTGCACCTGGATCGCGCGGTCGATGATCTTCTGCACCGCGGCCGGGGTGGCGATCTTGATCGACTGGATCTCGGTGTGCGCGCCCCGGTTGCCGACCGTGTCCATCAGCCAGGCCGTCTTCAGCACCAGCAGCCGCAGCAGCTCGATCTCGACCCGCGCCTCGGCGATCCACTCCTGCACGACGCCCTGCTCGGCGATCGGCTTGCCGAACGCCACCCGGTCCGTCGCCCGCCGGCACATCAGCTCGACCGCGCGCTCGGCCATCCCGATCAGCCGCATGCAGTGGTGGATCCGGCCCGGCCCCAGCCGCGCCTGGGCGATGGCGAAGCCGCCGCCCTCCTCGCCGATCAGGTTCTCGGCCGGCACCCGCACGTCGGTGAAGACCACCTCGGCGTGCCCGCCGTGGTCGCCGTCGTCGTAGCCGAACACCCGCATGCCGCGGCGGACCTCGACCCCGGGAGTGTCGCGCGGCACGAGGATCTGGCTCTGCTGGCGGTGCCGCTCGGCCGACGGGTCGCTCTTGCCCATCACGATCATGATCGCGCACTTCGGGTTCATCGCCCCGGAGATGTACCACTTGCGGCCGTTGACGACGTAGGAGTCGCCGTCGCGCTCGATGCGGGTCTCGATGTTGGTCGCGTCCGACGAGGCGACGTCGGGCTCCGTCATCGCGAACGCCGACCGGATCTCGCCGGCGAGCAGCGGCTCCAGCCACTGCTTGCGCTGCTGCTCGGTGCCGAACTCGCTCAGCACCTCCATGTTCCCGGTGTCGGGCGCGGCGCAGTTCAGCGCCGGCGGCGCCAGGTGCGGGCTGCGGCCGGTGATCTCGGCCAGCGGCGCGTACTGCAGGTTGGTCAGCCCCGCCCCGCGCTCGCCGGGCAGGAAGAGGTTCCACAGGCCCTGCCGCTTCGCCTCCGCCTTCAGCTCCCCGACGACGGGCGGCGCGGACCAGCGGGCGTCGCCCTCGGCCTGCTCGCGCTGGGCGGCGAAGACCGGCTCGGCCGGGTAGACGTGCGACTCCATGAACGCGGTGAGCCGCGTCCGCAGTTCCTCGGTACGGGCGTCGTAGGCGAAATCCATCAGTCCTCAGTCCTCCTGGGGCTGGAGCCGGAGCTTGAGCAGCCCGCGGTCGATGAAGGCGGGAACCAGCGCGCCGATCCGGTCGAAACCGGCCCCGACGGTCTGGCCGAGCGTGAAGCGGTAGTGGATGCCCTCGAGGATCACGGCGAGCTTGAAGTAGGCGAAGGCCGTGTACCAGTCGATGGCGGAGGTGTCGCGGCCGGACCGCTCGGCGTACCGCTCGACCAGCTCCCGGGCGTCGGGGTGGCCGGGCGCGTCGCCGGTGGTGGACACGGGCACGTCGGGGACGGTCTCCTGCTCGCTGTACATCACCAGCAGGCCGAGGTCGGTGAGCGGGTCGCCCAGGGTCGACATCTCCCAGTCCAGGACGGCCAGCACCCGGTCGTCGGCGCCGACGAGCACGTTGTCGAGCCGGTAGTCGCCGTGCACGACGGTGGGCGCGGGCGAGGCGGGCAGCGCCTTGCCGAGCGCGGTGTGCAGCTCCGCGATGCCGGGCAGCTCGCGGCTGGTGGACGCCTCCAGCTGCTTGCCCCAGCGGCGCAGCTGCCGCTCCAGGAAGCCCTCGGGCCGCCCGAAGCTCTCCAGGCCGACGGCCGCCGGATCCACCGCGTGCAGGTCCACCAGGGTGTCCAGCAGCCCCAGCACGACCTCGCGGGTGCGCTCGGGGCCGATCCCGGCGAGCTGCTCCGCGGTGCGGTACGGGGTGCCGTCCACGAAGTCCATGACGTAGAACGGGGCGCCGATCACCTCGGGGTCCTCGCACAGCAGCACCGTGCCGGGCACCGGGACCGGGGTGTCGCGCAGCGCGCTGATCACCCGGTGCTCGCGCGTCATGTCGTGCGCGGTGGCCAGCACGTGCCCCAGCGGCGGCCGCCGCACGACCCACCGCGCGGTGCCGTCGGTGACGGCGTACGTCAGGTTGGAGCGGCCGCCCTCGATCAGCCTGGCGCGCAGGGCGCCGCGCACCAGACCCGGGCGCTCCCGGTCCAGATGTTCGCGCAGCCGACCGAGGTCGAGCCCCGGTGGATTGTCCGTCTCGCTCATCGTCTGCTCCTCACCACCCGGCACACCTTGGTCCTGGCGTTCCTGCCATCATGCCGACCAGTCGGTATGTCGTCCAGTGCGGATCCGGAATCCGGTGTTGTGGGCTGGTTCCTACTGCGAGACTGACCCTTCCGCCCATGCCCTTCGAGGAGCCTAGATGTACATCCCCGCCGCCGCCCTGGACTCGCTCCACGGACTCGCCCACGGGGACGCCTTCGGCGACCGCTGGTTCTCGCTGCTCCGTCGGTCCGGACCCGAGGCGCTGGACAGACGCGTGCTGCCGCCGCAGGAGACCTGGCTGTGGAGCGACGACACCGCGCAGGCGCTCGCGCTCGTGCGGGAGCTGGCCGAGAGCGGCGGCGAGGTCGACCAGGACCGGCTGGCCCGGCGCCTCGCCGACGAGTACGCCGCCGACGACCACCGCGGCTACGGCCCCTCCATGCACGACGTGCTGCGCCGGATCGGCGCCGGTGAGCCCTGGAAGGCGGTGGTGGCCGAGCAGTTCGAGGGGCTGGGCTCCTGGGGGAACGGGGCCGCCATGCGCGTCGCCCCGCTCGGCGCCTGGCACTGCCGGGACCTGGACGCGGTCGCGGAGCTCGCCGCCCGCCAGGCGGCCGTCTCCCACGGCCACCACGAGGCCGTCGTCGGGGCCGTGGCGGTGGCGGTCGCCGCCGCGCTCGCGGCCCGCGGCCGGGACGGCGCGGCGCCCGCCCGCGCCGACTTCCTGGGCGCCGTCGCCGACCGGCTCGACGTCTCCGACGTCCGCTCCGGTCTGCGCACCGCCTCGCGGATGTCGGAGTACGCCTCGGTCCGCCACGCGGCCGAGGTGCTCGGCTCGGGGTACCGGGTCTCGGCCCCCGACACGGTCCCGTTCGCCCTGTGGTGCGCGGCCAACCACCCCGACGACCTCCAGGAGTGCCTGTGGTTCACGGTCTCCGGTCTCGGCGACATGGACACCACCTGCGCCATCGCGGGCGGCGTGGTCGCCGCCCGCACCGGGGTCGCGGCCCTGCCGCCGGCCTGGCACGCGGCCCGGGAGGCGTTGCCGGCATGGGTTGACGCGGACTCGGCCCCCGCCTAGCCTCTGGACTTATGGGTGAACGGTATTCACATACACAGACAGCGGCGGATGCCGGGGCACTGACGGTGACGGAGGTCAGGCTCACGCCGATCCTGATCGCCGACCCGCCGCTGCTCAACACCCAGGGCGTGCACCAGCCCTACACCCCGCGCCTGATCATCGAGGTGGTCACCGCCGACGGCACGGTGGGCGTCGGCGAGACCTACGGCGACACCCGCTACCTGGAGCTCGCCGCCCCGCTGGGCAAGGCGCTGCCCGGTCACGCGGTCAGCGACCTGAACGGGCTGTTCTCGCTCGCCGAGCGGGTCTGCGGCGATCCCGGGAACCCCGACGACGTCTCGGACTCCGTCGACGTCGGCGGGCTGCGCGGCGTGCAGACCGCCGACAAGCTGCGGCTCTCCGTCATCTCCGGCTTCGAGGTCGCCTGCCTCGACGCGCTCGGCAAGATCCAGGGCCTGCCCGTGCACGCGCTGCTCGGCGGCAAGGTCCGCGACACCGTCGAGTACAGCGCCTACCTCTTCTACCGCTGGGCGCACCACCCCGGCGCGGACACCCCGCGGGACGACTGGGGCGCCGCGCTCGACCCGGCCGGGGTCGTCGCCCAGGCCCGCCGCTTCGCCGACACGTACGGGTTCGGCTCGTTCAAGCTCAAGGGCGGGGTCTTCCCGCCCGACGAGGAGATCGCCGCCGTCCGGGCGCTGGCCGCGGCGTTCCCCGGACAGCCGCTGCGGCTGGACCCCAACGGCGCCTGGTCCGTGGAGACCTCCCTGCGGGTCGCCGCCGAACTGGGCGACGTCCTGGAGTACCTGGAGGACCCGGCCAGCACGACGGGCCGGATGGCGGAGGTCGCGGCGGGCACGGACGTGCCGCTGGCCACCAACATGTGCGTGACGACGTTCCCGGAGATCCGGGAGGCCTTCGCGACGGGCGCCGTGCAGGTGGTGCTCTCCGACCACCACTACTGGGGCGGCCTGCGCAACACCCGCGAACTGGCCGCGATCTGCCGCGCCTTCGGCGTCGGCCTGTCCATGCACTCCAACACCCACCTGGGCATCAGCCTGGCGGCGATGACCCACGTGGCCGCGACCGTCCCCAACCTCGACTACGCCTGCGACTCGCACTACCCCTGGCAGACCGACGACGTCATCACGTCCCGGCACGTCTTCACCGACGGCCGCCTCACCGTCTCCGACGCGCCCGGCCTCGGCGTCGAACTCGACCGCGACGCCCTCGAGGTGCTCCACCAGCGCTGGCTGGACGACGACGGCACGCTCCGCGACCGCGACGACGCGGCCGCGATGCGCCTGGCCGAGCCGGACTGGCGGACGCCGGCCGTGCCGCGCTGGTAGCGCGGGCGGCTCACCGCCGCGCCACCGCCGCGGTTCTACGCGTGGCACGCCACCGGGACGCCGCCGTTCATCTTGGTCATGTCGGCGAACGCCGCCGGCACGTCCAGCGGGGCGCCCGGGGCGATGCCGTCGAGTTCGGCGTAGACGCGGTGCAGGTTGGCGACCAGGCGCTCGGACTCCCGTAGTTGGGCGAAGGGGCCGAGGTCGGCGGCGCGGGCGGTCTCCAGCGGGGTGCGGCCGGCGGCGCGGCCGCTCTCCGCGAGGGCGCCGAGGTGGCGCAGGTACCGCTCCATGGTGTCGAAGGCGCCGGGGTCGGTCACCGGGCCGTGCCCGGGGACGACGATCTCGGCGTCCAGCGACCGCAGCAGGTCCAGCGCGCGCAGCGACCCGTTCAGCGACCCCATCAGGATGAACGGCGTGCCGCCGTTGAAGACCAGGTCGCCCGTGAACACGATGCGCTGGCGCGGCAGCCACACGATGGTGTCGCCGGGCGTGTGCGCCACCCCCGGGTGGAACAGCCGGACCTCGGAGCCGGCCGTGTGCAGCCGCATCGACTCGGAGTACGTGACGGTGGGCGGGGTGATCCGGATGTCGCCGTAGTCGACGTCCGGCCACACCCCGTGCAGCTGGCGGCCGGCCGCCAGCACCTCGCTGCGGCAGGCGGTGTGCCCGACGATCGCCGAGCCGCCCGCCGCGAACAGGCCGTTGCCGTAGGTGTGGTCGCCGTGGTGGTGGGTGTTGACGACGTACTCCGGATGCGGCGCGCCCGCCGCCGTGATGGCGTCGCGCAGCAGCCGGGTGCGGCGCTCGGTGGCGGCGGTGTCCACCAGCAGGGTGCTCGTGCCGTCGCTGACGAAGCCAGCGTTGCTCAGGCACCACCCGCCGTCGGGCTGGCAGAAAGCATGGACGTCAGGAGCCAGTTCCATGAGATACGGCTCCGTGCCCGTGGTGTCGGCAATCGACGGCGTGCCCATGCGTGCCCTCCCCAGGACGGTCAACTGACGCCGTCTCGCACTACAGGACGAGCGAGAGCAGCAGGACGAAGCCTAGGGCCACCACGGAGATCACTGTCTCCATCGTCGACCATGATTTGAGGGTCTGCGGGACGTCCATCCCGAAGTACTCCTTCACGAGCCAGAACCCGGCGTCGTTGACATGGGAGAAGAAGAGCGAGCCGGCGCCGACGGCGAGGACCAGCAGCGCCGCGTGCGTTGTCGACATGTCGGCGGCGAGCGGTGCCACCAGGCCCGCGGCCGAGATCGTCGCGACGGTCGCGGAGCCGGTGGCGACGCGGATCAGGACGGCGATCAGCCAGGCGAGCAGCAGCGGGGAGATGTTCCAGCTGTCCGACCAGTCGAGGATCATGTTGCCGACCCCGGCGTCGATCAGTGTCTGCTTGAACCCGCCGCCGGCGCCGACGATGAGCAGGATGCCGGCGATCGGGGCGAGCGACTTCTCGACCGTCGTGGAGATCCGCTCCTTGCTGAACCCGGCGGCGCGGCCCATGGTGAACATGGCCAGCACGACGGCGGCGAGCAGCGCGATCAGCGGGGTGCCGACCACGTCGAAGATCCGGAAGACCAGGCTCTGCTTGTCGTCGACGATGACGTCCACCAGCGCCTTGGCGAGCATGAGCACCACCGGCAGCAGCATGGTGCACACCGTCGCGACGAAGCTGGGACGGTGCTCCAGGTCGTCGGAGGCGCGGGCCGGCGTCATGGTCTCCGGCGGCTCGACCTTGACCCAGCGGTCGGCCACCCGGCCGAAGAGCGGTCCCGCGATGGCGAGCGTGGGCAGCGCGACCAGGACGCCGAGCGCCAGGGTGGTGCCGAGGTCGGCGTGGATGGAGTCGATCGCGGCCAGCGGGCCGGGGTGCGGCGGCACCAGGCCGTGCATGACGGAGAGCCCGGCCAGCGCCGGGATGCCGACCCGCATCAGCGAGTAGTTGCCGCGCCGGGCGACCAGCAGCACCACGGGGATCAGCAGCACGATGCCGACCTCGAAGAAGAGCGGCAGCCCGATCAGCCCCGCGATCCCCGCCATCGCCCACGGCATCCGGCGCTCGCTGGTGCGGGCCAGGATGGTGTCGACGATCTGGTCGGCGCCGCCGGAGTCCGCCAGCAGCTTGCCGAGGATGGCGCCGAGCGCGATGAGCACGCCGACGCCCGCGACGGTCGACCCGAGCCCCGTCGTGAAGCTCGTGACGGTCTTCGCCAGCGGTGCGCCCGCCACCGCGCCGAGCACGCCGGAGCCGATGGTGAGGGCGAGGAAGGCGTGCACCTTCCAGCGGGTGATCAGCAGGATGATGACGGCGATGCCGACGAGGGCGGCGATGGCGAGCCGGGTGTCACCGGCGGAGGTGATGGGGGGCGCGGTGGTCGCGGCCAGCAGCTCGACGCTGAGTGCAGACACGTTCGTACTCCAGGGGGAGGGCGGGGGAGGCGGGGGTCAGCGGGGGAGGGCGGCGTACGCGCGCTCGGTGATCTGCTGCGGGCCGCCGTCGATCGCGATGACGGCTCCGGCCTCGTCGGGATCCAGCGGTTCGAGGGCGTCGAGCTGCGAGCGCAGCAGCCCGGGCGGCATGAAGTGCTCCATGCGGGCCTGCATCCGGGCGGCGATCAGCTCCGGCGGGCCGTCCAGGTGCAGGAAGAACAGCTCGGGGGCGGCGGCGCGGAGCCGGTCGCGGTAGCGGCGGCGCAGCGCGGAGCAGCTGACCACGCCGCCCAGCCCGGTGCGTTCGGTGGCCCAGGCGGCGATGGCGTCCAGCCACGGCGCGCGGTCGGTGTCGTCCAGCGGGTGGCCGGCCGACATCTTGGCGATGTTCGCCGCCGGGTGGAAGTCGTCCGCCTCGGCGTAGGGGACGCCCAGCCGTTCGGCGAGCAGGCCGCCGACCGTGGACTTGCCCGAGCCGGACACGCCCATGACGACGACGACCGGGGGACTCGGGTGCGGCTGCTGCTGGTGCTGCGCGGGTTCGGCAGTCATGCGCTCGTACCTCCTTGTGCAAGCGGCTGGCACCAATAAACGCCATAGGTACTACTTATTCAAGAGCTCGATGCGAAAATGTCATATCAGTGAGCTGGCGCCTAAGCTGTCGTCCATGCCTCAGCAGGGAGAGAGCGGCGGCCTGCACGCCCGCGTACTGGCCGAACTCGGGCCCGCCATCGCCTCGGGCGCCTACCCGCCCGGCACGGTGTTGCGCATCGACGAACTCGAGGAGCGGTACGGGGTCTCGCGCACCGTCGTCCGCGAGGCCGTCCGCGTCCTGGAGGCCATGCACCTGGTCGAGACGCGCCGCCGGGTCGGCGTCACCGTGCGCCGCACCGAGGAGTGGAACGTCTTCGACCCGGCGGTCATCCGCTGGCGGCTGGCCGGCGCGGACCGCCCCCGCCAGCTGCGCTCGCTGACGATGCTGCGCACCGCCGTCGAGCCGGTGGCCGCCGCGCTCGCCGCGCAGGCCGCCACCCCGGGGCAGTGCCGGGAGCTGACGGTGCTCGCCTCCGACATGGCCGCGGCCGGCCGCGCCGCGGACCTGGACGAGTACCTGGTGCACGACGTGGCGTTCCACCGCGTCATGCTGCGGGCCTCCGGCAACGAGATGTTCGCCCGGCTCGGCGACGTGGTGGCCGAGGTGCTGACCGGCCGCACCGAGCACCACGTGATGTTCACCGCCCCCGACCCCGAGGCGGTCACCCTGCACGTACGGGTCGCCGAGGCGGTCCGGGCGCGGGACGCGGTGGCCGCGGAGAGCCTGATGCGGGAGATCTGCGTCGGCGCGCTGCGCGAACTCGACATCCTCGCGCCGTAGCCGTAGCCGTAGCCGTAGCCGTAGCCGTAGCCGTAGCCGTAGCCGTAGCCGCGACGACCGGCCGTCGGGCGGGCGGTCGGGCGGTCGCGGGAAAACCGGATGACCCGTCCGGCCGGCGGTGATCCACTGGGGGTATGCCCGCCCGACCGTCCGCCCCGCCGCAGCCGTTCCGCTGGAGCCTCGCCACGTCCGCGGGCGCCGGCCCCGACCGGCTCGGAGCGCTGACCGAGGGGGCGCCGCCCGCGAAGCTGGGCTACCTGCCGGCGCTCACCGAGTGCGCCGCGAAGGTGCTGGCCCGTTCCGACGGCGCCGACCTGTGCTTCGTCGGACGGTCGCTGGACAGCATGTACGACCTGCTGACCGGCGCGTTCGAGGGCTCGTCGTGGCAGGGGCGGCTGCTGCGGCTGCCGGTCTCGTGCACGGGCGAGCGCGGCTGGACCCCGGCCGTGCGGGCCCGCTTCCGCGAGCACCTGGCCGCGGCCGGGCTCGACCCGTACGCGCTCGCCCGCCGCAGGCGGCCGGTCGCCCTCGTGGACGTGGTCTTCGGCGGCAGCACCTTCGACACCGTGCACGGCGCGCTCGCCGACTGGATCGGGGAGAGCCGTGAGCCGTGGCCGGTGATCCGCCGCAAACTCCGCTACGTGGGCGTCACCCAGCGCGGGAAGACCGCCCCGGGTCACTGGCGCTGGCAGCAGGACGCGTCCCGCCCGTGGGTGCGCACGCTGCCCGCCGGCCAGGTGGTCAACGTGTCGCTGGATCCCCGGACCTGGTCCTGGTTCGGTGACCACCAGCCCAAGGTGCACGGCTCGTTCCCTGCGGTCCGCTGGTTCGACGAGGACGCGGCGGAGCCGTGGTACCACCCCTCGCTGCCGGCCGCGCTCGCCGAGTCGCTGGCGCTGGTCGCGGCGGGCCGCACCCGCGCGGTGCGGGACGACCTGGTCCGCGCGCTGGGGCGGGAGCCCGGCTTCGCCAGTCGTGACGTGCGGGCGGTCGCGGCGGCGCTGCGCCGCCGCTGACGGCGGCAGGCCGGAGCCGTCGGGCTGTCGGGCCGGAGCTGTCAGGCCGTCAGGCGTTCTTCTCCATCGCCGGGCGGAGCCGGCCCAGCAGGGCGTAGAGTGTCGCGCTCTCCTGCTCGTCCAGCGCGTCGAGCGCGCCGTGCGTGGCCTGCATCTCCTCGCGCACGCGCCGGATGGTCTCGCGCCCCTCGTCGGTCGCCACGACGTTCTTGACCCGGCGGTCGGCCGGGTCCGCCTCGCGGCGCACGAGCGAACGGGCCTCCAGCCGGTCCACGATCCCGGTGACGTTCGACGCGTCGCACACCAGCAGCGCCGCGAGGCCGCGCATCGGCAGCGGCCCATCGAGCTGGGCGAGGACCTTGGCCTGCGTGGAGGTGAGGCCGTGGTGCGCCGCGGCGGCCGCGAAGTCCCGCCACTGGGCGGTGCCGATGGCGGCGAGCAGCTCCAGGAGTTCGAGCTTGGTCGGGACGTTCTGGGTCGTGGCGCTCATGGCTCGAGTGTACTCAAAATGCTTGACGACATCAATCATTAACTTGACGTCCTTAACTATTGAGGTCTACCGTCTGTCGAGTTGCTTGACGACATCAAGCATCCACGTCGTGAAGCAATGAGACGCAGCCCATGCGAAGGACCCGCCAGTAATGAGCCACGCCAGCACCGCACCCGCCGCAGCGGGGCACCGGAACGAGACGGTCATCGTCTTCGCCCTGAGCCTCGCCGCCATGGTCGTGTCGATGATGCAGACCCTGCCCGTCCCGATCCTGGGCCTGATCCGCAACGACCTCGGCACCTCCACCGCCAACGTCAGCTGGGTGACCACGGCCACCCTGCTGTCCGCCGCGGTCTTCACCCCGCTGCTCGGCCGCTTCGGGGACCAGCACGGCAAGAAGCCGACCCTGGTGGCCGTACTCGGCGTCATGGTCGCGGGTTCCGTCATCGCCGCCCTGGCGTCCTCGCTGCCCCTGCTGATCGTCGGCCGGGTGCTGCAGGGCGCCGCCACCGCGATCTTCCCGCTGGCGCTGTCGGTGCTGCGCGAGGAGGTCCGCCCGCAGAAGCTCCCCGGTGCGATGGCCCTGGTCAGCGGCACCCTGGCGTTCGGCAGCGGTCTCGCGCTGGTCGCCACGGGCCTGCTCACCTCCGGCCCCGACGCCGACTACCGCAACGCGTTCTGGATGGCGACCGGCTTCGCCGTCCTCGCCCTGCTCGCCGTGGTCCTCCTGGTCCCCGCGACCCGGCACAAGACCGGCGGCCGCACCGACATCCTCGGCGCGCTCACCCTCGGCGTCGCCCTCCTCCTGCTCCTGCTGCCGATCTCGCAGGGCCACGAGTGGGGCTGGGCCTCCGGCCGCACGCTGGGCAGCTTCGCCGGCGCCGTCGTCATGGGCGCCGTCTGGGTGCTGACCGAGCTGAAGGTCCGCGAGCCGCTGGTCGACATGCGCATGTTCGTCCACCGCCCGGTGCTGATGGCCAACCTCGCCGGCATCCTCGTCGGCTTCGGCATGTTCGCGAACTTCCTGGGCGTCTCCTACCTCGTCCAGATGCCCCAGGCCGTCACCGGCTACGGCTTCGACGCGTCGATCCTGCGGGCCTCCGTCGAGTTCCTGCTCCCGGGCGCCATCGTCTCGCTGCTCGCCTCGCCCATCGGCGGCCGGCTCGTCCGGCACCGCGGCCCGCGGGTCGTGCTCGGCCTGGCCGCCGTCCTGGGCGCCGCCGGCTTCGCCTGGCTCGCCCTCGACCACGGCCACACCGCCTCGGTGATCGGCGCCGGCCTCGTCGTCGGCGCGGCCGTCAGCTTCGGCTACGCGGCCATGCCCGCCGTCATCATGGCGAGCGTCCCGCACCACCAGAGCGGCATCGCCAACGGCATCAACTCGATCTCCCGCTCCACCGGCAGCGCGATCGGCAGCGCCGTGGTCACCACGATCCTGGCGTCCAAGACCATCGAGCACCTGCCCGCGGGAGTGCCCGCGCTGCCCGCGGAATCGGGCTTCACCCTCACCTTCACCATCGCGGCCGTCTCCTTCGCCCTCGTCGGGCTGGTCAGCTGGCTCGGCTTGCGGACCCACCAGGGACACCGGACCGTCGAGGTGACGGCGTCCGCCACGAGTGCCGTCCCGTCCCCCAAGGTGGTGGAGCAGCCCGGCGCGGCCGACAAGGCCGGCGTCGTCTGATCCCCGCCCGATCCCCCCACCGCGTACAGGAGCCACCACCATGAAGGCCGTCAGTTACCGCAGCTACGGAGGGCCCGAGGCCCTGGAGTACGGCGACCGCCCCGACCCCAAGGTCGGACCGGACACCGTCCTGATCAAGGTCAAGGCCGCGGCGGTGAACCCCGTCGACTGGAAGGCGCAGGCCGGTTACCTGGACTCGCTGCTCGACGCGGTCTACCCCGTCATCCCGGGCTGGGACGTCGCGGGGGTCGTCGTCAGGACCGGCCCCGACGTTCCCGAGTACGAGGAGGGCGACGAGGTCATCGGCTACGTCCGCGAGGACTTCCTGTCCCGCGGCACGTTCGCCGAGTACGTCGGCGCCCCGGTCCGCACGCTCGCCCGCAAGCCGTCCAACCTCAGCTTCGAGCAGGCCGCGGGCCTGCCGCTGGCGGGCCTGACCGCCTATCAGACGCTGCTGCACGAGCTGAGCGTCGGCAAGGGCGACACAGTCCTGATCCACGCGGCGGCCGGCGGCGTCGGCTCCATGGCCGTCCAGATCGCCAAGCACCTCGGCGCCCGGGTGATCGGGACGGCGGGGGAGAAGAACCACGCCTACCTGCGCGATCTCGGCGCGGAGCCGGTGGTCTACGGGGACGGCCTCGCCGACCGCGTGCGGGCGCTGGCTCCCGACGGCGTGGACGCGGTGCTGGACCTGGTCGGCGGCGACGCCCTGACCGTCTCCCCGCAGCTGCTCGCCGACGGCGGCCGGCTGGTCTCGATCGCGGACCCGGCGGTGCTGGGCATGGGCGGCCGGTTCCAGTGGGTCCGCCCCGACGCGGCGGACCTCGCGGCGCTCAGCGACCTCGCCGAGGCCGGAGTGGTCACCGTGGAGGTCGCCGCCACGTTCCCGCTGGAGCGGGCGGCCGACGCGCAGCGGCTCAGCGCCGAGGGCCACACCCGCGGCAAGATCGTCGTCACCGTGTGACGTGTCCGACCGGGTGACGGGACAGGTCCGTCACCACAGCACGGCCGCGCCGAAGACGGCCAGCGCCACCGTGCACCCCACCACCGCCGCGGCCGCCCGTGCACCGAGCACGGGCGGCCGCGGCGCGTCCATCAGCCGGATCCGGCGCTGGGCGACGACCAGGAAGGCGAGCCAGACCAGCGCGCCGAGCGCCACCCCCACGATCCCCACGCCCGACAGCCCCCGGTGGAGCGCCTGCCGGCCCGCCAGCACCGCCGTGACCGCGCACGACAGGGTCGTCCGCCGCCACGCGAGCCGCGTGCGCTCCGGCTGCAGGCCGGGATCGCGCTCCCGCACCCCGGCGGTCGCCGGCACGGCCTAGCCCGCCCGGCCGAGCAGCACGATCGCCACCATCAGCACCGCGATGCCCGCCACGAGCACGGCCAGCAGCGTCGGGAAGCGGGAGATCGGCAGGTCCTCGTTCCTGCGCATGGCGCGCTCGCAGCGCACCCAGTAGTTGACGGCCCGCACCGCGCACATCGCGCCACCCGCCAGCAGCGCCAGCGCGAGGACGACCCGGACGGTCCGCGGCAGGTCCGGCAGGAACTGGTCCACCGCGAAGCCGCCGCCGATCAGCGCCAGCGCGGTCCTGATCCAGGCCAGGAACGTGCGCTCGTTGGCGAGTGAGAACCGGTAGTCGGGCGTCACGCCCTCCGCCTGCACCCGGGTCGGGGCGAACCACAGCCCGACCGCCGACACCGCGGCCCGCAGCCTGCCGGGCAGCGCCCGTACGAAGACGATCACCCGGTCACTGTACGTCCGGACCACCGCGGGACCGGAGCGGCCCGGCGGGCCGCTCCGGAACGCGGTGACGGGGCCGGAGCGGCTCCGGCCCCGTCGGTCGCGGGGTTGTTCAGCGGGCGAGCGGTGCGATCACCCAGCGGCGGGTCACGAAGCCGCCCTCCGGGCCGATCTCGATGAGCTTGCGGGCGGCCAGGTAGGCGTGGTTGCCCTCGATCTCGTAGCCGACCTGCGTCGTGCCGGGCACGTCACGGGACTCGATGGACTCCGGGGACTTCGGGGACCGGTTCTGGCTCCGCGCGCCGGTCATGGCCGCGTTCTTCGGGCCGGCCGCCGCGTGGGCCGCCAGCTCGGCGAGCAGCTGCTGCTGCGCCACGGCCAGCGCTGCCTGCGGTTCGGCGAACGACGGCCGGGAGGCCTCGTGCGCCGCACCGCGCGCACCGGGCTGCGGTTCGGTGACCAGCGAGGTGAGCAGACCGCTGCTGCCGGCCTGCTGGCGGGTGGAGATCAGCGCCTGGACGACGGTGCCGTCGTTGTCCACCGACACGCGCATCTCGCCCCGGCCGGGGGTGATGACGGGAACGTCGTTGAACTGCTGACGGAAGACCACCATGGTCTCCACGCTGCGGGGCTCGCCCTGCTCCCCGTCCTTGCTGCCGTAGTTCTCCATCAGGTCGTGCACGCTGTCGACGACCAGCTCGGCGCCGTTCGCGTGCTGCTGGGCGAAGGGCTGGGCCGCGGCGATGGCCTGCTCGGTGGAGATCTGCTCGGTGTTGCGGCGGTTGGGCTCGGCGAGCTTGACCCACCGCACGGCGCCGGGTCCCGTGGAGATGTGCCGGTCGCCGGACGTGGCGCTCAGCACGCCCTGCGCCTCGACCTGGATCTCGGCGAGCGCTGCCTCGGGGAACTGCGCGGCCCGGCCCATGGCGAGCAGCTCGGCGCTCGGCTCGCGCGGCGCGAGCAGGACCAGCTTCGGCTCGTCCGGCAGCGTCATCAGCGGTTCGCGGATGGCGTCGCGGGCGTAGTACCAGCGCCAGGCGTACCAGTTGTCCGCGACGTGGTCGCGGGAGAAGGACCGCTCGGTGTTGAGGCGGTTGACGGCCTCGTCCTGGGTGGTGCCCACCGCGGCCACGGACGGCGCCTGGTGGGTGGAGATCGCCCAGCTGGCGTTGAGCCAGGCGTCGGTGAAGGTCTGCCCGCCGCGCCAGTAGTTCCAGAAGTTCGACCCGTAGCCGGGGTGGTCGACGCTGGTCGACTCGAAGCCGAAGATCATGCGGAAGCCGACGTTGGGCGTGCCCCACGTACGGATCGGGCTGTGCCCGTCCAGCACGCGCAGGGAGTTGCAGGTGGACCAGAAGATGTAGTTCACCCGCTGGTTGCCCAGCCGCATGTTGGACGACAGAGCGTCACTGCGGTTGTCCCACGTGCCGCCCAGTGGCGCGATGAAGGTGCCGTCGTTGTACATGCCGCCGTGGCCCGAGTGGTAGACCGCGGCCACCGCGTCCAGGCCGTAGCGGTCCTGCCAGTCGTCGTACGTGTCCTCGTAGGCCCACACCTTGACGCCGTCGTCCGCGAACCAGAAGTTGCGGTCGTAGAACTGCTGCAGGTAGTTCAGCCAGCCGGTCGCGTCCTCGTGGGTGTAGGTGAGGGTGACCTGGTTGACGAAGTGCTCCACACTGAGCGCGCCCCACCAGCCGAACGTCGAGTCGCGTGGTGCCTCGCCCGGCTTCCCGAGGTCCAGTGGTGAGGGACCGCGATCGGAATAGATCATGCGCATGGTGTCTCCCCTTTCCCATGGGCGAGGCCACAACGTGTCACCGCGCGGGGGTGTCCACCAGCACACTTTTCAGCCAAGACGGCTACGCCCCAGAAGGCCGCCCGCGCCACTCGCGCAGCCTGTGGAACGCGTCGAGGCCGTCCGGGGCCCAACTCCATTCGGCCAACCGCCGCTCCAGCTCACCGTCGGTGAGGAAGGCGTGCCAGGCGACCTCCTCGACCTGCGGGGAGACGGGGAGCTCGCACCGCACCTCGTACACCCGGGACCACCAGGAGTGCCCGTCCCGCTCATAGAGGAACGTGAACAGCGGACGGGGTCCGGGGAGTCCTGACACCCCCAGCTCCTCCTCGGCCTCCCGCAGCGCCGCGTCGTCGTACGTCTCACCCGCCCCGACCACCCCGCCCACGAACATGTCGTACAGCGAGGGGAAGACCAGCTTCTGCGCGGTGCGGCGGTGCACGAACGTGCGCCCCTCGCCGTCGCGCACCAGGACGAACACGCAGCGGTGCCGCAGCCCGCGCGCGTACGCCTCGGCGCGCCGCGCCTGCCCGACGACCACGTCGTGCTCGTCGACGATGTCCAGCAGCTCGTCCGCGGAGCGCTGCCGGGGCGACGGCGCGGGCGCGCCGGTCGCCGGGTCCAGGTGCTCCACGACGCGGAAGCGCTGCGCGACGACCAGCGTCCGGTCGTCGACGGTGAAGTGCGGGTCGCCGACCGCCTCGCGCATCTGCGGGCTGTGCCAGAACCCCTCGTGGTTCGCCCGCCATTCGGCGATGCTGCCCTCGCCCTCGCCCTCGTCCACCACGTGCGCCAGATCGACGTCGGCGAGCGGCAGCACGCGGACCTCCGTGGTCTCCAGCACGGCCACCGGCCGGCCCGCGGAGTCGACCACCGCGGCCCGCTCCCCGACGACGGGCAGCGCGTCGCCGCAGTGCTCGTAGTCCGCGACGAGCCCCGTCGTCGACGTCTTCGCCCCGGACAGGACCGCGGCGACCAGCCGGTCGCGCAGCGGTCCGGGGAAGGCGAATTCGAACGGCGGAAGATCGTCGTAAGAGCTCATGGGCTCAGCCTAGGCGTGTCGGACACGCCGCAGGAGGGGCCGTCTCCGCTTCCGCCACCCTCCCCGCCCGTCCGGAAGGCGACGGCGGGCACGGCGCCGGCGGCGTCAGAGCGGCGTGGCCGCCCCGAGCGGCTTCCCGGGGCGCGCGGGGACGGCCCCCGCCCGGCGGTCGCGGACCACGACGGTGACCATCGCGACGACCACGCCGGCAGCCGCGTACGCGGCCAGCACCCACAGCGGGCCGGCCGTCGCGCTGCCGCCGAAGTACACCGTGTTGCGGACCGCCGTCGTGCCCGCGCCCGGCGGCAGGGACTGCCCGATCGCGCTCCAGAACCGCGGCAGCAGCGACGCGGGGTAGACGCCCCCGGCGCTGGGGTTGCCCAGCACGACGAAGAGCAGGATCGACACCCCGATGCCGACGATCCCGAAGAGCACCTGCAGGGCGGTGGTGACGGCGGCGGCCGCGAAGACGATCAGCGAACCGATGCCCCACAGCGCCAGGAAGTGGCCGGTCAGCGCCGAGAAGACCGGGTCCACGATGATCGCCCCGCCGAGCCCGGAGACCACCGAGTAGAGCGCGAGGGTGCCGAGCCGGATCGCCGTCCGGTGCCGGTTGACCGGCCGCGCGCCGCCCGCCACGCCCAGGATCGAAGCGGTCAGATAGCCGCCCACCACCCAGCCGATGACCAGGTAGAACGAGCTCAGACCGCGGCCGTCCTCCTTGTTGGGGGCCTTGATGTCGATGACCTTCACCTGCCGGTGCTGGGCCTTCTCGACGCTCTGCGCGATCTGCGTGGAGGTCTGCGACACCGAGGGGCCGCCCGCCGACGCCACCAGCAGCGTGTCGGTCTTCCCCGCCGGGTTGATCAGGATCGCGGCGTCCACCGTACGGTTCATGATCTGCCGCCGCGCCTCGGCCTCGTCGGCCACCGCGACCGCCTTCACCGGTTCGCCGGACAGCGCGTTCAGCTGCTGGACCACCTGGCCCGACACCTGCGCCGGGGCCACCACGGCGGCCGGGATCCGGTGCGGGGTGGGGGAGTGGAACGCGCCCAGGTACGACACGATGAACGCCAGCTGGACCAGCAGGCCCCCGACGACCAGCAGGAACGCCCGGAAGCTGATCGCGTCCCGCAGTTCGGCCAGGAAACCGCCCGACCCGTCGGCGAGCGCCGGGACGCCCCGGGGGTCGCCGGAGTCCGCGGCGGTGGAGGTCGGTTCGTCCGGCGGCGGAGGGGTCGTCCCAGCAGAGCTCATGCACGCACGTTAGGCGGCCTACGCCGGGCACGCGAGAGGGGGTGCTCCGTACGGGCCCCTTGCCGGGTGGCCACCGCACGCGAAATGCTGCGCGCGGCCACCACTGCCCAGCACCGACCAGGAGTGACCGCCATGCCGGCACCGTTCGACGTCCTGCGTATAGCCAACTGCTCGGGCTTCTACGGCGACCGGCTGTCCGCCGCTCGCGAGATGGTCGAAGGTGGTCCGATCGACGTATTGACCGGCGACTACCTGGCCGAGCTGACGATGCTGATCCTGTGGAAGGCACGGCAGCGCGACCCCGACGCCGGCTACGCGGTCTCCTTCCTCGCCCAGATGCACGACGTGCTCGGCACCTGCCTGGAGCGCGGCATCAAGGTCGTCGTCAACGCGGGCGGCCTCAACCCCGCCGGGCTCGCCGCCAAACTCGGCGAACTGGCCGCGCTCGGGGGCCTGCACCCCGTCATCGCCCACGTGGAGGGCGACGACCTGCTCGGACGCCTCCCCGAGCTGCGCGACAAGGGCCACGCCTTCGCCAACCTCTCCACCGGCCGGCCGCTCGCCGACTCCGGGGTCGAGCCCGTCACCGCCAACGCCTACCTCGGCGGCTGGGGCATCGCCCGCGCGCTGCGCGCCGGCGCCGACGTGGTCATCTGCGGCCGGGTCACCGACGCCGCGCTCGTCATCGGGCCGGCCGCGTGGGCCTTCGACTGGGCGCCCGACGACTGGGACCGGCTCGCCGGGGCGGTCGCCGCGGGCCACATCATCGAGTGCGGCGCCCAGGCCACCGGCGGCAACTTCTCCTTCTTCACCGAGATCGAGTACCCCGTCCACCCCGGCTTCCCGATCGCCGAGATGCGCCCCGACGGCTCGTGCGTCATCACCAAGCACGAGGGAACGGGCGGCGCGGTCACCGTCGACACCGTCACGGCGCAGCTTCTCTACGAGATCGAGCGGCCCGAGTACCTCAACGCCGACGTCGTGGCCCGCTTCGACACCCTGCGGCTGGAGCAGCAGGGCCCCGACCGGGTACTGGTCACCGGCACCCGCGGCGAGCCCGCCCCCGACACCCTCAAGGTCTGCCTCAACCACCTCGGCGGCTTCCGCAACAGCGCCACCTTCGTGCTGACCGGTCTCGACATCGAGGCGAAGGCGCGGTTCGCGGAGGCGTCCCTGCTCGACGCCACGGGCGGCGCCGACCGCTTCGACGAGTTCGACCTGCGCATGGAGCGCCCGGCGGCCGACACCGCCCGGCTGACGCTGACCGTCAAGGACGCCGACCGTGACAAGGTCGGCCGCGCGCTGTTCACCGCCGTCGCGGGCACGGCGCTGGCCAGCTACCCCGGCTTCTACCTGGAGCAGGCGTCCCCCCGGCCCACCGAGTACGGGGTGTACTGGCCCGCGCTGGTCCCCGCCGCGGAGGTGACGGCGGAGGTCGTGCTCGCCGACGGCACCCGGCTGGACGTGCCGCGGCCCCCGACGGCGGCGCGCGAGCGCCGCGAGCGCCCGGACAGCGCGGCCGTCGCCGCCGCGGAGCCGCGCCGGCCGGACGACTCGGGCCCCACCGTCCGGGCGCCGCTCGGACGGCTGGTGGGCGCCCGCTCCGGCGACAAGGGCGGCGACGCCAACATCGGCCTGTGGGCCCGCAGCGACGAGGCGTACGCCTGGCTCCGCGCCCACCTGG
The DNA here is from genome assembly GCF_040636125.1 of Streptomyces sp. NPDC006733. Classification (NCBI taxonomy): domain Bacteria; kingdom Bacillati; phylum Actinomycetota; class Actinomycetes; order Kitasatosporales; family Streptomycetaceae; genus Streptomyces; species Streptomyces sp. NPDC006733. Next base: position 25,062 of record NZ_JBEYJD010000022.1, on the reverse strand, counting down.
GCGTCGACGAGCTGCGGCTGCTGCTCCCGGAGGCGGCGGAGCTGGAGGTCGTCCGCTACGAGCTGCCCAACCTGCGCGCCCTCAACTTCGTCGTGCGCGGCCTGCTCGGCGAGGGCGTCGCCGCCTCCACCCGCCCCGACCCGCAGGCCAAGAGCCTGGGCGAGTACCTGCGGGCCCGCCCCGTGGACATCCCCATGGACCTGCTGCCCAACGGGTAGCCGCGGGCGGACGGCTTTGCAGGTCTTTACCTGCCTTTGCCGGGCGCGGAGATCCCTTTGCCCCAGTGCTGACGGTCGGCTGCGTACCGTGGAAAGCGGCCCACGGCAAGAAGCGGGTGGGCGGTTTTTGAGGGGGCTTCCGATGGACCGGTCGATCCTGCGCAAGGCGATCTTCCTGCTGCGCGACTGCCACGAGTCCGAGCAGCAGGTGGTCGCCCGGCTCAAGGACTACTTCCCCGACCTCGACCTCAGCGTCCGCGAGCGCTACACCAGCGAGGCGATGGACCTGGTGCACGGAGTGCACCCGGCCATCTGAGGCGGCTGCGAGTGCCTCCGGCCGTCCGAGCCGGCGGCACTCGGCGCGGGACGCGGGGTGCGGGATGATCGGGGCATGAGCAACCTCGATGTGAAGCCCGCACCGACCGTGTGCGGCGGCCGGGACGACGTCTCGGCCCAGCCCGTCCGCGAGCTCCTGACCGGCCGCACCGTCGCCCTCGGCGCGAGCACGGAGGTGCGCCGGCTCCTGCCGAACCTGGGCCGCCGGATGGTCGGCGCCTGGTGCTTCGTCGACCACTACGGGCCGGACGACATCGCCGCCGAGTCCGGGATGCAGGTCCCGCCGCACCCGCACATGGGGCTGCAGACGGTGAGCTGGCTGCACGACGGCGAGGTGCTGCACCGCGACAGCCTCGGCAGCCTGCAGACGGTACGCCCCCGCGAGCTGGGCCTGATGACCTCGGGCCGGGCCATCTCGCACTCCGAGGAGTCCCCGCGCGAGCACTCCCGGCTGCTGCACGGCGCCCAGCTCTGGGTCGCCCTGCCCGACGCCCACCGCAACACCGCGCCCGCCTTCGAGCACCACGCCGACCTGCCGGTCGTCAGCGGGGGCGGCGGCCTGCGCGCCACGGTCATCCTCGGCGAACTGGACGGCGCCGCCTCGCCCGGCACCGTCCACACCCCGCTGGTCGGCGCCGACCTCGCCCTGGCGGCGGGCACCGACACCCGCCTGCCGCTCCGCCCCGACTTCGAGTACGCCGCCCTGACGATGTCCGGCGAGACCGAGGTCGACGGCGTACGCCTGGCCCCCGGCTCCATGCTCTACCTCGGCTGCGGCCGCCGGGAACTCGCGCTGCGCGCCGATGTGGACAGCGGCCTGATGCTCCTGGGCGGCGAGCCCTTCGAGGAGAAGATCGTCATGTGGTGGAACTTCATCGGACGGTCGAACGAGGACATCGCCCAGGCCCGCGAGGACTGGACGACGGGCCCCCGCTTCGGCGAGGTGAAGGGCTACGACGGACCTCCGCTGCCCGCCCCCGAACTGCCGCCCGTGCCCCTGAAGCCGCGCGGCCGGGTGCGTTAGAGCGCGCCGGTGCCCGCCGCACCCCGTCCTGGCGAGGTGCGGCGGGCACCGGGTCGTTCAGCCCGCGGGGCGGGGGGTGATGCGGCCGGCCACCTCGCCGAAGCCGACGCGGGTGCCGTTCGGGCCCGGGGCGGTGGCGGTGATGACGACCTCGTCGCCGTCGTCGAGGAACGTGCGCTCGCTGCCGTCCGCCAGCTTCAGCGGCTCCTGGCCGTTCCACGTCAGCTCGATGAGCGCGCCGCGCGTCTCGCGCTCGGGGCCGCTGATGGTGCCGGAGGCGAAGAGGTCCCCGGTCCGCAGGGACGCGCCGTTGGCGGTCAGGTGCGCGAGCATCTGCGCGTACGTCCAGTACATGGCGGCGAACGGCGGCCGCGAGACGGTGTGGCCGTTGAGCCGGACCTCGAAGGCGATGTCGAAGCCGGACGGCTCGGCGGCGTCCCGGTCGTCGAGGTAGGGCAGCGGCTCGACGTCGCGCTCGGGCGGCGTGGTGCGGGCCTGCGCGAGGGCGTCCAGCGGGACGATCCAGGGCGAGACCGACGTGGCGAAGGACTTGCCGAGGAACGGGCCCAGCGGCACGTACTCCCACGCCTGCAGATCGCGGGCGGACCAGTCGTTGACGAGGCAGACGCCGAAGACGTGCTCGGCGGCGTCGGCCAGCGCGACCGGACTGCCCAGCTCGGACGGCGTGCCGACGACGAAGCCGAGCTCCGCCTCGATGTCCAGGCGGCGGGACGGGCCGAAGTCCGGGACCGCGTCCGCCGGGGCCTTGCGCTGCCCGGACGGGCGGATGATCGGGGTGCCCGAGACGACGATCGTGCCGGACCGGCCGTGGTAGCCGATCGGCAGATGCTTCCAGTTGGGCGTCAGCGGCTCGGACCCGGGCCGGAAGATGCGGCCCAGGTTCGTCGCGTGGTGCTCGGAGGCGTAGAAGTCGACGTAGTCGGCCACCTCGAACGGCAGGTGGAGGACGGCCTCCGCGCGCGGCACCAAGCACGGCTCGACCGCCCCGCGCAGCGACTCGTCCGTCAGCCACCGGGTGAGCGCGGCCCGCACCGCGGTCCACACCGGCCGGCCCGCGGCCAGCAGGGGGTTCAGGCTGGAGGCGTCGAGGGCGGGGAAACCGGACTCGCCGAGCGCGCGGGCCGCCGCGCCCGCGTCGAGGACGTGGTCACCGATGGCGACGCCGATCCGGCGCTGCTCCGGCCGGTCGGCGGTCGTGAAGACGCCGTACGGCAGGTTGTGTACGCCGAACGGGGAGTCGTCCGGGACGGTGAGCGGGCTGCTGGCGCTCAACTGGCCTCCAGGGAGAGTACGAACGTGCCGAGACTATCCCCCGTCTCAAGGGCCGGACACGGGGGTGGCGGACGTCACTGCTCGGCGACCGTCCGTGCCGGCCCGCGCACCGACCGTAGACGCGGGGGTCGCCGACGGGCTCGTATTTGGTGGTGCTACACGTGCGTCCGTAGAGTTCCGCCTGACTCGGGTGGACTCGGGACGGAACAGACGATCCAGTAAGGCAGCAGCGGCATGACAGCGAGTGAACAGACGGAAACCCGGCGCGACGATTCGACGGGCATCGACCCGGCGCGCATGGAGCTCTGCCTGAGCGTGCTGGCCGAGCTCGACCGGCTGGACGTCGACCACCCGGACGCGATCGCCGTACGGCGCGCCACCGCGGGCATCTACCGCACCGTGAAGCAGCGCCGCCGCCAGGAGCGCCGGGCGGCGAAGACGGCGAACGACAAGGCCGTCACCGAGGCCACGGCCACCGGCGCGGCCGACCGGATCGACGACGAGACGCTGGGCAACATGCTCACGACGTCCACGACGACGGAGATCGCCGGGATCCTGGAGCGCCCGCGCTCCTGCTACATCTGCAAGACCCGCTACGTCGAGGTCGACGCGTTCTACCACCAGCTCTGCCCGCCCTGCGCGCGGGAGAACCGCGGCCGCCGCGACGCGCGCACGGACCTCACGGGACGCCGCGCCCTGCTCACCGGCGGCCGCGCCAAGATCGGCATGTACATCGCGCTGCGGCTGCTGCGCGACGGCGCGCACACCACCATCACCACCCGCTTCCCGAACGACGCGGTCCGCCGCTTCAAGGCGATGCCCGACAGCGCGGACTGGCTGCACCGGCTGAAGATCGTCGGAATAGACCTGCGCGACCCCGCCCAGGTCATCGCGCTCGCCGACGAGGTGGCCGCCGAGGGACCGCTCGACATCCTGATCAACAACGCCGCGCAGACCGTCCGCCGCAGCCCCCGCGCCTACGCGGAGCTCGTCGCCGCGGAGCTCGCCCCGCTGCCGGCCGGCGAGCTGCCGTCGAGGACCGTGCTGGGCCACTTCGGCAGCGGCGCCCAGATCGCCCTGCCCGGCCCCTCCTCGTCCGGCCACGACGCGCTGACGCCCGAGTCGATCACGGCCCTGGCCCTGACCACCGGCTCCGCCACCCCGGCCCGCATCGAGGCCGGCACGGCCATCGACGCCGGCGGCCTCGTGCCGGACCTGGACGCCACCAACACCTGGATCCAGCGCGTCGAGGAGGTCGACCCGCTCGAACTCCTCGAGGTCCAGCTGTGCAACGTCACCGCGCCGTTCGTCCTCGTCAGCCGGCTGCGCCCGTCGATGGCCGCGGCCGCGGCCCGCCGCAAGTACGTCGTCAACGTCTCGGCGATGGAAGGCCAGTTCAGCCGCGGCTACAAGGGTCCGGGCCACCCGCACACCAACATGGCCAAGGCCGCCCTGAACATGCTCACCCGCACCAGCGCCCAGGAGATGCTGGAGACGGACGGCATCCTCATGACCGCCGTCGACACCGGCTGGATCACCGACGAGCGCCCCCACCCCGACAAGATGCGCCTCGCCGAAGAGGGCTTCCACGCCCCCCTCGACCTGGTCGACGGCGCCGCCCGCGTCTACGACCCCATCGTCCGCGGCGAACTCGGCGAAGACCTCTACGGCTGCTTCCTGAAGGACTACGCCCCGGCAGCCTGGTGACCCGCCCCGCGACCTGATGCCGCGGGACGGTCCTGCGGTCCCCGGTCAGACGGGCGCGGTCGCCCGGTCCTGCTGCGGGCGGCGCCCCGCCGGGCGCTCCAACTGGGTGACGACGGTGGAGTGGAACCGGTCCACCGCGGCGTCGACGCTGCGGATGAAGCCCGTCTCGGCGCTGCCCCGGGAGCTGCCCATCCCCTTGAAGAGGGAGAGCCGGAAGCCGGTGATCCGGCCGCCGTCCTTGGGCAGGAGTTCGCCCGGCTCGGGGCGCAGTCTCTCCAGCGTGCCGCGCGGGCCGCTGCCCCGGCCCTCGACCAGCGTCTCGATGTGCAGGTCGGCCGGGGCCTCGGCGAGCTGGCGGACCAGGCGCTTGGTCCAGGTGAGCGGGGAGCCCTGCTCCGGGCGCGGGATCTCCAGGGAGATCCGCAGCTTGCCGGTGCGCAGGTCCGCGGTGATCGCCAGGATGCCGACGCTGCCGTCGATGCGGATCTCGGCGTGCAGCCGGCCGTCCTCGCAGAGCCGGTCGGCGAGGTCCGCCCGCCGCGACCGCGGATCGGAGCCGCGCTTCGCCCGCTGGACCGGCAGCACCTTCTGGCCGAGCTCACCGCCGAGCCGCAGGCAGACCTGCCGGATCAGCCGCTCCCAGCTCTCGACGACCTGGACCGCGCGCTCGTCGCCCTGGCAGAGGATCTCCTCGTCGATGCCGTTGCGTACCGGCACCCACGCGGGGCCCATGTTCTGGAAGCCGTGGCAGCCGGAGTTCTCGTGCTGCAGGTAGTGCAGGAACTCCTCCAGGAGGGCGGCGTGCGCGGCGCTGCCGACGCCCTCGTGGCGGATGAGCATCTGGGCCTGCTGGGTGACCTCGGCCCAGGACAGGTGCCACAGGGCGACCTTGTGCTTGCGGCGCCCGTCGATCTTCACGTCCACCAGCGGGCTGCCCTCCAGGGCCACGTCGTTGGAGACGGTGATCACGGCCTCGTAGCCCCGGCGGGCGGCGATGTCCATGTAGTCCTGGACCTGCTCGGCCTTGAGCGGATTGCCGTTGGTCTTCGTCTCGACCAGCGCGGTCCACAGCCGCCCGGCACGCTCCACCCGGATGACGCCGTCGGGGCGCTTCGGCGTCTCGCCGTGCGGCAGCGACACCTCCGTGAAGGTCTCCATACGGCCGGCGGGAGCCCCGAACGCGGCGGTGAGCCGTCGCCCGAACTCCGGGACCTGGGCCATCACCGACAGCAGGATGGAGGTGGCGCGCGTCTCCCGCTCGTGGTCGCTCTTGAGGGAGGAGGCGGGGAAGAGCCGGGAGGGCCGCCAGGAGTCGTTCTCGGCGAGCGACTTCCTGGTCGCCTTCGGCAGCGTCACCTTCTTCTTGGCAGTGCGCGGGCGCTTCGGCGCCGCGGCTTCGACGCCGCCGGCGGCGGGGGCGGCCGGGGCCTCGGGAGCCGGTGCCTGTTCGAGGGTGACCGCCGGTACTTCCAGCACCGGCGCGGCGGCGGGTACGTTCTCCTCGGCCTCGCTCGTCCCGCCCGCCTCGTGCTCCTCCTCTGCCTCCTCCGCCTCGTCGGCGTCGTCGACGTCGATCCCGTAGTCCGTCGCCAGCCCGGCGAGCCCGGTCTCGTACCCCTGCCCGACGGCCCGGAACTTCCACTCCTCGCCCCGCCGGTACAGCTCGCCGAAGATGAACGCGCTCTCGACGCTCGCATCGGTGATGCGGAAGGCGAGCAGGCCCTCACCCGACCCGTCGGCCAGCGTCAGTTGCAGGTCCTCGAGCGTGCCGAACCGGTCGTCGCCGTACCGGCTGGCCGCGACCACCACCTGCTGGACGTCCGCGGGCATCGCCGTCAGATCGAGGCTGATCCGGTCCTCGTTGCCGTTCGCGGTGGGCGTCTTGCCCAGCAGTTGCACGCTGCCGTCGGGCGCCGCCGGGTGGTTGTAGAAGAAGAAGTCCGCATCGCTGCGGGCCTTGCCGTCGGCGTCCAGCAGGAGCACGGAGACATCCGCGTCCCCGTCCCCGGACGCGCTGCTCCAGCCCAGACTCACGATCACGGAGCCGGTGTCCTCGCTCAACGTCGCCAGGCCGACATTGGCACCCTTGGTCATCTCTTGCATGAGGCCCCCCTCGGTGCAAGGCCGCACGAGCGAACCCGGGCAGCCGGTAGCGCTGTCAACGCGGTTGGGGCGCATCCCCAGTGCGCTGGCTGAACCCTAGCGCCGGAAGAGACACCTTTGCCCCGGGAAGTCAGGACATGAAAAAAGACCCTGTCGCCAGGGTCTTTCGGTAATCCGTGAGTGTCCGAGGGGGGACTTGAACCCCCACGCCCGATAAAGGGCACTAGCACCTCAAGCTAGCGCGTCTGCCATTCCGCCACCCGGACCGGGTGTACCGCAGGCCTCTCGGCTGCGGCGACGAGGTAAACCATAGCAAAGATCCCAGGGGCTCGATCACGCGTGCAGGTGTGAAGGGATCATGACGCGGGGCGGGTGGCTCTTGGGTGGCGGGGGTGGGCGGGGGAGTATGGGGAGTGGAATCCGCCGCGGGCCGCCGGCTGCGGGCGCGGGAGTGCGTGAGGGACGAGGAGACAGCGTGAGCGAGTCGAATTCGGGCGCGAAGGGCGACAGGAAGATCACCGGCGAGGACGAGGTCGTCGACCTGTGCCGGGATCTGATCCGGATCGACACCAGCAACTACGGCGACCACTCCGGGCCCGGCGAGCGCGCCGCGGCCGAGTACGTCGCCGAGAAGCTGGCCGAGGTCGGTCTCGAACCGCAGATCTTCGAGTCGCACAAGGGGCGGGCGTCCACCGTCGCCCGGATCGCGGGGGAGGACCCCTCGCGGCCCGCGCTGCTGATCCACGGGCACACCGACGTGGTGCCGGCCAACGCCGACGACTGGACGCACCACCCGTTCTCCGGCGAGATCGCCGACGGCTGCGTGTGGGGGCGCGGGGCCGTCGACATGAAGGACATGGACGCCATGACGCTGGCGGTGGTGCGCGACCGGCTGCGCAGCGGCCGCAAGCCCCCGCGCGACATCGTGCTGGCGTTCCTGGCCGACGAGGAGGCGGGCGGCGTCTACGGAGCGCGGCACCTCGTCAACAAGCACCCGGACCTCTTCGAAGGGGTGAGCGAGGCGATCGGCGAGGTCGGCGGCTTCTCCTTCACCGTCAACGAGAACCTGCGGCTGTACCTCGTGGAGACGGCGCAGAAGGGCATGCACTGGATGCGGCTCACCGTCGACGGTACGGCCGGGCACGGCTCCATGACCAACAACGACAACGCGATCACCGAGCTGTGCGAGGCCGTCGGACGGCTGGGCCGGCACAAGTTCCCGGTGCGGATGACGAAGTCGGTCCGCGGCTTCCTCGACGAGCTGTCGGACGCGCTGGGCACCGAGCTCGACCCCGAGGACATGGACGCGACGCTCGCGAAGCTCGGCGGCATCGCCAAGATGATCGGCACCACGCTGCGCAACACCGCCGCCCCGACGATGCTCGGCGCGGGCTACAAGGTCAACGTGATCCCCGGCCAGGCCACCGCCCACGTCGACGGGCGCTTCCTGCCCGGTTACGAGGAGGAGTTCCTCACCGACCTGGACCGGATCCTCGGCCCGCGGGTCAAGCGCGAGTCCGTCCACTCGGACAAGGCGCTGGAGACGGACTTCGACGGCGCGCTGGTCGACGCCATGCAGGCCGCGCTGAAGGCCGAGGACCCGATCGCGCGGGCGGTGCCGTACTGCCTGTCCGGCGGGACGGACGCGAAGTCCTTCGACGACCTGGGCATCCGCTGCTTCGGGTTCGCGCCGCTCAAGCTCCCGCCGGAGCTGGACTTCGCGGGCATGTTCCACGGCGTGGACGAGCGGGTTCCGGTGGACGGGCTCAAGTTCGGCGTTCGAGTGCTGGACCGTTTCATCGAAAACTGCTGACGATTCGACCATCTGTCGCAATCGAACTGAGACGGGTGAAAGCTCCCGCAGTTTCGTAGCTCGGTTCCTTCGGGGTCGTTACGACTTGTGCGGTCCGCGGCTGGGGATCGCGTTTCGAACTAGGAGGAAACCATGATCAAGAAGATTGTCGCCACTGTCGCCGTTTCGGGTGGTCTCGTGCTCGCCGGTGCGGGCCTCGCCGCTGCCGACGCCGGTGCGCACGGTGCCGCGGTGGGCTCCCCGGGCGTGCTCTCGGGCAACCTCATCCAGGTTCCGGTCCACATCCCGATCAACGCCTGTGGCAACACGGTCAGCGTGATCGGCCTGCTGAACCCGGCCTTCGGCAACGCCTGCGTCAACCAGTGACGTCATCTCCGGCCCGGTAAGGGCCTGGTCCGGGTCGGCCCCGGAGTGCGCGGTGCGCACTCCGGGGCCCCCGGCATTTTCCGGGGGATTCGGACAGGGGTTTCACAGCCATCCGTTCCCTTCCCGGGGCCGCGACCCCGCGGACTCACTGAGAGCGAAGGCAGGGAAGGCTATGCGACAGGTCGCCAAGAAGGGCCTGATCACCGTGGTCGCGACGGGTGGCGTACTCGCCGCCGGCAGCGGCTTCGCGTTCGCGGACTCGGGTGCCGCCGGCACCACGTCCGACTCGCCGGGCGTCGGCTCCGGCAACAACGTCCAGGTGCCGGTGCACGTACCCGTCAACCTGTGCGGCAACACGGCGAGCGTCATCGGGCTGCTGAACCCGGCCATGGGCAACAGCTGCGCGAACACCTCGGTCCATGGGGGGCGCGGCGGGTCGGCCCCCAGCGGTCCCTACAGTCCGCACTCTCCCCAGGACTCGTACGGTTCAAACGACTCTTACGACGCATACGGCCCTTACGGTACGTACGGCCCCTACGGTTCCACCGGCGCGGTCGCGCACGGCGGCGCCTCGCACTCGCCCGGCGTGCTCTCGGGCAACTCGGCGCAGGTTCCGATCGACGTCCCGGTCAACGCCTGCGGCAACAGCGTGAGCGTGATCGGTGCGCTCAACCCCGCGATGGGCAACGGCTGCGGGAACGTGGAGTACGCGCCGCCCGCCCACTCGGACGCCGACGACTGCGAGGACCACCCCGGCGGCCAGCAGCCGGGAACTCCGGGACAGCCGGGCGGACATCCGGGAGGGAACCCGGGTGGTCATCCGGGGGGACAGCCGGGCGGTCATGAGGGGCACCCCGGTCAGCCCGGGAACCCCGGTACGCCGGGCCACCCGGGTCAGCCTGGCAACCCTGGTACGCCGGGTCAGCCGGGTAACCCTGGTACGCCGGGTCAGCCGGGTAACCCTGGTACGCCGGGTCAGCCGGGTAACCCTGGTACGCCGGGTCAGCCCGGTAACCCCGGGACTCCGGGTCAGCCCGGGAACCCCGGCACTCCGGGTCAGCCGGGTCAGCCCGGTAACCCGAGCACCCCCGGCCAGCCCGGTCAGCCAGGCCAGCCGAACACCCCCGGTCACCCCGGAACGCCGGGCACCGGCACCGGGCACGTCCAGCCCGCCGGGCACGTCCACCCCTCCGCGCCCTCGGCGCACCACGTCACGCCCGCCCTGCACCACGCGGCTCCGGCCGGCCACCAGGGCGCTCCGGAGGCCCAGCTGGCCGCCACCGGTGCGGGGTCGCTCGGGATGGCGTTGCCGACCAGTGCGGCGCTGCTGCTCGGTGGCGGGATGCTCTACCGCCGCAACCGAGCCGCCCGTCGCTGACGGAGAGCGGGAGAGCCGCCAGATCGTCGCAGGACGGCCGGCTCGCGCGCACGGTTCGATGGGACCCCGCAGTCGCGGGGTCCCATTTCATGCGGTCGGGGGATGTCAGCTCACCAGGTCGCCCTGACCTGGCGGATGATCCGGCGGCGCAGCCGCACCCGGCGGCTCCCGTCGGGGTAGAGGCGGAGCCGGTCCAACTCCCAGTGGCCGTACTCCGCGTGGTCGGTCAGCAGTCGCGTCGCGTCCTTCCGGGAGACACCCCGGGGGACGTACATCTCTGTGAATTCGTATTCCGGCATCGCATCTATTGTGCGGGCAACGCCCTGGTGCGGATAGCGTCTGCACCATGTCTGATGACGTGCAGCCCACCGTTGCCGAGGTACGTGCCGCCGCCGAGGCGGTCAAAGCCGCGCTGGACCGCCACCTCGAGGCGATCGAGAACCGGACGGGGGAGGACGACCCCGCCGTCTACACCGCCTTCGACGACCTCGCCGCAGCCGCCGAGGCCTACGACGAGCTGCTTTACGACGCCTACGACGAGGTCACCCCCTTCGAGGTCCCGTCGGGTGACACGCTGCCCGAGTACGCCGGGTCCGACGAACCCGCCGCCATCAGCGTGCTCATCCGCCGCGACTACAGCATCGTCGAGCCGCAGCGGCTGCTGCTGCAGGCCCGGCGGGTCGCCGACGCCGACTCCGGACCGGACACCGGGGTGAACGCGGCCGTCGGCATCCTCTTCGGCGAGTACGAGCCGGACGAGATCGCCCAGCGGCACAAGGAGTTCGGGCTGGAGGAGGGCGACTCGACCCTGTGGGTCTCCGCCGCCGAGCCCACCGATCCGGGGGACTGGCTGGCCGCCCCGTTCGAGCAGGCCGACCCCCAGCTGATCATCTGCCGGTTCGACGTCAGTTCGGTCTTCGACGACGAGCTGAGCGCGCTCGACCCGGACAACTAGGCGGCCGGGGTCCGGGGCGGGGCGGGGTCACCGCTCCGCCCCGGACCGACTCACTCGGCCGTCGCCTGCTCGCGCAGCACCGAACGCAGCCGCGTCGTACGGTCCTTCGCCGGAATGCCGGCCACCGCCTGCGCCAGGGCCTGGTCGGCGCCCTGCACCACCGACAGATGGCGCTCGCCGCGGCCGAAGGCCGTGTAGACCCACGCGCGGGTCAGCGCCTGCACCGCGTCGCCCGGCAGCACGACGACCACGGCGGGCCAGCGCAGCCCCGCGGCCTGCTGTGCCGTCATCGCCCACCCGTGCCGCAGCGCCGCCACCTCGTCGCGCGGCACCAGGACCGGAATGCCCGCGCAGTCCAGGTGCAGCCCCTCGGGATCGGCCGACAGCACCGTGCCGGGCAGCGTGAGGCCCGGCTCCGGGGCGTACACCACCCGGTCGCCCGGGTCGAAGCCGCCGAACCGGCCGGGGCCGGGATTGAGCCGTTCCTTCAGCGCCGCGTTGAGCACCTGGGTGCCGACGGCGCCGCCGTGGCCGGGCGTGATGACCTGGGTCTCGGCCGCGGCCACCCCGATGACGCGCGGCACCGAGTCGGCGACGAGCTGCACCGTGCGGTGCACGGCCTCGCGGGGGTCGCGGACCGGGACGATCACGACCTCCTTGTCGGGCGCCTCCACCGCCGCCAGCTCCCCGATGCCGATCCCCGACACCAGCTCGCCGATGGGCCCGAAGTCCGGGGTGCGGGACGCCACCTGCGGGCACGTCTTCGCCGCCAGCAGGTCCGCGAAGGCCCGGCCGGGCCCGGTCGACCAGAGCACCCCCGGGTCGCCGCTGAGGACCAGCCGCGCGCCGTCGGGCACGGCCTCGACGAGGGTCGCGGCGAGCTCCACGTCGAGCTGCGGTGCGTCCAGCACGGCCAACACGTCGAGCGCCAGGCTCCCGTCGGCCTCCCGGCCCGGTCCCTCCTGGCCGGACAGCAGCCCGGCGACGGTGACGGCGGTGTCGTCGCCGAGGTGGGCGGCGAGCCGCCGCCGGCCCTCCGCGGTGTACGCGGCGGCGTACGCGCGCAGCCCCAGCTCCCGGGCCGCGGCGACCAGCGCCGTCGGCTCGGCGCGGGCCGCCTCGCCGCCGGTGTGCGTCACCAGCCCGCTGACGGCGGCGGCGCGGACCAGCGCGGCGGCGGACGGCGACGACGTGGCGGCCGCGGCCGACTCCCAGTCCAGGCCGTCCCCTTCGAAGGTCTTGAGCAGCCGGTCCAGGCCGTCCGCGAGGCTCTCCTCGGCGAGCGCGTACCGGTCGAGGCCGAGCAGCAGCCGGACCGGCGGCCCCTCGTCCCCCTCGTCCGCCGCGGCGGGCTTGCCGGGGACGTCCTCGGTGTCCTGGAACACCAGCACGCGGCCCTCGGCGATGGCGGCGCTGAGGCCTTCCTCGGCGCCGGAGACCGACTGCTTCTCCAGCGCGGCGCGCAGCACGGACGATTCGAGGGCGGTGTGCCCCTGCTCCGCCGCCCGCTCCAGCAGCCACACGACCAGGGCCTGCACGCGGCGCTCGTCGTCGGGCCCGCACTCGCCGCCGAGCAGCGCCCGCGCGAAGCCGTCCGCGTGCTCGACGCGGACGCCGGGCAGCGCCAGCACCTGCCACGGGTCCTCGCGCAGCGCCTGCGCCGCCCGCTCGCCGAGCGCCGCCACCGCGGGCTCGGCCAGCTCCGCCGGCGCGCCGCCCTCGGCCAGCACGCTCCGCGCCGCCTCGACGGCGGCCGGGTCGTACGCGACCGGCACCCGCGCGAGCCGGACCGGCTCCCGGGCCGGGCGCTCCCGTTCCCGGACGGGCCGTTCAGCGTCGGCAGCGGGCTCCGCGACCACCGCTGCGGCCGGAGCCGGAGCCGACGCGGGAACCGGATCGGGATCCGCGACCGGGGCCGTGACAGGTTCGGGTTCGGGTTCCGGCTCGGACACGGCTGCGTCGTCGAGGTCCGCCGGACCGTCCTCCGGCTCCTCCACCGCGTCCGCGACGCCCGCGTCCGTGACGCCCTCGACCGCGGGCTCGGACCCCTCCGGCTCCGCCGTCACGTCCGCCGCGTCCGTCGGGACCTCAGCGGCCCCCGCGGCCTCCGCCGGCTGCCCGCCCGCCGCGGCTGCCGCCTCGGCGGCCTGGAGCTTCGCCGCCTCGGCGGCCATCGCCTCGCGGCGCTTGCGGCGGGCCGCCGCGGCGTCGCCCTTGGGCGCGGGCGCCGCGGGGTTGTCGCCGCGCTCGATGGAGCGCATGGCGGCGGCGAGGTTCGCGAGATCGACAGGGGGCTTGGCCCGGGCGCCCGCACGGCTGGCCGGGGCGGCCGGGGCCGGGACGAGTGGAGCGGCGGCATCGTCTATGACCCGCTCCTGGGCCCGCTCCGTCTCGGCGAGGCGGGCGGGGGCCGTGGGCGGTTGCCCGTCGGCTTCCGGCGTCGCGACGTCCTGGTCGGTGCGGTCCTCGGTCACGTGGGCCTCCGTGGTGCGGCGTGGTGCGGCGGATCCCGGCCGGGCCGCCCTAGAGCGTGCTCCAGTCGTGATCCGGGTAGCGGTGCAGTGGCGCCGACACGTCGTCCAGCGCCTGGCGGATCTCACCCGGAAGACTAAGCGCCTCCACTGACAATGCCTGCGCCAGCTGCTGCGCGTTGCGCGCGCCGACGATCGGCGCGGTCACTCCCGGCCGGTCCCTGACCCAGGCCAGCGCGACGTCTATCGGCCGCACCGCGAGCCCGTCGGCCGCCGTGCTGACGGCGTCGACGATGAGCCGGGCGGTGTCGTCGAGGTACGGGTCGACGAAGGCCGCCATCTCCTCCGAGCCGCCGCGCGACTCGACGGGCGTCCCGGTGCGGTACTTGCCGGTGAGCACGCCCCGGCCGAGCGGCGAGGACGGCAGCAGCCCGATGCCCAGGTCGATGGCGGCGGGCAGCACCTCGCGCTCGATGCCGCGCTGGAGCAGCGAGTACTCCATCTGCGTGCTGGCCAGCGGGGTGCGGCCGGGTACCGCGCGCTGCCAGGTCGCGGCCTTGGCCAGCTGCCAGCCGCAGTAGTTGGACACCCCGACGTACCGGGCCCGGCCGGAGGTGACGGCGATGTCGAGGGCCTGCAGCGTCTCGTCGAGCGGGGTGGCCGGGTCGAAGGCGTGCACCTGCCACAGGTCGACGTAGTCGGTGCCGAGGCGCTGCAGGGAGGCGTCCAGGGCCGCGAGGAGGTGGCCGCGGGAGCAGTCGAAGCGCCGGTCGGGATCGGGCACGCTGCCCGCCTTGGTGGCGATCACCAGGTCCGTGCGCGGGACGAAGTCCTCCAGGAGTCGTCCGAGCACGTACTCCGCGCCGCCGTCCGCGTAGACGTCGGCGGTGTCCACGAGCGTGCCGCCCGCCTCCCAGAACGTCTTCAGCTGGTCGGCCGCGTCACGTTCCCCGGTGTACCGCCCCCATGTGAGCGTGCCCAGGCCGAGTCGCGAGACGCGCAGCCCGGTGCGTCCGAGGTGCCTCTGTTCCATGAGCGCTGAGATTACTGGTGAAGTGGCTGATTGGGCAGCCGTGACGGACCCGACAGGCGCGCGGAGCACGCCTTGGCGCTAAAGTCCGGAGGGACAGGGACGTTACTCATCAGTAAGGCAGCAGTAAGGGGAACGGTATGCGGCTCGGAATCAACCTCGGCTACTGGGGCGGCGGGATGGACGCCGACAACCTGGCCGTCGCCCAGGAGGCGGACCGGCTCGGCTACGCGGTCTGCTGGGCCGCGGAGGCGTACGGTTCCGACGCCGCGACCGTGCTCTCGTGGGTGGCCGCGCAGACCGAGCGCATCGACATCGGCTCGGCGATCTTCCAGATCCCGGCCCGCACCCCCGCGATGACCGCGATGACCGCCGCCACCCTGGACTCGCTCTCCGGCGGCCGCTTCCGGCTGGGCCTGGGCGTCTCGGGACCGCAGGTCTCCGAGGGCTGGTACGGCACGCGCTTCGACAAGCCGCTGTCCCGCACCCGGGAGTACGTCGAGATCGTCCGCAAGGCGATGGCCCGCGAGCGGCTCTCCCACGAGGGCGAGCACTGGACGCTGCCGCTGCCCGACGGGCCCGGCAAGGCGCTCAAGCTCACCGTGCACCCGGTGCGCGAGCACATCCCGCTGTACATCGCCGCGATCGGCCCCAAGAACCTGGAGCAGACCGGCGAGATCGCCGACGGCGCGCTGACGCTCTTCTGCGCCGCCGAGAACATGGAGGAGACCTCGCTGGCCCCGCTGCGCGCGGGCCGCGCCAAGGTCGGCAAGACCCTCGACGGCTTCGACGTCTGTCCGACCCTGCCGCTCGCGCTGGGCGACGACGTGGACGCGCTCGCCGACATCTTCCGCCCCTACACCGCCCTGTACGTCGGCGGCATGGGCAGCAGGAAGCAGAACTTCTACAACCGGCTCGCCCAGCGCATGGGGTACGAGAAGGAGGCCGCCGAGATCCAGGACAAGTACCTGGCGGGCGACAAGGACGGCGCCGCGGCCGCCATCCCGCGCGAGCTGATCGACCGCACCAGCCTGCTGGGCCCGGTCGAGCGGATCGCGGACCGGATGCAGGAGTACGCGGCCGCCGGCGTCACCACCCTGACCGTCACCCCGGCCGGCTGGACGCTCGACGAGCGCGTCGCCGCGCTGCGGGCGGGCGTCGAGGCCATGGAGCGCGCGGGCCTCGCGTAACGGCGCTCGCACGCCGTAGGAGAAGCCGCAGGAGAACCAGCCCCGGCCCCCCGCACCCGCCGGGCGGGCCGGAGCCGGCTTCGTGCGCGAACAACGCCGAAGCCGCAAAGGATGCGAGAGCAACGCAAGGCGCCGGGCACGCGACGGCCGGGCCTAGCTCGGCACCAGCCGCCCCAGCAGCCGGCC
Source organism: Streptomyces sp. NPDC006733 (assembly GCF_040636125.1). Classification (NCBI taxonomy): domain Bacteria; kingdom Bacillati; phylum Actinomycetota; class Actinomycetes; order Kitasatosporales; family Streptomycetaceae; genus Streptomyces; species Streptomyces sp. NPDC006733. Next base: position 8,992 of record NZ_JBEYJD010000022.1, on the reverse strand, counting down.
GAACGAGACGAGCCTGGCTATCTGCCCCGGCCCCCCGTCGTCGAGCGACTTGCTGAACCGGAACGCCTCCGGACGGAACCGGGCGGCGGCGACCGGCGAGTCCGGATCACCCTGCACGGCGCTCAACTCGTGCGGCATCGAGGTCGCGAGGACCAGGTAGACCCCGCGGTCGACCCGCGCCCCCTTCTCGTTCCTGCCGACCAGCGTCCGCATCCCGACGTGGCCGATGGAGTTCAGCGGCAGCACCTGCACCGACGAGTCCAGGACCGTGCCGCCGGGCGCGCTCTCGTCGGCCAACTCCTCGCTGTGCCACAGGATCAGCCGGCGGCCGTCGCAGACCGCCGCCTCCTGCCACACCGAGGTGCCGGCCTCCGTCAGATCGACCACCCGCTCCAGGGTGAAACCGAGGACCTTTCGGCGGCCGAGCACGCCCCTGATCGCGTCCAACGCGACGTCCGCGTGCAGGAAGTAGGCGTCCGACGCGTCCTCGAGGCGCTCGTACGGAGACCAGTCCGACCCCGCCGGACCCGGCCGGCGCGTGGTCGGGCGGCTCCTCGTCGCCTTGCTGAACATGTCCACCTGCTTCGCGATTCACGGCCTCGTCGGCCCCTCGGCCCCCGTTGCACCCTACCCAGGAGGCAGGACAGTGCGGGGTGTGGAGGCTCGACGGGAATCGCTGGGGATTCTGCGGCCGTGGTGGGGGCTCGGGGGTCTTCCCCGCCACGGCCGTCAGCAAACACAACGCCCCAGCGGCCCGGGGGTTACGCCCCGCGGCCCTCCACCCCGCTCCGCCGCATCCCGCCGCCCGCTCCGCCCCGGCCCTCCGTCCCGCTCCGACGCGCCCCTCAGGCCCGCCCCGCTACAGCCACCCGCGCCGCTTGAAGAACACGTACAGGAAGGTGACGATGCCCGCCATGAGCGTCATCACCGCCGGATAACCCCAGGTCTGGTGCAGTTCCGGCATGTGCTCGAAGTTCATCCCGTAGATGCCGGCGACCATCGTCGGCGCCGCCGCCATCGCCGCCCAGGCCGAGATCTTGCGCATGTCGTCGTTCTGCCGCACCCCGACCTGCGTCAGGTGGGCGGCGAGGATGTCCGACAGCAGCCGGTCCAGGCTCTCGCCCTGCTCGTTCGAGCGGGTCAGGTGGTCGGCGACGTCGCGGAAGAAGGGCCGGATCGACTCCGCGACGAAGGGCACCCCGCTGCTGGTCAGCCGGTTCATCGGGTCCATCAGCGGACCCGTGGCGCGGCGGAACTCCAGCGCCTGGCGCTTGAAGGTGTAGATCGTGCTCGCGGTGTTGCCCGAGTCCGAGACGTTCGGGCTGAACACGCTCGACTCCAACTCCTCCAGGTCCACCTGGAGTTCGGAGGCGATCTCGACATAGTGGTCGACCACTGTGTCGCTGATCACATACAGCACGGAGGCCGGTCCCTTCCGCAGCAGCTCCGGGTCCTTCTCCAGCCGGTGCCGCACCTCGGCCAGCGCGCTGCCCTCGCCGTGCCGGACCGTCACCACGAACGCGTCGCCGACGAACACCATCAGCTCGCCCGAGGTGACCGTCGCCGTCGCGTCGTCGTACTCCAGCGGCTTGAGGACCATGAAGAGCGAGTCGTCGTAGACCTCCAGCTTGGGACGCTGGTGCGCGGTCAGGGCGTCCTCGACGGCCAGCGGGTGCAGACCGAACTCCGACGTCACCAACGCGAACTCCTCCTCGGTCGGCTCGTGCAGCCCGATCCAGAGGAAGGCGCCCGAGGCCCGCGCCTGGTCCAGGGCGTCGGAAAGGTCGTCGGGCCCGTCGGTGCGGTGCCCGTCCTTGTAGATGGCGCAGTCCACGATCACCCTGGCTATTCTTCCGCGATCCGGCGAAGTCACACCACCGACGTAGGCTGGCCGACATGCCCACCGTGATCCTTGTCCGCCACGGGCGGTCCACCGCCAACGCCGACGGAGTGCTGGCCGGCTGGAGCCCGGGCGTCGCCCTGGACGACAGCGGCCGCGCCCAGGCCACCGAGCTCGCCGCCCGGCTGTCCCCCGTGCCGCTGGCCGCCGTCGTCACCAGCCCGCTGCAGCGCTGCCGGGAGACCGTCCAGTCGATGCTGGACACCCGCCCCGAGCTGCCCGTCCACACCGAGGACCGGATCGGGGAGTGCCACTACGGGGAGTGGACCGGCCGCAAGCTCTCCGAGCTCGCCGACGAGCCGCTGTGGGCCACCGTGCAGCGCCATCCGTCCGCCGCGGTCTTCCCCGGCCCCGACGGCGAGTCGCTGCGCTCCATGCAGGCCCGCGCGGTCGACGCGGTGCGGGAGTGGAACGCGCGGATCGAGGAGAGCCACGGCCCGGACGCGGTCTACGCCATCTGCTCGCACGGCGACATCATCAAGGCCATCGCCGCCGACGCCCTGGGCATGCACCTGGACCTCTTCCAGCGGATCGCCGTCGACCCCTGCTCGGTGACCGCGATCCGCTACACCGCGTACCGGCCGTTCCTGCTGCGGCTCGGCGACACCGGGGACCTCACGGGGCTGGCGCCCGCGCTGTCCGCGGCGGCCACCGGGGCGTCGGAGGCGGGCGCGGACGCCGCCGGGGACACGTCGGGCGACGCGGTGGTCGGCGGAGGCACGGGCGCACCGTGATCGGCTTCCGCAGTAGGGTGGTGGACCGGCGGCGTTCCGTGCCCCGGACCGGTGTCCGATGGCGCGGAACAGCCGCTTCCACCCAGAGCCGAGCACACCCATAACTGAGCACCGCCGCAGCTGAGCAGTCCCACAGTCGAGCAGACGCACAGTCGAGCAAACGGAGCAGGACGTGCCCCGTCAGGTCTTCTTCTACGAACAGCCGGACCGGTTCGTCGCCGGGACGGTCGGCGAGCCGGGCCAGCGCATCTTCTTCCTGCAGGCCACCGGCGCAGGCCGCACCACCAGCGTCGCCCTGGAGAAGACGCAGGTCGCGGCGTTGGCCGAACGGATCGACGAGCTGCTGGACGAGGTCGTCCGGCGGACCGGGGGCAGCACCGTCGTGCCCGCGGTCGCCCCGGGCGAACTGGCCGACACCGCGCCGCTCGACAGCCCCGTCGAGGAGGAGTTCCGGGTCGGCACCATGGCGCTGGCCTGGGACAGCACCCAGGAGCGCATGGTCCTTGAGGCCCAGGCGCTGGTCGAGGTCGAACCCGACGCCGACGACGCCACGCTGGAGGCCGCCGAGGAGCTGCGGGAGGACGACGAGAACGGTCCGCCACTGCTGCGCGTCCACCTGACCGGCGCGCAGGCCCGCTCCTTCGCCAAGCGCGCCCTGGACGTGGTCTCGGCGGGCCGCCCGCCGTGCCCGCTGTGCAGCCTGCCCCTGGACCCGGAAGGACACGTATGCCCGCGCCAGAACGGGTACCGGCGGGGAGCCTGAGCGGCGACGCCGCCGGCCGGCCCGCCGACCCGGCGGACGTGCCCGCCGCCGCGGCGGATGTCGCGGGGGTGCCGGCCGGGGAGGCCCTGGAGCTGCTCACCCGCGGTGAGCTGACCGTGCGCGGGCAGCTGCGCGACGCCTCCAACGCCGTCCTGTACTGCGAGGTGGCCCTCGACGGCCGTACCGCGCACTGCGTGTACAAGCCCGTCGCGGGCGAGCGCCCGCTGTGGGACTTCCCGGACGGCACCCTCGCCGAGCGCGAGGTGGCCGCGTACCTGGTCTCGGAGGCCACCGGCTGGGGCCTGGTCCCGCCGACGGTGCTGCGGGACGGCCCGTACGGCGAGGGCATGTGCCAGCTGTGGATCGACGAGTCCGAGCAGGAGCGGGAGCTGCTGGCCCTGGTCGAGGAGGACGAGCCGGGCGAGGGCTGGAAGCCGGTCGTGCGGGCCGAGGTCGGCGGCGGCCGCACCGCGCTCCTGGTGCACGCCGACGACCCCCGGCTGCGCCGGATCGCCCTGCTGGACGCGGTGATCAACAACGCCGACCGCAAGGGCGGCCATCTGCTGCCCGCTCCGGACGGCCGCCTCTACGGCATCGACCACGGCGTCTCCTTCCACACCGACGACAAGCTGCGCACGCTGCTGTGGGGCTGGGCCGACGAAGCGCTGCCCGACGAGGCCGTCGCGGTGCTCCGCGGCCTCACCGCGGCGCTGGAGGGCGAGCTGGGCGGCCGGTTGGCGGCGCTGCTGACCGGCGCCGAGGTCGAGGCGGTCGCCACCCGGGTGGCGGAGCTGCTGCGCACCGGTCGCTACCCGCTGCCGAGCGGCCAGTGGCCCGCGATCCCGTGGCCGCCCGTCTAGGTCCCCCGGCGGCTCCCCGCCCGCCGACCCGCCGTACGGCCCTGCCGTGCGGCCCGTGAACCGGGGGCGGCGGCCGGGGGCGGCGATCCGGCTGCCCGGCGCGCCGTCAAGACGGCCGATCCGGCCCATCCGCGCGCGGGTCCGCCTCCGGTTCGATTCCGGAACCCACGTCCGGTTACGCTCATGACATGTATGCCTGGCCCGCTTCCGACGTCCCTGCCCTTCCCGGCAGTGGCCGCGACCTCCGCCTCCACGACACCGCGACCGGTGGCCCGGTAACCCTGGACCCCGGTCCGGTCGCCCGCATCTATGTCTGCGGGATCACCCCCTACGACGCCACCCACATGGGGCACGCGGCCACCTACAACGCGTTCGACCTCGTGCAGCGCGTGTGGCTCGACACGAAGCGCCAGGTGCAGTACGTCCAGAACGTCACCGACGTCGACGATCCGCTGCTGGAGCGGGCCGTCGCCAACGGGGACGACTGGACCGCGCTCGCCGAGCGTGAGACCGCCCTGTTCCGCGAGGACATGACCGCGCTGCGGATGCTCCCTCCGGACCACTACATCGGTGCCGTCGAGGCCATACCCGGGATCGTCCCGCTGGTCGAACGGCTCCTGGAACTGGGCGCGGCCTACGAACTGGGCGGCGACACCTACTTCTCCGTCGACGCCGACCCGCACTTCGGGCAGGTCTCGAACCTGGACGCGGCCGCGATGCGGATCCTGTCCGCGGAGCGCGGCGGCGACCCGGACCGCCCCGGCAAGAAGAACCCGCTGGACCCGATGCTCTGGATGGCCGCCCGCGAGGGCGAGCCGAGCTGGGACGGCGCCTCCCTCGGCCGCGGCCGGCCCGGCTGGCACATCGAGTGCGTGGCCATCGCGCTGGACCACCTGGGCATGGGCTTCGACGTCCAGGGCGGCGGTTCCGACCTCGCCTTCCCGCACCACGAGATGGGCGCCTCGCACGCCCAGGTGCTGACCGGCGAGTTCCCGATGGCCAAGGCGTACGTGCACGCCGGCATGGTCGCCCTGCACGGCGAGAAGATGTCGAAGTCCAAGGGCAACCTGGTCTTCGTCTCGCAGCTGCGCCGGGACGGGGTCGACCCGGCCGCGATCCGGCTGTCGCTGCTCGCCCACCACTACCGTGCCGACTGGGAGTGGACCGACGCCGTCCTCGCCGACGCCGTCGAGCGGCTCGCCCGCTGGCGCGCGGCGGTCTCCCGCCCCGACGGGCCGCCGGCCGAGGCGCTCGTCGAGGAGATCCGCGCGGCGCTCGCCGACGACCTGGACGCACCGGCCGCGCTCGCCGCGGTGGACCGCTGGGCGGTCTCGCAGGCCGTTTCCGGCGGCACGGACGAGGGGGCGCCCGGCGTCGTCTCCCGCGCGGTGGACGCGCTCCTGGGCGTCGCCCTGTAGCGGCACACACCCGGACAAACCAGCGGCCCCGGCGGATTCCCGCCGGGGCCGTTCTCGTCATGCCCTCTGGTCATGAACACGGCACCTGCGCTATACACGCTCACAGTTGCTCATTTCATGCTCCGAACTGCGCGCAGTTGCAGCCAGAGAGGTGTTCATGCACAGGGATGCTCAGAACCTCCGCAGAATCCAGGCGATACCGCTGCTCGTGCTGCTGGGCCTGCTCGCGGCCCTGCTGGCCCCGGCCGCCGGCGCGGCGCACGCCGCACCCGTCGCTGCCGCCGACGTCACCGTCGGGAACGTGACCGGATTCGCCGCCGCCGGACCCGTGTACCACCTGACGGCGGGCAAGGCCGAGGCCCGGGTCACGTTCGTGTCCGGCCGGACGTTCCGGGTGGAGCTCGCGCCCGACGGCCGGTTCACCGACCCCACCGGCAGCGACATCGTGCTGCCGCAGGGCGCGGCTCCGGCCACCCGCTGGCGGGACGCGGGCGACCGCTACGAGCTGAGCACCTCCGAGGTCACCCTGCGCGCCTACAAGGCCCCGCTGCGCTTCGCGCTGTACCGCGCCGACGGCACCAAGGTCTGGGCCGAGTCCAAGGGCCTGACCTGGAACGGCGCCAGGACCACGCAGACCCTGGAGCGCGGCGCCACCGAGCAGTTCTACGGCGCCGGCATGCAGAACGGCCGCGGCAACACCTCGCACCGCGGCAAGACCGTCGAGGTCGGCGTGGACGACAACTGGAACGACGGCGGCCACCCCAACTCCGTGCCGTTCTACCTGTCCACGGCCGGCTACGGCGCCTTCCGCAACACGTACGCGCCCGGCACGTACGCCTTCACCGACCCGGTGGCGACGACCGAGCAGGAGAACCGGTTCGACGCGTACTACTTCGCCGGACCGTCCGCCAAGGACGTCATCGGCCAGTACACGCAGCTGACCGGCCGCCCCTTCCTGCCGCCCGTGTACGGGCTGGAGGTCGGGGACTCGGACTGCTACCTGCACAACGCCAACCGGGGCGAGCGCCACACCCTGGACGCCCTCAAGGTCGCCGACGACTACGTCAAGAACGACATGCCCAACGGCTGGATGCTCGTCAACGACGGCTACGGCTGCGGCTACGAGAACCTGCCGGAGACCTCCGCCGGCCTGGGGGACCGCAAGATGGCCACGGGCCTGTGGACCGAGGACGGCATCGACAAGCTCGCCGACCAGGTCAAGGCCGGCCAGCGGATCGCCAAGCTCGACGTGGCCTGGGTCGGCGGCGGCTACAAGTTCGCCCTCGACGGCTGCAAGGACGCCTACCGGGGCATCGAGGCCAACAGCGACGCCCGCGGCTTCACCTGGGCCCCCGAGAGCTGGTCGGGCGCCCAGCGCTGCGGCGTGCAGTGGTCCGGCGACCAGTCGGGCAGCTGGGAGTACATCCGCTGGCAGATCCCGACGTACGCGGGCGCCACGATGTCCGGTCTCGCCTACACCTCGGGCGACATCGACGGCATCTTCGGCGGCAGCCCCAAGACGTACACCCGCGACCTGGAGTGGAAGTCCTTCCTGCCCGCCGTGATGACGATGGACGGCTGGGCCGCCAGCGACAAGCAGCCCTACCAGTACGGGGAGCCGTACACGTCCATCAACCGCCAGTACCTCAAGCTGAAGGAGTCGCTGCTGCCGTACACGTACTCCTACGCGGCCGAGGCGAACCGCACCGGCGTCGGCCAGGTCAGGCCGCTCGCGCTGGAGTACCCGGACGACCCGAAGGCCGCCTCCGACGCCGCCAAGTACGAGTTCCTGTCCGGCGAGGACTTCCTCGTCGCGCCGGTCTACCAGGACACCGCGGTGCGCGACGGCATCTACCTGCCGAAGGGCACCTGGACCGACTACTGGACCGGCCGCCTATACCAGGGGCCGACCACGGTCAACGGCTACAGCGCGCCGCTGGGCACCCTGCCGCTGTTCGTCAAGGCCGGTGCCGCCGTGCCGATGTGGCCCGGCATCAGGTCCTACCAGGACCGCACCGCGTCCTCGCCGGTCGCCTGGGACGTCTACCCGCAGGGCACGTCCTCCTTCACGCTGTACGAGGACGACGGCGTCACCCGGCAGAGCCGGGACGGGAAGTCCGCGCAGCAGAAGGTCACCGTCCGGGCCCCGGCGTCCGGCGCGGGCGACGTGAGCGTCGACGTCGGCGCGAGCGTCGGCAGCTTCCAGGGCAAGCAGACCGCCCGCCCGTACCTGTTCACCGTGCACACCGGTGACGCGCCGTCCGGGCTGCTGCTGGACGGGGCCGCGCTGCCGCGGTACACCTCGAAGGCCGCCTTCGACGCGGCCTCCCGCGGCTGGTGGTACGACGCCGCCGACCGCGGCGGCGTGGTGCATGTCAAGACCGCGTCGCTGAGCACCGCGAAGGCGTTCGGCCTGCGGCTGCTGGGCGCCAGCGCGCTCGGCGGGAAGGCGCCGGGCAGCGCCGCCACCGTCTCGTCACCGCCGGCGCAGGAGGTCGGCGCGGGCGTGCCGGCGACCGTGCCGGTCGACGTGACGGCCGGCGGCAGTGACGCCACCGGCGTCCAGGTGACGCTGGCGGCGCCGGCCGGCTGGTCGGTGACGGCCCCCGTGCCGGTGGCCCGCATCCCCGCCGGGACGACCCGCCGGATCCAGGTCACCGTCACCCCGCCGCAGAACGCGGCACCGGGGGAGGCCGTACTGCGGGCCTCCGCCGCCTACCGGGCGGCCGGGCAGCCCCGCGTGACGGCGCAGCCGTTCGCGGTCTCCACGATGCCGCGCCCGCCGGTGGCCGACACCTGGGCGAGCGACATGGTGTGGCTGAGCGAGGGCAACGGCTACGGGCCGCCGGAACGCGACCGCAGCAACGGGGAGTCGGGCGCCGCGGACGGTCATCCGATCACTCTGGCGGGAACGGTGTACCCCAAGGGGATCGGCGCGCACGCCGACTCCGACATCGAGCTCTACACCGGCGGCCGCTGCACCCGGTTCACCGCCGACGCGGGGATCGACGACGAGATCAACGGCTACGGGGAGGTGGCGTTCTCGGTCGAGGCCGACGGCACGGTGCTGTGGACCTCGCCCAAGGTGACGGGCGCCTCCGCGACCGTGCCGGTGGACGTCCCGCTCGGCGGGGCCCGGCACGTCCGCCTCAAGATCACCGACACCAACGGCTCCAAGAGCGGTGACCACGGGGACTGGGCCGCGGCGAAGTTCAGCTGCGCCTAGGGAGTGTCTTCACATCGGCGTCGTCCGCCCGGAGGGCGGGGTCGGCGGGGTCTGGTGCGTGCGATCGCAAGGCGGAGGAGGGAGTCCATGC
>NZ_JBEYJD010000021.1:0-145661 GCF_040636125.1 Streptomyces sp. NPDC006733 | reverse complement strand
GCCCCTCGGGCGGGAGCCGCGGGGCGTCCTGCGGTCTGTTCGGGTGAAGAAGCGTCCTCCACGGGCCGGTTCCGCCGGCCGGAGGCCCCGGCCGGGTGAGGATCGGGTGCACTGGTTCCCCATCCGCCGCCGCTGCGAGCGCCATTCGGCGGCGCACACAGACGAGGGCGGGATCGATGGCGACGCGTGCCCCCACCCAGGAGTCCCTCCGGCCCGATGGCCCGACGGCGGGCGCGGAGCCGGCGGGCGCGGAGCCGTCCGGCGCTCAGCCGGCCGCCGTGGTGGCCCCGCACGCCGCGAAGGCCCTGTCGCGGGCGCTGTTCCTGCGCCTGCGCGCCGAACCGGACGGCAGCGCCGGCCACGAGCAGGTGCGGACGGCGCTGATCGAGATGAACCTGTCCCTGGTGCGGTTCGTCGCCCGCCGCTTCCGCGGCCGCCCCGAGGAGTGGGACGACATCGTGCAGGTCGGCACGATCGGCCTGATCAAGGCCGTCGACCGCTTCGACGTCGGCCGCAACGTCGAGTTCAGCACCTTCGCGATCCCGTACATCGGCGGGGAGATCAAACGGTTCTTCCGCGACACCAGCTGGGCCGTGCACGTCCCGCGCAGCCTGCAGGAGCAGCGCATCGACCTGGCCCGCGCCCGCGACGCCCTCACCGGCCGGCAGGGCCGCGACCCCACGACCGCCGAGCTGGCCGCGTACATGCAGCGCCCGGTCGCGCAGGTGGTCGAGGTGATGATGGCCAGCAACGGCTACAGCGCCGAGTGCCTGGACGCCGCCGGCGGCACCGGCCACGCCGACGACCACGCCCTGGCCCTGACCGCGCGGCTGGGGGTGAGCGATCCGGCACTGGAGAACGTCGAGAACGTGCACGCCCTCAAGGGCCTGCTGGGCCGCCTCGACCCGCAGGAACAGACCCTGGTGCGGCTGCGGTTCGGCCACGGCCTGACGCAGACCCAGATCGGCGCGCGGCTCGGCGTCTCCCAGATGCAGGTCTCCCGCCTCCTCAACCGCGTCCTGGCCGGCCTGCGCGAGGGAATACTCACCGACGCACCGGGCGACGGCACCTGACCCCCCGACCCCCTCCCGGACGCAAGGGCCCGGTGTGAAAGCGTTACCAGGTGAGCGAGACGACGGCCAAGACCCTGCAGCACCGCGTTGACGGGCCAGAAGACGCACCGACCCTGATCCTGGGACCCGCTCTCGGCACCACCTGGCACATGTGGGACCGCCAGCTGCCCGAGCTGACCCGGCACTGGCGGGTGCTGCGCTACGACCTGCCGGGCCACGGCGGGGCGCCCGCCGAGCCCGCCGCCTCGGTCGCCGAGCTGGCGGACCGGCTGCTCGCCACCCTCGACGGCCTCGGCATCGACCGGTTCGGCTACGCGGGCTGCTCGCTCGGCGCGGCCGTCGGCGTCCGGATCGCGCTGGCGCGGCCCGACCGGGTCGCGGCGCTGGCGCTGGTCTCCGCGGCCGCCCGGCACGGCACCGCCGACGCGTGGCGGCAGCGCGGGGTCGTCGTCCGGGCCAACGGCCTCGGGCAGTTCTCGCACACCGTGCCCGAGCAGTGGTTCACCCCCGGCTACCGGGCCGCCCAGAGCGCCATCGTCGAGTGGGCGGTACAGATGGTGCGCACCACCGACGCCGAGTGCTACATCGCCGCCTGCGAGGCGCTGGCGGCGCACGACGTGCGCGACGAGCTGGGCCGGATCTTGGTGCCGACCCTCGTGGTGGGCGGCGCCGACGACCCCGCGACGCCGCCGGCCGACGCCCGGGTGCTGGTCGCCGGGATACCCGACGCGAAGCTGGCCGTGGTCCCCGCCGCCTCCCACCTGACCCCGGTCGAGCAGCCCGGCGCCGTCGGCGACCTGCTGGTGCGGCACTTCGGCGCCGCCTGGACCGAGCCCGCGGCCGCCTCCACCACGGCGGTGCTCCAGGCGCCGCCCGCCCCGCGGGCCGAGGAGCAGCCGGCCGCGGTGCCGGCCGGCCGGCCGGACCCGTACGACGAGGGCCTGCGGATCCGCAGGGAGGTCCTGGGCGACGCGCACGTCGACCGGGCGGCCGCGGCGGCGGACGACTTCACCGGGGAGTTCCAGGAGTTCATGACCCGCTACACCTGGGGCGAGGTGTGGGCGCGCCCCGGCCTGGACCGGAGCGTCCGCAGCGTCATCACGCTGGCCGCGCTGACCGCCGGCGGCCACCTCGACGACCTCGCCTCGCACACCCGCGCGGCGCTGCGCAACGGCCTCACCCCCGCCGAGATCCGCGAGACGCTGCTGCACACGGCCGTCTACTGCGGCATCCCGGCGGCGAACGCGGCCTTCGCGGTGGCGCAGCGGGTGATCCAGGAGGAGACGGCGGTCGGCGGTGCCGGGCCGGCCGGCGCGCCTCCGCGATGATGGTTCCCGTACGACCCGGTGCACATCGATACCGCCGATAACGTTCCGAGGAGCAACAGTGAAGCTGACCAAGAAGGGCCACGCCTGCGTCAGGCTGGAGAAGGACGGGCAGGTGCTCGTCATCGATCCCGGTGCCTTCACGGAGGAGGACGCCGTGGCCGGTGCCGGGGCCGTCCTCATCACCCACGAGCACATGGACCACTTCAACGAGGACCGGCTGCGGCTGGCGCTGGACGCCAACCCGGCCGCCGAGGTCTGGACGCTCAAGAGCGTCGCCGACCAGGTTTCGGCGGCCTTCCCCGGCCGGGTGCACACCGTCGGCGAGGGCGACACCTTCACCGCGGCGGGCTTCGACATCGAGGTGCACGGGCAGCTGCACGCCGTGATCCACCCGGACATCCCGCGGATCGCCAACCAGGGGTACGTCGTCGACGGCTCGGTCTTCCACCCCGGTGACGCGCTGACGGTGCCCGACCGTCCCGTCGACACCCTGCTGCTGCCGCTGCAGGCCCCCTGGAGCAAGCTCTCCGAGGTCGTCGACTACCTGCGCGAGGTCAAGCCGCAGCGGGCCTTCGACGTCCACGACGGGCTGCTCACCGACATCGCGTTCATGATCTACGGCCGAATGCTCGGCCCGGACGGCGTCGGCATCGGCGGCGGCGAGCACCACCGGCTGGCCCCGGGCGAGTCCGTCGAACTGGGCTGACGCCAAGGGTGCGGGCGGACCGCGCCGCACCGCCCCGGGGGAGCCCGGGGCGGTTGTCGGTGCCGGGCGGTAGATTCGGATCCATGCGCATCGCCACCTGGAACGTCAACTCGATCACCGCCCGCCTGCCGCGCCTGATCGCCTGGCTGGAGAGCACCGGCACGGACGTGCTGTGCCTCCAGGAGACCAAGTGCTCGCTGGAGCAGTTCCCCTTCGACGAGCTGCGCGAGCTCGGCTACGAGGCGGCCGTCAACGCCACCGGCCGGTGGAACGGCGTGGCCGTCCTGTCGAAGGCCGGCCTGGAGGACGTGGTGACCGGGCTGCCGGGCGGGCCGGAGTACGAGGGCGTGCAGGAGCCCCGCGCGGTCTCCGCCACCTGCGGCGGGGTCCGGGTCTGGTCGGTGTACGTGCCCAACGGCCGCGAGGTCGCGCACGAGCACTTCGCCTACAAGCTGCGCTGGTTCGAGGCGCTGCGCGCGGCGGTCGCCGAGGACGCGGCGGGCCCTCGGCCCTTCGCGGTGCTGGGGGACTTCAACGTCGCGCCCACCGACGAGGACGTGTGGGACCTGTCGCTCTTCGAGGGCGCCACCCATGTCACCCCCGAGGAGCGCGCCGCCCTGGCGGCCCTGCGCGAGGCGGGGCTGACCGACGTGGTGCCGCGCCCGCTCAAGTACGACCGCCCGTACACCTACTGGGACTACCGCCAGCTGGGCTTCCCCAAGAACCGGGGCATGCGCATCGACCTGGTCTACGGCAACGAGCCCTTCGCCAAGGCGGTGGGCGACGCGTACGTCGACCGCGAGGAGCGCAAGGGCAAGGGCGCCTCCGACCACGCCCCGGTCGTCGTGGACCTGACGGTCTGAGCCGCTGGCCTCGTTACGAGGCGTACAGCCGGGCGCGGGACGGCATACAACGTGTCGTCCCCGCGCCCGCGCGCCGCCCCGTACGCTCGGCGCCCATGAGCACCGTTGACCTGCCCTCCGCCAGCTTCGCCGTCCGCGTTCCCGACGCCGAACTGGAGCCCGAGCCGCTCGATCCGGCCCAGATCGTGTCGGGCGCGCCCGAGGTCACCGGCAAGGTGCTGTGGGAGTCGGCCGACGGGACGCGGGTGCGGGGGATCTGGCAGATCACCCCGGGCGTGGTCACCGACACCGAGGCCGACGAGATGTTCGTGGTCGTCAGCGGGCGGGCCACCGTCGAGGTGGCGGGCGGCGACACGCTCGAACTCGGCCCCGGCGTTGTCTGCGTCCTGCGCGAGGGGGACCGGACGACCTGGACGGTCCACGAGACCCTGCGCAAGGCGTACGCGATCGGCTGCTGACCCACCGTCCCCGAACCGTCACAGGACGCGCGCGCCTGTAGATGCCGGACGGCCCCGGGTGCGACGCTGAACCGCATGGACATCCCCTTCCTGGACAAGTGGCGCAAGCGGCACCCGGCGGCGCGCGGGGTGGCGGTGTACGGCGGCGAGCCGGACCCGGCGGGCGTCGCCGAGTTGCTGGCCGAGTGCGATCTGCTGCGCGCCCAGGCCCAGGACGCCGGGGTCGAACTCGACGACACCCCGGGCTCGTTGACGGCCCTGGACCAGCTGGTCCCGCAGTGGCGGGACGACCCCGAGGTGCTGCCGTGGCTCGGCAACGACGCCGGTCTCTACCTCGGGACCGTCATCGTCCGCACGGTGCCCGGCGCCGCCTGGCAGGTGTGGCCGAACGGCCTGCCGGTGGTCAAGCTGGACTCCGGCCGGGAGATCGACGTGGTCGGGATCGGCCACGAATGGGCCGAGAGCGGCACGCCCGAGCTGTCCCAGACACACGCCGAGGCGTCCGAGAACTGACGGCCCCTCCGTCACCCGAACTGATGGACCGCGGCACGCCGACGCGACGGCGGGCAGGCGTGTCCGGCGCGCAATGACGCCTCCGCACGCGGCCGTACGGTGCATGATGTCGGAAACGCACCACTTGATCAGATCGGTACCGGAGGCGCGACGTGGACTCCCTGCAGCAGATGCCGAATATCGGAGCAATCCTTGCCGACCGTTTGCGCCGCGGCGGCGTCGAGGACGCCGGCGAACTGCGCCGGCTCGGCGCCGGCCGGGCCTTCGAGAAGATCCGTGACGACCTTCCCGAGGACGCCTGCACGCACACCCTGCTCGCTCTGGAGGGCGCGATCCGCGGCACCCGCTGGACCGCCATCCCGCAGACGGAGCGCGACACCCTGGTCAACCGGGTCCTGGGCTGATCCCGGCCCGCACGCGAACCGCCCGGAAGGCACCCGCGCCGAACCGCGGCGCGGGCCGTCGGCGACCCCACGCCGCAAATCAGCTTAATGGCGGCACTCTGCGTGTCGGCCCCGTATGCGCATTTCACCGGATAGGTTGCCCATTCGCCGACCGTCCGACGTGGTGAGAGTGAGCTGGGCCGCACATGGATCCACTGATCGTCCTGAGTGGTGTCAACAAGCACTTCGGCCAGTTGCATGTCCTGCGGGACATCGACCTGATCATCGGCCGCGGCGAGGTCGTGGTGGTCATCGGCCCCTCGGGCTCCGGCAAGTCCACGCTGTGCCGGGCGATCAACCGCCTGGAGCCGGTCGAGTCCGGCACCATCACCATCGACGGCCGGCCGCTGCCCTCCGAGGGCAAGGAGCTGGCGGGGCTGCGCGCCGACGTCGGCATGGTCTTCCAGTCGTTCAACCTCTTCGCGCACAAGACGGTGCTGCAGAACGTGGCGCTGGCCCCGGTCAAGGTGCGCGGCCTCAGCCGCGGGGACGCCGACAAGCGGGCGAAGGAGCTCCTCGACCGGGTGGGGCTGCTGGCGCACGCCGACAAGTACCCCGCCCAGATGTCCGGCGGCCAGCAGCAGCGGGTGGCGATCGCCCGCGCGCTGGCGATGGACCCCAAGGCGCTGCTCTTCGACGAGCCGACCTCCGCGCTCGACCCGGAGATGATCAACGAGGTGCTGGAGGTCATGCAGCAGCTCGCCCGGGACGGCATGACGATGGTCGTCGTCACCCATGAGATGGGCTTCGCCCGCTCCGCCGCCAACCGTGTGGTCTTCATGGCCGACGGACTGATCGTCGAGGACCGGGTCCCGGAGGAGTTCTTCACCGCGCCGCGCAGCGAGCGCGCCAAGGACTTCCTGTCCAAGATCCTCCACCACTGACGCCACTGACGCCCCTGACCCCGCCGACGCCTCCGACCCCACCCACGACCCGGGACCGCCATGCGACGCAATATCCGGCACATCGCGCTGCTCGCAGCGGCCGCGGCCCTGCTGGCGGGCTGCGGCAAGCAGGGCAGCCCTCCCGCGAAGGGGCCCAGCTCCGACGACCTGCCCACCTACAAGGTGGACCGGGAGTTCGCGCTGCCCGACTCGAAGACGTGGAGCTCCGCGCACCGGCGCGGCAAGCTCGTCGTCGGGGTCAAGGACGACCAGCCCTACCTCGGCCAGCGCGACCCGGCCAACGGCACCTACGCCGGCTTCGACGTCGAGATCGCCCGCATGCTCGCCGCGTCGCTCGGCTTCGGCCTGGACCAGATCCAGTACAAGTCGGTCGCCTCCGCCAACCGCGAGACCGCGCTGGGCAACGGGCAGATCGACTACTACGTCGGCACGTACACGATCAACGACAAGCGCAAGCAGCAGGTCGGCTTCGCCGGCCCGTACTACATCGCGGGCCAGGGGCTGCTGGTCCGCAAGGACGAGAACGACATCAAGGGACCGCAGGACCTCAAGGGCCGCAAGGTCTGCTCGGCCGCGGGCTCCACCCCGATCCAGCGCATCGAGTCGGAGTACCCCGACGCGATCCCCGTCACCTACGACACCTACTCCGTCTGCGTGGACAACCTGCTGACCTTCCAGGTCGACGCCGTCACCACCGACGACTCGATCCTGCTGGGATACGCGGCCAAGGCGCCCGACGAGATGAAGCTCGTCGGCAAGGCGTTCTCCAAGGAGCCCTACGGGGTCGGCGTGGCCCGGAGCGACAACGCCCTGCGGCTCGCGCTCGACGACGCGATCGTGGCGCACGAGAAGAACGGCGACTGGAAGAAGGCGTACGACGCGACCCTCGGCCTGTCCGGGGTCCCGGCGCCCACCCCGCCCGCCGTCGACCGGTACTGAGAGGGCCGCCGCACATGAACGTACTGCTCGACAACTTCTCCCTCTACGGCAAGGGTTTCCTCGGCACCCTCGAACTGACGCTGTACGCCGGGGTGCTGGCGCTGGTCGTCGGCGTGATCATCGCCGGCTTCCGGGTCTCGCCGGTCAAGGCGCTGCGCGTCTTCGGCACCACCTGGGTGGCCGTGCTGCGCAACACCCCGCTGACCCTGCTCTTCTTCGCGGTGCTGCTGGGGCTGCCGCGGTTCGGGGTGCGGCTGCCGTTCACCACCTTCGCCGTCCTCGCGCTGGCCGCCTACACCTCGGCGTTCATCTGCGAGGCGGTCAGGTCGGGCATCAACACCGTGCCGCTGGGCCAGGGCGAGGCCGCCCGCAGCCTCGGCATGACGTTCATCCAGACCCTGAACCTGGTGGTGCTGCCGCAGGCGGGCCGCGCGGTGATCTCCCCGATCGGCTCGACGCTCATCGCGCTCGCCAAGAACTCGGCGATCGCCGGCTCCTTCTCGGTCACCGAGCTGCTCGGCACCTACAAGCCGCTCAACGAGCTGGGCTACAGCATCATCTGGTCCTTCGTCTGGATCGCCGTCGGCTACCTGATCATCACACTGTCGATCAGCGCGCTGTTCAACGTGCTGGAGAAGAGGATGGGGATCGCTCGATGAGCAGCGCGCTGTACGACATCCCGGGTCCGAAGGCGCTGGCGCGCCACCGGCTCTACGCGTGGATCACCACGGCCGTGCTGGCGGCGCTGGTCGGCTGGATCATCTACATGCTCTTCCACACCGGCCAGTTCGAGTCGACCAAGTGGGTGCCGTTCGAGTACCAGGGCATCCAGCGGCTGCTGCTGACCGGGCTCGCCAACACCCTCAAGGCGTTCGTCTGGGCGGCGGTGCTCTCGCTCGCCTTCGGCGCGGTCTTCGCCGCCGGCCGGCTCTCCGAGCACCGGCCGATCCGCTGGGTGAGCACCCTGGTGGTGGAGTTCTTCCGGGCGATGCCGCTGCTGGTGATGATCTTCTTCATCTTCATCGCGCTCAAGATCGAGCCGATGATGGCGCTGATCATCGGCCTGACGCTCTACAACGGCTCGGTGCTCGCGGAGGTCTTCAGGACCGGCGTGAACTCCGTGTCGCGCGGTCAGGGCGAGGCCGCCTACGCGCTCGGGATGCGCAAGACCCAGGTGATGACGTACATCCTGGTGCCGCAGGCGGCCCGCGCCATGCTGCCCGCGATCATCAGCCAGCTGGTGGTGGCGCTGAAGGACACCTCGCTCGGCTACCTGATCACCTACGAGGAGTTCCTCTACAACGGCAAGCTCATCGCCACCAACCTCGACTACGACCTGCCGTTCATCCCGGTCGTGATGGTGATCGCGCCGATCTACATCGGGATGTGCATGCTGCTGTCGTGGTTCGCGAACTGGCTGGCCCGCCGTGAACGGCACAACCCCAAGGCGAAGGGCGCACCGGTCACGACGGCACCACCGCAGCAGATCTGACGGGCGGGCCGGGTGCGGCCTACTGGTCGTGCAGCGGGACCGACAGCCAGGACGGGTCGGCGGACGGCGAGGAGACGGTGACCGTGGCGAAGGCCGGGTTCTGCTCGATGTAGAGCGGGTCGACGGTGTCGACGACCAGCGCCAGCCGGTGGCCGGCCGGGACGTCGTAGGCGGTGGAGAGCAGGTCGAGGTCGGTGGTGAACGCCTTGCCGGGGGTGCGTCCGACCCAGGTGTAGGGCGCGTGCGTGACGAGCTTGCCGGTGCCCAGGGCGTCGACGTCGTAGAGGTAGGCGATGACGGTCCCGTCAGCGGCGGACGGCGTCAGCGTGGCGTGCAGCGTCGCGGTGCCGCGCACGTGCTGGGCGGTGCCGTACGCGGCGGACTGCCAGACGGTGGCGAAGGCGCGCGGCAGCAGCGGGATCGAGGCGACGGGCGGCGCCTGGGCGAACTGGTCGAGCAGGCTGGACAGGAAGATGATCCCGCCGTCGGCGCCCGAGTCGATGTTGGTGCCGATGGTCGTCCGCCAGCCGGAACCGGCGTCGCCGCCGAGCTCCCCGGTGCGCAGCCCCTTGGCGCCGAGCTTGAGGGTGCTGGTGCGGGACGGGACCGCGGCCCAGCTGTCGTAGCTCTCGTAGGCGCCGGTGGACCGGGACTTGAGCTGGACGGGCTGCTCCCGGTCGATGCCGTTGTCCACGCCCTTGAGGTAGTGGTCGAGCCACCGCTTGGAGCTGGCCCAGGTGTCGTTGGGCAAGCCCAGCAGGCCGGTCGCCTCGGCGGTGGCGTGGTCGCCGGGCCGGAACTCCAGGCGCTTGGGGCCGGTCAGCTTCTCGTAGAACTTCGCGTACTGGTTGGGCGGGAAGAGGCTGTCGCCCCAGGCGTTGGCGAGCATGACCGCCGTGCCGTTGGCGTTGAGCCGGTCCAGGTAGGTCGCGGGCGAGCGCAGCTTGCCCCAGGCGATCATCTCGTCCTCGGCGGCGAGGTTCGCGGTCAGGAAGTTGCCCAGGATCTTCTGCAGTTCGGGGCTCGGGCGGCCGGTGAGGTAGCCCGCGCCGCCGAGCAGGGCGGCGGCCTGCAGGTGCGGGGTGCGGCCCTGGTAGATCGAGTCGATGAGGTCGGCCCAGCCGCTGAGCGCGACGACGGCCTTGACGCGCGGGTCGTGCGCGGCGCCGAGCAGGCCGATGCCGGCGCCGTACGAGACGCCCGCCATGCCGATGCGGTCCGGGTCGGCGGGGGTGTTGGCGAGCGTCCAGTCGATGACCTTGGACACGTCGGCCACGTCGGGCGGGCCTGCCGTCTCGATCTGCCCGCCGGAGAGCCAGAAGCCGCGGGAGGTGTAGCTGACGACGACGTACCCGGAGTCGGCGAGCTGCTTGGCCTGGGCGATGTACTCCAGGTCGTTGATGGCCCAGCTGCTCGGGAGCACGACGACGGGGTAGGTCCGCGAGCCGTCGGATCCGCCGGGGGTGAAGACGTTGCCCTTCAGCGTGATGCCGCCGGAGCCCGGGATGTCGACGAACCGGAAGGTCGAGGCGGCCTGGGCGGCGGCGGTGACCGCCGCGGGCGCCGGGGCGGCCTGGGCCAGTGGGGCCAGACCGAATGCCGTGGAGGCGAGCAGTGCCGCGCCGACGACACCCGCTGTGGTTGCTCTCATGACTGCTCCTGTCTGGCCGGATGCAAAGTGACTGGAGAGTAACCTCGCGGGCTTACCAGCGGTAATAGGCGCGCATGTTACGCACGGGTAACGATCTCTGGGGGCCCCGGCAGCCCACCGGACGGCGGAACGCCACGTGGCAGCGTGCGGCGGTGTCCCGGGGAGCCGCCGCCGGCCGACGGCGGTCGAACGATCTTTCGTCAAGGTCATTGACACCCGGCGCCGTGCACGCCGAATCTGAGGCTCGTCACCGTCGACACTGGGGGTACCGATGGCCCGCACCACCGTCCTGGCAGCAGCAGCACTCGGCGGGGCCCTGGCCCTCACCGCGGGCCTGGCCTCCCCGGCCGCCGCCCACTCGGGCCGGCCCGGCCACTTCGGCCACGGACACGGCGTCAGCTACGTGGCGCTCGGCGACTCGTACACCTCGGGGCCCGGCATCCCCGACCAGGTGGACGCCAACTGCGCGCGCTCCAGCCGCAACTACCCGTCCCTGGTCGCCCAGGACCAGCACTTCACGGCCGTCAAGGACGTCAGCTGCGGCGGCGCCACCACCGCCGAGATGTGGAAGCCGCAGGGCACCAACGGCCCGCAGCTCGACGCGCTGAACCGCGGCACCGACCTCGTCACGCTGCAGATCGGCGGCAACGACGTCGGCTTCGGCACGATCATCGGCACCTGCGCCGCGCTGAGCGCCACCGACCCGACCGGCAACCCCTGTCAGAGGCACTACACGGCCTCCGGGACCGACCAGCTCGCCGTCAACATCCAGCAGACGGCCCCCAAGATCGCGGCCGTGCTGCGCGCGATCCACTCCCGGGCCCCGCACGCCCGCGTGGTCGTCGTCGGCTACCCGGACCTGCTGCCGGACGACGGCGTCGGCTGCCGCCCCGCCGTGCCCTTCGCGGACCAGGACTTCGGGTACCTCAAGGACACCGAGAAGCGGCTCAACGCGATGCTGCGCAAGCAGGCCGGGGCCGCGCACGCCGAGTACGTCGACACCTACCGGCCGACCGTCGGGCACGACATGTGCAAGGCGCCCGCCGACCGCTGGATCGAGCCGCTGGTGCCCGCCTCCCCGGCCGCGCCCGCCCACCCCAACGCCAAGGGCGAGCAGGCCATGGCCGTCGCCGTGCTCGACCGGATCGACCCGCACTGCCGCCACCACTGAGGCCCGGCGCCGTCCGGAACCGGTCCGTCCCGACCCGCCCCGACTCGCGCGGCCGGCCCCCTTCGCCGATCATGGGCGCAGGCGGGCTGGCCGGCGGCGGAGGCGGGTGAACGCGGATGGCGGTGCTGGTGGCCCTCGGCGCGTTCGTGATGACGCTGATCGGCGGCCTGGTCGCGCAGCACATCGGCGACCGCCGCCATCTGGTGCTGGGACTGGCCGCCGGGCTGATGCTCGGCGTGGTCGGCTTCGACCTGCTGCCCGAGGCGCTGGACCTGCAGGGCGACGACGTGCACGGCGTGCCCGCCGCGCTGCTGATGTTCGTCACGGGCTTCCTCGCCCTGCACATCGTCGAGCGGTCGGTGGCGATCCACCGCGCCCACGAGGGCGAGTACGCCGCCCACACCCACACGCACGCCCACGGCCCGGCGCCGGCCGCCCCCGGCGAACCCGTCAAGGGCATCGGGCTCACGGCCGCCTCGGCGCTCGTCGGCCACAGCGTCATGGACGGGTTCGCGATCGGTGCCGCGTTCCAGGCCGGCGGCACGGTCGGGCTGGTGGTCGCCATCGCCGTCGTCGCGCACGACTTCGCCGACGGGTTCAACACCTACACGATCACCCGGCTGTACGGGAACGGCCGCGGGCGCGCCCTCGTGCTGCTGGGCTGCGACGCGATCGCTCCGGTGATCGGCGCCGCGATCACCCTCGCCTTCACCATCCCGCCGGGCGCGCTCGGCCTCTACCTCGGGTTCTTCGCCGGGTTCCTGCTCTACCTGGCGACCTCCGACATCCTCCCCGAGGCGCACAGCCCGCACCCGTCCCGCTCGACGCTGCTGTGCACCGTCGCGGGGTGCGCCGTCATGTGGCTGGTGATCGGTCTGGCCGACTGACCGGGGCCGGGACGGTCTGCGCCGCCCGCGTCACGTCGGCGACGAGTTCGACGACGTCGGGTCCGTAGGCCTGCGAGTTGACGACCTTGAGCAGCAGGCAGAACGTGCCGTCGATGCCGTGCTTGCGCGCCAGCCGCACATGGTGCCGCGCCAGGTACCGCACGGCCGCCTGGTTGGCGACGCCGCGCTGGCCGGAGGAGAGGAAGACCGGCCGGTCGTTCCCGGCGTCCCGTACGGCGGCCAGCCGGGCCAGCAGGACGTACTCGACGCCGCCCTTCTCCATCCGGTACGTCTCGCCGTCGATGGTGAAGGCGCCCTGGTCGGGCCCGGGGGAGGCGTCGGTGTTGACCTCGATGCCCGGCAGCATCGAGCGCAGGTGCGCCGCCAGCCGGTGGTTGGCCACGGGTCCGCCCACGCAGAACTCCGTGCGCGCCCCGAAGCCCTGCCAGGCCGTGTCGTGCGGCAGGATCTCGGCGTGCGCGCCGCACTCCTTGATCAGCGCGGCCAGCTCCAGCAGCGCGAACGCGTCGTGGCGGGCCACGCTCCACACCCGGGAGCCGGGGTCGCGCGGCACCACCAGGAGGCATTCCGAGCCGCTGGGCAGCCCGAAGAAACGCTGTTTGCGGTGCAGCTTCCGGCGCCACACATAAGTGCGGACGAACCAGCCCAGCGCCGCGCTGATGGCGCTGGCCGCCAGGCCCAGCACGATATTGCGGACGTCATCGCTCATGGCCGGGCATCGTAGCGGTGTTCGACCGAACGCGCTCCTGACGGAAGCGGCGCACCCAAGTTACGCTGCCCGGACCGCCCTTGACTGGAGGAAGCCGCATGCGTCTCCCCGCCGCCCGGAGGTTGTCACTGCTGGCCGTCACGGCCGCCGTCGTCACGGTCGGAGCCGCGGCCCCACCGGCCGCGTCGGACGCGCGGGACGTACGGGGCGCACCGGCGAAGGTGCCGGTCGCGACCGGTTACGGGGGCGCGGTCGCCAGCGTGGACGCGGACGCCTCGGCCGCCGGGATCGAGGTGCTGCGCCAGGGCGGCAACGCCGTGGACGCGGCCGTGGCCACCGCCGCGGCGCTCGGCGTGACCGAGCCGTACTCGGCGGGCGTCGGCGGCGGCGGGTACTTCGTCTACTACAACGCCCGGCTGCACAAGGTGTTCACCATCGACGGCCGGGAGACCGCCCCGAAGAGCGCCACGGAGACGCTCTTCCAGGAGAACGGCAAACCGCTGCCGTTCGCCGACGCGGTCACCAGCGGCCTGAGCGTCGGCACCCCCGGCACCCCCGCCACCTGGGCCACCGCCCTCGACAGCTGGGGCAGCCGGCCGCTGGCGCAGCTGCTCAAGCCCGCCGAGCGGATCGCCCGCGACGGCTTCACCGTCGACGAGACCTTCCGCTCGCAGACCGCCGCGAACCAGGCCCGCTTCCAGGACTTCCCGGCCACCGCGAAGCTCTTCCTGCCGAACGGCGCCCCGCCCGCCGTCGGCACCACGCTCACCAACCCGGACCTGGCCCGCACGTACCAGGAGCTGGGCCGCAAGGGCGTCGGCGCGATCTACCAGGGGGACATCGGCGCGGACATCGTCACGACGGTCCGCAAGCCCCCGGTCGACCCGAAGGCCACCCGTGTGGTGCGGCCCGGCGATCTGACCGCGGCGGACCTGCGCGGCTACGCGGCCCGGCGGCAGGCCCCCACCCAGGTCTCCTACCGCGGCTACGACGTCTACTCGATCGCCCCGTCCTCGTCGGGCGGCACGACGGTCGGCGAGGCGCTCAACATCATGGAGCGGGCGGACCTGTCCCCGGCGAAGGCCACCGACGCCCAGTACCTGCACCGCTACATCGAGGCGAGCCGGATCGCGTTCGCCGACCGCGGGCGCTGGCTCGGCGACCCGGCCTTCGAGGACGTCCCGACCCGCGGCCTGCTCTCGCAGCGCTACGCGGACTCGCGCGGCTGCCTCATCAAGGACGACGCGGTGCTCACCAGCCCGCTGGCGCCGGGCGACCCGCGCCACCCGGCCGCCTGCGGCGGCACCGGCACGGCCGCGCCGACGACGTACGAGGGTGAGAACACCACGCACCTGACCGCCGCCGACAAGTGGGGCAACGTCGTCGCGTACACCCTCACCATCGAGCAGACCGGCGGCAGCGGCATCGTCGTCCCCGGCCGCGGCTTCCTGCTCAACAACGAGCTGACGGACTTCTCGTTCGCCCCCGCCAACCCGGCCGTCCACGACCCGAACCTGCCCGGCCCCGGCAAGCGCCCGCGCTCCTCGATCTCCCCGACGATCGTGCTGAAGGACGGCCGCCCCGCGTTCGCGCTCGGCTCGCCCGGCGGCTCCACCATCATCACCACCGTGCTGCAGGTCCTCACCGAGCACGTCGACCGCGGGCTGCCGCTCGTCGACGCGATCGCCGCGCCGCGCGCCAGCCAGCGCAACGCGGCGGCCACCGAGCTCGAACCGGCCCTGTTCACCAGTGCGACCAGGACGCGGCTCGAAGCTCTCGGCCACGTCTTCACGCAGAACCCGGAGATCGGCGCGGCGACCGGCATCCAGCGGCTGCCCGACGGGCGTTGGCTCGCCGCCGCCGAGACGGTCCGCCGCGGCGGCGGCTCGGCGATGGTGGTCCGCCCGAGCCACTGAGGCCGTCAGCTCAGGACGGAATCCGGGTGACGTCGGAGACGATCAGCTCGACGGGCAACGCCCCCGAGCTGATCTGGGCGGCCAGGTCCTCGGCGGAGGCGCGCGTGAAGTTGCCGCTGATCTGGACCTTGCCGCCGGTGATGGACTGGGCCACGGAGGGAGCCGAGACGATCGCGCGGTCGAGCATGATCCCGATCTGGTTGGCGGGCGCCTGCTGCTGGGCCAGGGCGCCCGTCACCTGGGCGAACTTCGCCCCGCCCGCCGTGGTGAGCTCCAGGTTCACGATCCAGGCGGCGCTCTGCGGGTCGAGCTGCGCCTTGGCGCTGGTCACGTCCCGGCCGGTGAGAGCGGCCGGGCCGAGCACGTACTTCACCGGTGTCTTGTCGCAGGCGACCGTCGGGGCCTCCGGGGCCGCCGCGGGGCCGGCGGCCGGCGCCTTGCAGTCGTAGGCGGCGTACCGCGCCTGCAGTGCGGGCGGCACCGTGGCGTCGGAGCCCAGCACCGGACGGAACCCCAGCTCGGCCCTGACGGCCAGCTGCCGCAGCCGGTCACCGGTGTCGCCGGGGGTCGTGGCGGTGATCGTGCCGTCGCGCACCTCGATCTTCGCGTCCTGCAGCCCGATGGCCCTGGCCCTGGCCCGCAGCAGCTCCGCGGTGCGCCGCAGCGTCTCGTCGCCCGGCGCCGAGCGCGGGGTGTACGTGGCCGACGTCCGGCCGGAGGCGGGCGTGGTGGCCGCGGCGGTCACGTCGCCCGTGCGGCTCGGACCGGACAGCAGGGGCGACGTGGCCTTGCCGTCCTTGCCGTCCGAGGAGTCCGAACACCCGGTCAGAGCGGCGCTCAGGGCGAGCACGGCGGCGACGGCGGTCAGGGCCGCCGCAGGGGGAAACGTGCGGAGAAGTCGCATAGCGGCCAGTGTCGCGGACCGGCGGGCGGCCGCGCAGAGGAATCACCACCGTGGCCGGCTTGCCCGGTAGGGGAGTTGGGGCGGCCGCGGCGCGCGGACGAAAACTCCCCGTAGCCGTCACGTAACACCAAGGGTGTCGAATGCCGGGACAAAACCGCATGCCCCCGGGGCGGGGCGGAGAGGCAGCAGTGATGACACAGCGCGGCGCCGGAACCGAACTGGCCGATTCAACAAGGGAGTTCACCGAGCACTTCCGGCGGCTGGTGGCCGGACTGGCGGACGCGCCGGGCTGGTACGGCGCCCTGGCGCGGCACGACCCGGCCGCGGTGAACGCGTACGAGGCGGGCGCGGAGCTGGTGCCCTGGGACGTGGTGCACGCTGTCCTGCACGATCTCGCCGCCCTGCGGGGCGCCCCGGTCGATCCGGCCGAGGTCGGCCGCGCCCAGCGGCTGTACCGGGCCGCCGCGGCCGGCTGGGACGCGGCCCCCGGCAGCGGAGCGGCGCTGCGCTCCCGGCTGGACGCGATGCTCCGCGAGCGGCACGACGCCGTGCTGCGCGAACGGGAGGCGGCGCACGCGGTG
This sequence comes from Streptomyces sp. NPDC006733, assembly GCF_040636125.1. Taxonomy (NCBI): domain Bacteria; kingdom Bacillati; phylum Actinomycetota; class Actinomycetes; order Kitasatosporales; family Streptomycetaceae; genus Streptomyces; species Streptomyces sp. NPDC006733. Next base: position 129,101 of record NZ_JBEYJD010000021.1, on the reverse strand, counting down.
AACGCCTACGCCGCGACGGGCGCCGACCCCCGCTCCGTGGCGGCGGGGCGGCTGGCCAACGCCCTCGCCTGGGCCCGCGACGACCGGGAGCGCGCGGGCGCGCGCTGCGTGGAGCTGCAGATCAGGCTCGACGCGGTCGAGTCCCGGGGCGCGGAAGCGCACTTCGCGGACCGGACGGCCGCGCACCGGACTCCCGCGCCGGAGGACTGGTTCCGCCCGAAGGCGCCCGCCCCGGCCGGTCCGGGGCCGGGCGAGGCCGGGGGAGCCGAGCCCGCCGACGACCCCGGACCCGCCGAACCGCCCGCGCGGGCGGGGTGGGGCAGGCGCCGCCCCAAGGCGGCCGGGCGCGGCGCCGGCTCCCGCCCGCGCGGCGCCCGTTTCGCGACGGAGTTCGACGACGCGTACGACCCGATCGACCCGAACGACCTGAACCACGCGTCCGACCCGAACCCTCCGACCGGCCCGAACGCCCCGCACGCCGTGTATGGCGGGCAGGCCGGGACGGACGGCACGGCCGCGGCGGACGATCCGCTGTCCGAGGGGCCCGGCGCCCCCGCGCCCGCCCCCGTGCCACGCGGCGCGCGCTTCGCCGGGGCCGCCGCCGAGCCTGCGCCCCGGACCGTAGCCCCCGCCCCGGACGCCGGTCCGCGGCAGGCGGCGGCCCGCGCCGAGGCGGCCCGGCTGGGCGCCCTGCGCCGGGCCGAGCGCGGCGGGGAGGCGTACGTGGTGCTGTGCGAGGCGGCGGCGGGCCCGGCCGCCGCGCTGCCGGTGCTGGCCCGCGAGCTGGAGCGGGCCGGCCTCGCGGCGGACGTCGCGACGCTGCTGTGGGAGGTCGCCGTCCTGCCGCCGGAGCGGCTGGCCGCCGCCGCGGCGGCCCTGGCGCAGGCCGGCCGCACGGACGACTGCCGCACCCTGCTGCACCAGGCGGCGGCGCGCCCCGCCGCCGAGGTCGCGGTGCTGGCGGCGGCGCTGTACGCGGAGCACCGGGACGAGGAGGCCGGAACGCTGCTGGGCGCCGTGGCCAGGGCCCGGCCGCCCGAGGAGGCCGCTGCCGTCGCCGCCGTGCACCCCGCCCTCGCCGCACCGCTGCTGGAAGCCGCCGCGCTGGTCTCCAAGCCGCGCCGCCGCGACCTCGCGGCCGCGCTGCGCCGCGCGGGCCTGCCGGACCGCTGAGCGCGCGGGAACCACCGGCGGGGAGCACGCCGCCATGGCGGGGCGGCGGCCGGTTGCCCCGACCGTGCGGGAAACCGGATCGTCCCGGGCCAGTAACGGTAGCGGTCTTGCCAGAGCGGGTAGGGCGCTTCTACGTTCTTCCACACGGCCGGAATCTACGTGCGTAGACCGGACGTGATGCCACGTCAGAGGAGCTGCTCATGAGCAACGTCGTACGTGCCGCGCTCGTCCAGGCGACCTGGACCGGTGACACCGAATCGATGATCGCCAAACACGAGGAGTACGCCCGGGCCGCCGCGGCCCAGGGCGCCAAGGTCATCGGCTTCCAGGAGGTGTTCAACGCCCCCTACTTCTGCCAGGTCCAGGAGGCGGAGCACTACCGCTGGGCCGAACCGGTCCCGGACGGACCCACCGTCCAGCGGATGCGGGAGCTCGCCCGCGAGACCGGCATGGTCATCGTCGTCCCCGTGTACGAGGTCGAGCAGTCCGGCTTCTACTACAACACCGCCGCGGTCATCGACGCCGACGGGACCTACCTCGGCAAGTACCGCAAGCACCACATCCCGCAGGTCAAGGGGTTCTGGGAGAAGTTCTACTTCAAGCCCGGCAACCTCGGCTGGCCGATCTTCGACACGGCCGTCGGCCGGATCGGCGTCTACATCTGCTACGACCGGCACTTCCCCGAGGGCTGGCGCGCCCTGGGGCTGGCCGGCGCCCAGCTCGTCTACAACCCGTCCGCGACCTCGCGCGGCCTGTCCGGCTACCTGTGGCAGCTGGAGCAGCCCGCCGCCGCCGTCGCCAACGAGTACTTCGTGGCCGCCATCAACCGGGTGGGCCAGGAGGAGTACGGCGACAACGACTTCTACGGCACCAGCTACTTCGTCGACCCGCGCGGCCAGTTCGTCGGCGAGGTCGCCTCCGACACCAAGGAGGAGCTGGTCGTCCGGGACCTGGACTTCGACCTCATCGACGAGGTGCGCCAGCAGTGGGCGTTCTACCGGGACCGCCGGCCGGACGCCTACGGCGACCTCACGGAGGCTTGATCGTTATGGCAACCGTGACCGAGAACCAGCACTCCGCCCTGCACGCCCGCCACCGCGCCGTCATGCCCGACTGGGTCGCCACGTACTACGACCAGCCCATCGAGATCACCCACGGCCAGGGCCGCCACGTCTGGGACGCCGAGGGCAACCGCTACCTCGACTTCTTCGGCGGCATCCTGACCACGATGACCGCGCACGCCCTCCCGGAGGTCACCGCCGCCGTCACCGAGCAGGCCGGGAGGATCCTGCACTCCTCGACGCTCTACCTGAGCCGGCAGGCCGTCGACCTGGCCGAGCGTGTCGCGCGGCTGTCCGGCATCCCGGACGCCCGGGTCTTCTTCACCACCTCCGGCACCGAGGCGAACGACACCGCCCTGCTGCTCGCCACCACGTACCGGCGCTCGAACCAGGTCCTGGCGCTGCGCAACAGCTACCACGGCCGCTCGTTCACCTCGATCGGCATCACCGGCAACTCCGCCTGGTCGCCGACCAGCCTCTCCCCGCTGCAGACGCTGTACGTGCACGGCGGCATCCGCACCCGGGGCCCGTACGCGCACCTGGACGACGCCGAGTTCACCGCCGCGTGCGTCGCCGACCTGGAGGACATCCTCGGCCAGGCGAACGGCAGCGTCGCCGCGCTGATCGCCGAGCCGATCCAGGGCGTCGGCGGCTTCACCTCGGGCCCGGACGGCCTGCTGGCCGCGTTCAAGCGCGTCCTGGACCGGCACGGCATCCTGTGGATCAGCGACGAGGTGCAGACCGGCTGGGGCCGCACCGGCGACCACTTCTGGGGCTGGCAGGCCCATGACCAGGCCGGCCCGCCGGACATCCTGACCTTCGCCAAGGGCATCGGCAACGGCATGTCCATGGGCGGCGTCGTGGCCCGCGCCGAGGTGATGAACTGCCTGACCGCGAACTCCATCTCCACCTTCGGCGGCAGCCCGATCACCACCGCGGGCGCGCTCGCCAACCTGACCTACCTCGTCGACCACGACCTGCAGGGCAACGCCCGCCGGGTCGGCGGGCTGCTCAAGTCCCGGCTGGAGGCGATCGGCGCCGGGCTGCCGATGGTCCGCGAGGTCCGCGGCCGGGGGCTGATGCTCGGCGTCGAACTCGTCGAACCCGGCACCGGCGAACCGTCGGCGCGGGCCGCGAGCCTGGTCCTGGAGGCGGCCCGCGAGTTCGGGCTGCTGATCGGCAAGGGCGGCCGCGGCGGCAACGCGCTGCGCATCGCACCGCCGCTGACGCTCAGCGTCGCCGAGGCGGAGGAGGGCGCGAGCGCCCTCGAGGACGCGCTCAGGCTGACCCAGGACAAGCTCGCCGGAGGCAGGCCATGACCACCGCACGCACCGTCGTCCGCGGCGGACTCGTCATCACCGCCGCCGACGAGATCCACGCCGACGTGCTGATCGAGGGCAGCCGGGTGGTGGCCCTCGCCGCCCACGAGTCACCCGTCGCGGAGAGCTGGACCACCGGCGACGCCCGCATCGTCGAAGCGGCCGGGAAGTACGTCATCCCGGGCGGCGTCGACGCGCACACGCACATGGAGCTGCCGTTCGGCGGCACCGCCGCGTCCGACACCTTCGAGACCGGCACCCGGGCCGCGGCCTGGGGCGGCACCACGACGATCGTGGACTTCGCCGTCCAGAGCGTCGGCCACTCGCTGCGCTCGGGCCTGGACACCTGGCACGCCAAGGCCGACGCCCAGTGCGCGATCGACTACGCGTTCCACATGATCCTGTCCGACGTCAACGAGGACTCGCTGAAGGAGATGGACGTCCTGGTGGAGGAGGGCGTGACCAGCTTCAAGCTGTTCATGGCCTACCCCGGCGTCTTCTACAGCGACGACGGCCAGATCCTGCGCGCCATGCAGCGCTCGGCCGGCAACGGCGGCCTGATCATGATGCACGCCGAGAACGGCATCGCCATCGACGTCCTCGTCCAGCAGGCCCTGGCGGCGGGCCGCACCGACCCGCGCTACCACGGCGAGGTCCGCAAGGCCCTGCTGGAGGCCGAGGCGACGCACCGGGCCATCCAGCTGGCGCGGGTGGCGGGCTCACCGCTGTACGTCGTGCACGTCTCCGCCGAGGAGGCGCTCGCCGAGCTGGCGCAGGCCCGCGACAAGGGCCTCAACGTCTTCGGCGAGACCTGTCCGCAGTACCTGTTCCTGTCCACCGACAACCTCGCGGAGCCGGACTTCGAGGGCGCCAAGTACGTCTGCTCCACGCCGCTGCGCCCCAAGGAGCACCAGGAGGCGCTCTGGCGGGGGCTGCGCACCAACGATTTGCAGGTCGTCTCCACCGACCACTGCCCGTTCTGCTTCACCGGGCAGAAGGAGCTGGGCCGCGGCGACTTCTCCAAGATCCCCAACGGTCTGCCGGGCGTCGAGAACCGGATGGACCTGCTGCACCAGGCGGTCGTGGAGGGACGGATCGGCCGGCGCCGCTGGATCGAGATCGCCTGCGCCACCCCGGCCAGGATGTTCGGCCTCTACCCGCGCAAGGGCACCATCGCGCCCGGTTCCGACGCCGACATCGTCATCTACGACCCGCACGCCGAGCAGGTCGTCTCCGCCGAGACCCACCACATGAACGTCGACTACTCGGCGTACGAGGGCAAGCGGCTCACCGGGCGGGTCGAGAGCGTCCTGTCGCGCGGCGAGAGCGTGATCACCGACCGGACGTACGTGGGGCGGGCCGGGCACGGCCAGTACACCCCGCGCAGCACCTGCCAGTACCTGATCTAGGAGCACCGCCCATGGACTTCGGCCTCGTCCTGCAGACGGATCCGCCCGCTTCCGGTGTCGTCGGCCTCATGCGCCGCGCGGAGCGCAACGGGTTCACCCACGGCTGGACCTTCGACTCCGCCGTGCTCTGGCAGGAGCCCTTCGTCATCTACAGCCGCATCCTCGAACACACCCGCAAGCTGATCGTCGGTCCGATGGTCACCAACCCCGGCACCCGCACCTGGGAAGTGACCGCCTCGACCTTCGCCACCCTCAACTCCATGTACGGCAACCGCACGGTGTGCGGCATCGGGCGCGGCGACTCGGCGATGCGGGTCGCCGGGCGCAAGCCCAACACCCTCGCGCGGGTCGGCGAGGCGATGGGCGTCATCCGGGACCTCGCCGAGGGCCGCGAGGCGTCCGTCGACGGCACGCCGATGCGGCTGCCGTGGGTCGAGGACGGGAAGCTGCCCGTCTGGATGGCCGCCTACGGGCCGAAGGCGCTGGCCCTGGCGGGGGAGAAGGCCGACGGGTTCATCCTGCAGCTGGCCGACCCGTTCCTGACCGAGTGGATGATCCGCGCGGTCCGGGACGCGGCGGCCGCCGCCGGACGCGACCCGTCCGCCCTCACCATCTGCGTCGCCGCACCCGCCTACGTCACGGACGGCAGCGCCGAGCAGCTGGCGCACGCGCGCGAGCAGTGCCGCTGGTTCGGCGGCATGGTCGGCAACCACGTCGCCGACCTCGTCTCCCGCTACGGCGAGCACTCCGGCCTGGTGCCCGACGAGCTGACCGCGTACATCAAGCAGCGCCAGGGGTACGACTACGCCCACCACGGCCGTTCGGGCAACCCCGACACCGCCTTCGTCCCCGACGAGATCGTCGACCGGTTCTGCCTGCTCGGGCCGGTCGAGGCGCACCTCGCCAAGCTCGAACACCTGCGCGCCCTCGGCGTCGACCAGTTCGCCCTGTACGACATGCACGACGCCAAGGAGTCGACCATCGACGCCTACGGCGAGCACATCATCCCCGTGCTGGGCTGACCCCGTGCCGGGCTGACCGAGAGAACGAGGTGTCGATGACCATCACCGCATCCCCCGGGGACCGCGTCGAACTGCCGGAGGGCGCGGCCCTGCCCGACACCCGGTTCGCCAACGAGGACCTGCTGCCCGTCCCCGTGGCGCGCCGCACGTGGACGACGTACAACTTCACCGCGCTGTGGATCGGGATGGCGCACAACATCCCCTCCTGGACGCTCGCCTCCGGACTCGTCGCGCTCGGCATGGACTGGAAGCAGGCGGTCCTCACGATCGCCCTGGCCAATGTGATCGTGCTCGTCCCGATGCTGCTGACCGGGCACGCGGGACCCCGGTACGGCATCCCGTTCCCGGTCCTGGCGCGGGCCTCGTTCGGGCTGCGCGGGGCCAACCTGCCGGCGCTGGTGCGGGCCGCGGTGGCCTGCGCCTGGTTCGGCATCCAGACCTGGATCGGCGGCCAGGGCATCTTCGTCCTGCTCGGCAAGATCATCGGCGGCGGCTGGGCGGACGTCGGGAGGATCGGCGGCTACCCGTGGACGATGTGGCTGTGCTTCGCGGCCTTCTGGGCCCTGGAACTGGCCATCATCTACCGGGGGATGGACACCCTGCGGCGCTTCGAGAACTGGGCGGCGCCGTTCGTCCTGGTCGGGGCCGTGGTGCTGCTGGTCTGGATAGCGGTGAAGGCCGGCGGGCTGGGGCCGCTGCTCGACCAGCCGTCGAAGCTCGGCTGGGGCGCCGACTTCTGGCCGGTCTTCTTCCCGTCGCTGATGGGCATGATCGGCTTCTGGTCCACCCTGTCGCTGAACATCCCCGACTTCACCCGCTTCGGCGCCGGGCAGCGGGCCCAGATCTGGGGCCAGACCCTGGGGCTCCCGACGACGATGACGTTCTTCGCCCTGCTGTCGGTGCTCGTCACCTCCGGCTCGCAGGCCGTCTACGGGGCGCCGATCTGGAACCCGGTCGACCTGGCCGCCAAGACCGACAACGTCTTCGGCCTGGTCTTCGCGCTGGTGACCGTCCTCATCGCGACCATCAGTGTGAACATCGCGGCCAATGTGGTGTCGCCCGCCTACGACCTGTCCAACCTCGCGCCGAAGTACATCAACTTCCGCACGGGCGCGCTGATCACCGGCGTGGTGGGCGTGGTGATCTTCCCGTGGAAGCTCATCGAGACCCCCGAGTTCTACATCTTCACCTGGCTGGGCGTGGTCGGCGGGCTGCTGGGCACGGTCGCGGGCATCCTCATCGCCGACTACTGGATCATCCGCCGCACCGTCCTGGACCTGGCGGACCTCTACACCCCCGGCGGCCGCTACTGGTACACCGCCGGCTGGAACTGGCGGGCGGTGGCCGCCTTCGCCGTCGGCGGGCTGCTGGCGATCGGCGGCTCCCACTCGAAGCCCGGCGAGGGCCCGTTCCCCGCCGACGGGATGATCCCGTTCCTCAAGCCGCTCGCCGACTACGGCTGGGCGGTGGGCCTCGGCTCGGCGCTCGTCCTCTACACGGCGCTGATGTACCCCCTGCTCCGGCGAACCGTACGCCGGGACGCCGCTCCGGTCTGATTTGATGGAGCCATGGTCAACGAGGTCAACGAGGAACTGCTCGCAGCCGTCGAGCGAGTGGTGCGGGCCGTGGTCGCGGAGGAGGTCACGCCGCGCTGGCGGCAGCTCGCGGCCGAGGACGTGATCGAGAAGAACGGCCCCTACGACCTGGTGACCACCGCCGACCGCCGGGCGGAGGAACGGCTCACCGAGGAGCTGACCGCGCTGCTGCCCGGCTCGGTGGTGGTCGGCGAGGAAGCGGTCAGCGCCGACGCCGGCGTCCTCAAGCGGCTCGACGGCGACGAGCCGGTGTGGGTCGTCGACCCGGTCGACGGCACCTCGAACTTCGTCCGCGGCGAGGACGGTTACGCGACGCTCGTCACCCTCGTGCAGGGTGGCGAGCCGCTCGCGTCCTGGACCTACGTCCCCGAGCGCGGGCTGATGGCGACCGCGCGGCGCGGCGCGGGCGCCCACCTCAACGGGAAGCCGATGCGCACGGCCGCCGCGCCGGACGGCGTCCTGCGGGTCTCCATCTCGAACCCCGTCTTCCGCAGCGAGGACGAGCAACTGCTGATCCGGCGGCTGGAGGCGGGCGGTGCGGTGACCCGCTCGTGCACCTGCGCCGGCATCGAGTACCTGGAGCTGGCCCGGGGCGGGGTGGACGGCGTCGCCTTCTTCTGGGAACTGCCCTGGGACCACGCGGCGGGCCTGCTGCTGGTGACCGAGGCCGGCGGGGCGAGCCTGACGTCGGCCGGCGGGCCGTTCCGCATCCCCGGCGGCAACGCGCTGCCGTTCTCCATCGCCCGCGACGCCGCGACCGCGCGGCGGATCCTCGACCTGATGGGCGCGTCATGAGCCGGACCGCTGTGGTGGACGTGGTGGTCGTCGGAGCCGGGCCGAACGGGCTGACGGCCGCGGCCGAGCTGGCCCGCTCGGGCCTGTCCGTACAGATCTACGAGGCGGCCGACACGGTCGGCGGCGGCGCAAGGACCCAGGAGCTGACGCTGCCGGGGTTCCGGCACGACCCCTGCTCGGCGGTGCACCCCATGGGCGCCGGCTCGCCCGCCTTCAAGGCGCTGCCGCTGCGCGCGCACGGCCTGGAGTGGCTGCACCCCGAGCTGCCGATGGCGCACCCGTTCCCGGACGGTACGGCCGCGCTGCTGGCGCGCTCGGTGGGGGAGACCGCCGCGTCCTTCGGCGCGCACGACGCCGTCCGCTACCGGCGGCTGGTCGCCCCGTACGTCGGCCACTGGAACACGATGGCCGCGGACCTGCTGCGGCCGCAGTGGCGCGGGGTGCCCATCGACCCCTACCGGTTCGTCCGCTTCGGCCTGACCGGGCTGCCGCCCGTCGCCGTGCTGGCGCGGCGCTTCCGCGACCCCAAGGCCCGCGCCCTGCTGGCCGGGCTGGCCGCGCACGCCATCACCCCGCTCACCTCGCCGCTGACCGGCGCCACCGCCCTGATCTTCGCGCTCGCCGCGCACGCGGTCGGCTGGCCGGTCCCGCGCGGCGGCTCGCAGGCGATCGCGGACGCGCTGGCGTCGTACCTGAGGGAGCAGGGCGGCGTCGTCCACACGGGGGTGACGGTCCGCAAGCTCGACGAGCTGCCGCCGGCGCGGGCCTACGTCTTCGACACGTCGCCGACGGCCCTGGCCCGCATCGCCGGACTCGGCGACGCGTACCGGAACTTCACCTACGGCCCGTCCGTCTTCAAGATCGACTACGCGCTGGACGGCCCCGTCCCCTGGACCGCCCCCGACGCCCGCCGGGCCGGCACGGTCCACATCGGCCCGACGTACACCGAGATCGGCGACGCGCTGAACCGCGCGGTGAGCGGCCGGCCGCCGCAGACGCCCTTCCTGATCACCTCCCAGCCGACGGTCGTCGACGCGACCCGCGCCCCCGAGGGCAAGCACGTCTTCTGGGCTTACGGCCACGTCCCGCACGACTGGCACGGCAACGCCACCGACGCCGTCGAGCGCCAGATCGAACGCTTCGCCCCCGGCTTCCGCGACCTCGTCCTGGCCCGCGCGGTGGCCGGCCCGGCCGAACTCGCCACCCACAACGTCAACTACGTGGGCGGCGACATCGCCTGCGGCGCCTTCGCCGGCCTCCAGACGGTCCTGCGCCCCAAGATCGCCTGGAACCCCTACGCGACCGCCCGCCCCAACGTCTTCCTCTGCTCCTCCGCCACCCCTCCCGGCCCCGGGGTCCACGGAATGAGCGGCCACCACGCGGCCCGCTCGGTCCTCAGGTCCCTGGCGAGGCGAGCCCGCTGAGCAGCGCCGGCAGCGCCGTGCCGATCGGTTCGCGGACGACTTCCGCCGCCAGCTCGTCGTACGGGGTGGGTTCGGCGTTGATGATGGTCAGGCGGGCGCCGTGTTCGGCGGCGATGCCGGCCAGGGACGCGGCGGGCTGGACGCGCAGGGTCGTGCCGACGGCGAGGAAGACGTCGCAGGCCTTCGCGATGGCCATCGCCTGCGCGAGCACCTCGGGGTCGAGGCGCTGCCCGAACATCACGGTCGCGGACTTCAGGATCCCGCCGCACACCAGGCAGGGCGGATCCTCCTCGCCGGCCGCCACCCGCTCCAGCGCGGTGTCCATGCCGCTGCGGGCATGGCACCGCGTACAGACGACGGCGCGGGCCGTGCCGTGCAGCTCCAGCACCTTGCGGGCCGGCAGCCCCGCCAACTGGTGCAGCCCGTCGACGTTCTGTGTGATGACGCGGACCGGCACACCGGACCGCTCCAGCTCCGCCACCGCGAGGTGCGCGGCGTTGGGGCGCGCGTGCCAGGTCTCGCTGTCGCGCCGCATGAGCCAGGCACGGCGGCGGACGTCCGGGTCCGCCATGTAGCTGTCGTAGGTGACGAGCTTCTCCGCACCGGGATCGCGCCGCCACAGCCCGTTGGGGCCGCGGTAGTCGGGAATCCCCGAGTCCGTCGAGACGCCGGCGCCGCTGAGGATCGCTACGAGGGGTTGGCGGTTGCTCATCTTCGCAGCGTAAGGGGCAACTCACCTGCGGACGAGCGGGTTTTCGCCGGGGCGGGCCGACCGGATTGTCGTACCCGGCGGTTACGGTTCACGGTATGACGGATCTTCGGGTATTGCATCGGCAGGCGCTGCGGACGGCGGAAGAGATCACCGGAAGGATCGGCTCGACCCCGCTGGATGTGGCCACGCCGTGCGGGGAGTGGTCGCTGCGGCGGCTGCTGGAGCACATGGTGGGGCAGAACCACGGCTTCGCCGCCGTGGCGCGGGGGGAGACGAAGGACCGGTCGGTCTTCGCGGACCGGCCGCTGGGGGATGATCCGGCCGGGGTGTTCGCGGCCTCGGCCGCCGATGTGGCGGCGGCGTTCAGCGAGTCGGGGGTGCTGGACCGGCGGTGGTGGCTGCCGGAGATCCGCGACGGGCGGGCGTTCCCGGCGACGGTGGCGATCGGCTTCCACTTCGTGGACACCGTGGTGCACGGCTGGGACGTGGCGCGGGCGATCGGTGTCGACGCGAAGTTCGACCCCGAGGTGCTGGAGGCGGCGCTGCCGGTGGCCGCGGCCGTTCCGGCGGGGGAGGGCCGGCTGGTCGAGGGCGCGGCGTTCGGGCCCGAGGTGGCCGACGGGGGGTCCGACGACCCGCTCGACCGGATCGTCGCGATACTGGGCCGCTCCCCGAACTGGTCGCGGCCCGCCTGACCTGGGCGTCATCAGGAGTTGAGCACGTCGCGCGTGTCCGTGACGAGCGCGGCCGCCGCTGCGACGGCGGCCGCCGGGTCGCCGAGCCGGGTCAGGACGGCTTCGGCGCGGGCGCGGAAGTCCGGGGGCGCCGCGGGGAGCGCTGCGGCGGCCGCCAGGGCGCCCTTCTCGTTGAGGCACCAGGTGCGGTGGTGCGCGTGGAGGGACTGGGCGAGGACGCCGAGGGCGTGGGACAGGCAGAGCCCGGCGTGCAGCGTGTCCTGGGCGCGGGCGGACTTGCGGGCGCCCGCCACGAGGAAGTCCGCCTGCCACGCGGCGGCGACGAGCGCCTCGCGCAGCGGCTCGGGGTAGTGCAGGGTCTGCTGCCGCAGCGCGGCCAACTCGCCGTCCCGGTCGCCCAGTACGCGGCCCAGCGCCACCTCGCCCGGGTAGGCGGGGGACCAGAAGCCGAGCGGGTGGCCGGGCTGCGTGCCGACCTCGTAGCGGCCGGCGCGGCAGTCGTCCCAGACGCGCTCGACGCGGTCGAGGTCGCGCAGGATCCAGTCGACCGGCACCCCGTCGACGGTCAGCCAGGCGCCGCCGTTGACCCAGGGCCCCCAGCCGCCGGGGCCGGCGACCTCGACAGGGCCGCCGGTGAACTCCGCCGCGAGCGCGGCCAGCGCCGCGAGATCCGGCTCGCCCCGGTAGTACAGGCCGAGGTCCCAGTCGGAGTCCGGGCGGTGGGTGCCGCGCGCCCGGCTGCCGCCGAGCATCACCCCGGCGATGCCCGGGACGCCGGTCAGCCGCTCGGCCATCGCGTGCACGGCCGCGCCCGCCGTGTCGGGGGAGTGGGCGGGGCCGGTGGAGGAATCGTTGGACACGTTGCCAGCCTAGAGGTCACGGCCCTAGGCTTACCCATCAGTAAACTTACTCTGGAGTAAGGATGGTGCCCGGCATGGCCGACATCGACGATCTCGACCTCGACACGCTCGACTTCGGCACGGTCGAGCCCAAGGAGTTCGCCCGCATCGTCAAGGAGCTGCCCGTCCGGCGGATCGCCGAGCTGATGAGCGGACCCCAGCGCAAGCGCGTGCTCGACGAGGTCTTCAACCGGATGGAGACCCTCTTCAAGCCGGACGCCGCGGGCAAGCGCGACGCGCTCATCCGGTGGCGGATCACCAACGGCGACGACGCCCGCGACGTCTACGAGACCCACATCGCCGACGGCGCCTGCAAGGTGTCCCGGCAGGAGTCCACCCGCGAGCCGCAGCTCACCCTCACCATGGCCGCCCCGGAGTTCCTCAAGCTCGTCTCCGGGAACGCCTCTGGCCCCGCGCTGTTCTTCACCCGTAAGCTCAAGATCCAGGGCGACATCCGCCTCGCGGGCGGACTGACGTACTTCTTCGACATACCGAAGGCGTGAGGGCACCGATGCGGATACCCCGGCGGGACCGGTAGGGGGCCGGTGTTCACCACGCGGCCCACCCTCCAGGGGACCTTCGGCATGGTCTCGTCGACGCACTGGCTCGCGTCGCAGTCGGCGATGGCCGTGCTGGAGGACGGTGGGAACGCGTTCGACGCCGCCGTGGCCGCCGGATTCGTCCTCCAGGTCGTCGAGCCGCATCTGAACGGTCCCGCGGGGGAGGTGCCGATCCTCCTCGCGCCCGCCGGCGGCCCGGTGCGGGTGCTGTGCGGGCAGGGGCCCGCCCCCGCCGGGGCGTCCGTCGGGCACTACCGGAGCCTCGGCCTGGACCTGGTGCCCGGCACCGGACCGCTGGCCGCCGCCGTGCCCGGCGCGTTCGACGCCTGGATGGTGCTGCTGCGCGACCACGGCACGAAGTCCCCGGCCGAGGTCCTGAAGTACGCCATCGGCTACGCCGAACACGGGCACCCGGCGGTCGCGGCGATCGGCGCGAGCGTGGAGGCGGTGCGGACCCTCTTCGAGACCGAGTGGACCAGCTCCGCCGCCCTGTACCTGCCGGCAGGCGCCGCGCCGCGCGCCGGCGCCCTGCTGCGGAACCCCGCCCTGGCCGCCACCTGGCAGCGCCTGCTGCGCGAGTCCGACGCACGGGCGGGCGGCGGCGGGCGGGAGCGGCGGATCGAGGCCGCCCGGCAGATCTGGCGCTCCGGCTTCATCGCCGAGGCGCTGGCCGCGGCCGCCGCCCGCCCCGCGATGGACACCTCCGGCAGGCGGCACGCCTCGACGCTCACCGGGGACGACCTGGCCGGATACGAGGCGCGCTACGAACCCCCGCTGACGTACGACCGGTTCGGCTGGACCGTCTGCAAAGCGGGCGCGTGGAGCCAGGGCCCGGTCTTCGCCCAGCAACTGGCCCTGCTGCCGGACGGCTTCGGCTACCAGGAGCCCGGCTACGTCCACACCCTCGTCGAGGGTGCCAAGCTCGCGATGGCCGACCGCGAGGCCTGGTACGGCGACGCCGGCGCGGACGTACCGGTCGGGACGCTGCTGTCGCCGGAGTACAACGACGGGCGCCGCGCGCTGGTCGGCGCCGACGCGTCCCACGAGCTGCGCCCCGGCAGCCCCGGCGGGCGCGTGCCCCGGCTGCCGCGCTTCGCCCTCGACGCCGCGCCCGGCGCGCCCGGCACGGGCGAACCCACGGTCGCCGCCGACGGCCGCACCCGCGGCGACACCTGCCATCTGGACGTGGTCGACCGCTGGGGCAACATGGTCGCCGCCACCCCCAGCGGCGGCTGGCTTCAGTCCAGCCCGCTCGTTCCCGAACTCGGCTTCCCGCTCGGCACGCGGCTGCAGATGGCGTGGCTGGAGGAGGGGCTGCCCAACTCCCTGACGCCGGGACGCCGCCCGCGCACGACGCTGTCACCGTCGATGGCGCTGCGCGACGGCGAGCCCGTCCTCGCGTTCGGCACCCCGGGCGGCGACCAGCAGGACCAGTGGTCGCTGCACTTCTTCCTGGCCGTCGCCCTGGGCGGGCTCGGCCTGCAGGAGGCGATCGACGCGCCCGGCTGGCACACCGACAGCTTCCCCGGTTCGTTCCATCCCCGGGTCATGCGGCCCGGCAGCGTCACCGTCGAGTCCCGCCTCGGCGAGCGGTCCATCGGCGAACTGCGCCGGCGCGGGCACCGGGTGACGGTCGGCGGCCCCTGGACGGAGGGCCGGCTCTGCGCGGTCGCCCGCGACCCCGGGACCGGGGTGCTCTCGGCGGCAGCCAACCCGCGCGGCATGCAGGGGTACGCGGTCGGCCGCTGACGGGCCCGGCGGATCGGTGACGGATCAGCCGGCCGGCCGCGCACCCGTCCGCCGAGGGACTACGCGCCCGGTCGCCGGCCGGTCCGGCCGGTGTGGTCCACCGCCGGCGGCGGGCCGACCCGGTGGCCGTCCTCCAGCTCGACGGGTCCGCTCCCGGCCATCAGGGCGGCGAACCCGGCGCGGATCCGGCGTTCGATGCCGGGGGCGGCGAACATGTCGATCTGGTCGAGCGGGACGAGGTTCCAGGCGTCCAGCTCCTCCTTCTGCAACTGGATCGCCCCGAGCTGCTCCCCGCCCAGCACGCCGCCGTCGTACAGGTACAGCACCAGCGGCGGCCGGCCGGCGCGGGTCACCCAGTCGACGGCGAGCAGCGCGCCCGGCTCGATGTCCAGACCGATCTCCTCGGCGGCCTCGCGGCGCGCGCCCTGCCGGGGCGACTCGTCGCGGTCCGACTCCACCGTGCCGCCGGGCAGGATCCACTTCCGCTCGCCCTCGCGGTAGTTGGGATCCACGAGCAGCACGCGGCCGGCCCCGTCCCGGAAGAGCATCGCCGCTCCCGCGAGGATCTTCGGCAGGCCGGCGATGTATGAGGCGTAGTCCTGGGTCACGGACCCCAACCTACGCGGCTCACACGTCGTCGAAGGGCGCCGCGTACGCGAACGCGCCACGCAGGGCCGGATCGGCCGGATCGTAGCCGGACAGCGTCCTGGCCTGGAAGTGCGGCCGCCACTCGGGCACCGCCGGGGTGATCCCGTACTCCTCGGCGAGGCGGAAACCGAACCGCTCGTAGTAGCGGGGGTTGCCGAGCAGGACCACCAGCGGCGCGCCCAGCGCGTCGCAGGCGCCGAGGGCGGTGTGCATCAGCGCCTTGCCGACCCCGGCCCCCTGGTGGCCGGGGGCCACCGACAGCGGGCCGATCGCGAGCACGGGCGTCCCGGCGACGTGCGCGCGGGTCGCCAGCACGTGCCCGATCACCCGGTCCTCGCCGTCCGTCGCGACGAGCGACAGCTCGGGGAGCCAGGCGTCGTCCGCCCGCAGCCGGTCGACCAGCGAGGCCTCGACGGAGCCGTCGGCCTGCCCGGGCCTGGCGAACGCGGCGGTGGTCACGTCACGGATGACGTCGATGTCGGTGGGTCGTTCCCGTCGGATCAGCACCGGCGCACTGTGCCGCACCCCGCCGGACGGCCGCAAACGAATATGCGGCGGCCGGGTGCGGGGGACGGGCGTGTCGCGGTCCCGTCCGGCGGGCGCGCTGCCCCACGGGCCGCAGACCGTCACGAAACGCCCCGCTATGTCGGTGAAACTCCTGAGGTGACAGGGCGGCGCACCGGGGCGGCCATGGGCACGCGGCCGATGGCGGGATAAGGTCCGAACGGCGCGACGTTCTGTATCGGATGGGGAGTAAACGTGTCCGACGCTTCACGACACACGACGGGGCGCGTACTGATCGCCGCCGACAAGTTCAAGGGATCGCTGACCGCGGTGCAGGTCGCCGAGCACGTCACGGCCGGCCTGCTGCACGTGGTGCCGGGGCTGACCGTCGAGTCGGTGCCGGTCGCCGACGGCGGTGACGGCACCGTAGAGGCGGCCGTCGCGGCCGGCTTCGAACGCCGCGAGCTGCGGGTGACCGGGCCGCTGGGCGAGCCGGTGACGGCCACGTACGCCGTGCGCGACACCACCGCCGTGGTCGAGATGGCCGAGGCCTCCGGCCTGCGGCACCTGCCGGAGGGCGTCTTCGAGCCGCTCACGGCCACCACGCTCGGCACCGGCGAGCTGCTGCGCGCCGCACTGGACGACGGCGCGCGCACCATCGTGCTCGGCGTCGGCGGCAGCGCCACCAACGACGGCGGCGCGGGCATGCTGGTCGCGCTCGGCGCCCGGCTGCTGGACGCGGACGGAGCGCCGGTCGGACCCGGCGGCGGGGCGCTGGCCGCCCTCGCCACCGCAGACCTGTCCGGGCTCGACGCGCGGCTGGCCGACACCGAGGTGGTGCTCGCCAGCGACGTCGACAACCCGCTGCTCGGCCCGAAGGGCGCCGCGGCCGTCTACGGTCCGCAGAAGGGCGCTTCCGAGCAGGACGTGGCCACGCTCGACGCCGCCCTCGGGCGGTTCGTCGAGGTGCTCACCGCGGCCCGCGGATCCGTCGCGGCCGACGCCGCCGAGGCGCCGGGAGCCGGCGCCGCGGGCGGTATCGGCTACGGGGCGCTGGTCGGCCTCGACGCGGCCTTCCGGCCCGGCATCGACGTCATGCTGGAGGTGCTGGGCTTCGCCGAGGCGCTCGACCGCGCCGACTTCGTGATCACCGGTGAGGGCTCGCTCGACGAGCAGACGCTGCACGGCAAGGCCCCGGTCGGTGTCGCGCAGGCCGCCCGCGCCCGCAACCTGGACGTCGTCGCCGTCTGCGGCCGGCTCGCGCTGGCCCCCGGCGCTCTGGGCGGGGCCGGCATCCGCCGCGCCTACGCCCTGACCGACATCGAGCCGGACCCGGCCGTCTGCATGGCCCAGGCCGGGCCCCTGCTGGAGCGCGTCGCCCAGGCCCTGGCCCGGGACTTCCTGGCGCACTAGCGGCACCGGACGCGCCGGGCGCACAGAACGTGCCACGCGCCACGCGCCCGCGACACGCCGAGGGCGGGCCGGAAGGACTCCGGCCCGCCCCGTCGGCTCCGCGCGTCAGTCCCGCAGGCGCGCCGCCGAGAACTCCAGCAGCTCGTCGAGCGTGATCTCCCGGGGCTCGCCGTCCTGGGTGTCCCACTCCGCGAGGTAGTACGCGCCGTGCCACTCGACACGCCAGACGTGGCGGTGCCGGTTCTCGAACTCGACGAAGCTCCCGTCCGCGCCCTCCAGCTGCCGCAGCTCGCTCTCCAGGTTGCGGGGATCGGTGAAGCCCCGGCCCTTGTTGGTGCTGCGGCCCTGCGTCCTGGTGTTGGCGAACCGCATCTTGAGGAAGGGCAGCGGGTCGCGCCCGAGGTTGTTCGGCCGCATCAGGTCGAAGCGGGTGATCGCCTCGTCCAGCGTCTCGTCGCCGGCGAACTCCACCGCGTACGCCGGGAAGGCCAGCCGGACGAACGGCGTCAGCTCGGGCCGGTCGTAGTCGTAGAACTGGTGCACCTCGGGGGCGACCAGCAGGACCGAGTCGAAGGCCCGCCCG
The DNA here is from genome assembly GCF_040636125.1 of Streptomyces sp. NPDC006733. Classification (NCBI taxonomy): domain Bacteria; kingdom Bacillati; phylum Actinomycetota; class Actinomycetes; order Kitasatosporales; family Streptomycetaceae; genus Streptomyces; species Streptomyces sp. NPDC006733. Next base: position 111,540 of record NZ_JBEYJD010000021.1, on the reverse strand, counting down.
CCGGGTGCCCGGAAGCCCTCCAACGCGCCGAAGTACGGATTGCGCGCGACGATCTCGTCCTCGTGGGCGCGGGCGAAGGCCAGCGTCGCGACGGCGAGGTCCTTGTCGAACGAGTCGCGCGCGTTCAGCTGCAGCAGCCGCTTGCCGTCCGCGGAGAGCGCCCCCGCGAAGTCCAGGCGGGGCGCGGGCGCCCACGTCCAGGCGTCCTCCAGGCCCTCCAGCGGTGTCGCGCCGCGGAAGCCGGTGACTACTTCCCGGATGTCCATGAAATCTCCTTGGTCGGGTGCAGGAGGGTCAGGTGCACGAGTATCCCGGTCCGACTTCCTGACTGTACGTGGCCGTCATCTTGCCGCCCCCGCGCGAGTTCTCCTTCGCGCCCATCGGCTCCATATGGTCCGTGTTGTTGTAGAAGTCCTTGCGCGTCGCCTTGTCGGTGAAGCGCCCCTCCCGGTTCCAGTGGTCCACCACGGGGTCCAGGTGCTCGTACGTTACCGTTTTGTGGAACGGCTTGGGGTTCTCGGCGTTCGGGTCCCAGATCTTCCTGCCCTGGCCGTCGTACCAGTTCAGGTCCTCGCGCGGGATGCGCTTGCCGTCGGCGTCGAGCGGCGCCCGGCCCTGCGTCCGGCCCTCGTCCGTGTAGTGCTCCGTCATGTGGTCGTGCGTGGACTGGCGGTACTCCGTGCCGTACTGGTTGTTGCGGGTGTACTTGGGCCCCTCGTCGGTCTTCGGCGGCAGGCTGGGGTCGCGGCCGAACTTGTTGCCGTTGTTGGGGTCCTGCCAGTGCAGCCCGAGCGGGTCGGTCAGGGTGAACGGGTTCGGCACGTACGCGGTGTCGTTCGGCCCCGCGGTCAGGCCCAGCGGGTCGGGCGTGACGTACTGGCCGGTCCGCGGGTCGTAGTACCGCTGGTAGTTGTAGTGCCAGCCGGTCTCCTCGTCGGCGTACTGGCCGGGGAAGCGCAGCGGGCAGTCGACGCCGCCGTCGCCGCCCCCCAGCGCCTGCGGGGGCAGCGGGGCTCCCCACAGCGTGGTCCGCCGGCTCCACGCCAGCTCCCCGTCGGCCGACACGAGCTCGGCGGGCGCCCCCGTCAGGTCGGTGACGACGGCGTGGAAGCGGGCGTCCGTACCGGCGCGGTCCAACTGCGCCACCGGCAGGAAGCTGCTCGGCTTGTAGTCCCAGGAGGTGGACCGGCCGTCGGCGCTGATCTGCTCGATCAGCCGGGCGCCGTCCCAGACGAAGACCGTCTGCTCGACCGGCGCGCCGCCCGCGTCCACGCGCGCCTTCGCCGTCCGGCGGCCCGCGGGGTCGTAGGTGTACTGCCAGCGGGCCCCGTCGGGGGTGGTCGTCGCCACCAGCTGGCTCTGGCTGTTCCAGGTGAAGGTGCGCACCCGGCTCTGCCCGTTGAGCAGCCGGTGGACGCTGCGCACGATGCGGCCCTCCGCGTCGTGCTCGAAGGTGGTGCGCCCGCTGCGCCGGATGCGGTTGCCGGCGAACGCCCGGACCGCCTCCTCGCCGTCCGCTCCGGGGGTCTCGGCCCGCGTCATGTTGCCCGCGGGGTCGTACGAGTACCGCTCGGTCCACCCGCGCGCGTCGACCGCCGAGACCCGGTTCGCCGGGTCCAGGGTGAAGCGGCGGGTGCCCGAGGTCAGCTCGGCGACCGACGTCGGGACGCCGTCCGGCCGGTAGGTGTACGCGCGCTGCTGGAGCGGCTCCGCCGCCCGGTCGAGCCGCTGCTCGCTGATCCGGCCCGCCGGGTCCCAGGACTGGGTGAGCGACACGCCGCCCGGCAGGCCGCGGTGCGTCTCCTGCAGCGCCTCGTCGTAGCCGAACGTCATGCGGTGGCCGGCCGTCTCCAGCGCGGTCGGGCTGCCGACACCGTCGTAGGTCCAGGTGGACTCGACCCCGGTGGGCGTGCGCCGCCGGGTCCTGCGGCCCAGGACGTCGTACGCGTACGTGGTGGTCCTGCCGTTGACGCTCTCCCACAGCAGCGCGCCCGCGGCGTCGTACTCCCGCTCGACGGTGATGCCGGGGCCGGTCTCCCGGACGATGTTGCCGCTGATGTCGTAGGTGAGGCGGGCGGTGTGGCCGTCGTAGTGCGTCTCGACCGTGCGGCCGAACACGTCCCGCCCGAACCGGATGGTCTCGCCCGCGGCGTTGGTGCGGGCGATGAGCTCGCCCATCGCGTCCAGTTCGTAGCGCAGGACGCGGCCGGAGAAGTCGGTCTCCGACCGGACGCGGTTCGCCGCGTCGTAGGAGTACCGCCAGACCCGCTGCCGCGGGTCGGTCACGGTCAGCAGATTCAGTTCGCTGTCGAAGGCGTAGTCGTACCGGCTTCCGTCGGCGAGCTCGCGGGCCGTCGCCACACCGAAGGGGCCGACGGTGAAGCTCGCCGTGCGCCCGACGGCGTCGATGTGCGAGACGAGGTGCCCCTCGCCGTCCCACTCCCAGAACTCGCTCTCGCCGGTGCCCTGCTCGCGCCATACCGGGCGGCCCTCGGCGGTCCACCCGAAGCGGGTGACCTGCCCGAGCGGGTCGGTGAAGGTGCTGACCCGGCCGAAGGGGTCGCGCTCGATGGTGCTGACCGCTCCCCGGGCGTCGGTGAACTCCACGGGCAGCCCCGCGGCGTTGTTCCTGGACCGGCTGGTGCGTCCCATGGCGTCGGTGACGGCCGCCAGGGCGCCGACCGCGTCGTACGCGTACTCGGTCCGGCCGCCCGCCGGATTGACGGTGGACGTCACGTTGCCCGCGTCGTCGTAGGTGTGCAGCCAGGCCGTGCCGTCCGGCTCGACCGCCCGCACCAGTCGCCGGCGCTCGTCGTAGACCGCGCCGGTGGAGGCGCCGTCCGGGCGGACCGCCGCGACGATGTCGCCCTCCTCGTCGTACGCGTAGCGGGTGGTCGCGCCCAGGGCGTCGGTCTGGGCCACCAGGCGGTCGAACTCGTCCCACTCGTTGACCAGCGTCTCGCCGAGCGCGTTGGTCGACGAGACCAGCTGCATCCGCTCGTTGTAGCGGTACGTCGTGCTGTGGCCGAGCGAGTTGGTGTAGACGGTGCTGCGGGCCTCGTCGTCGTAGGTGATCGAGCAGCTCAGGTAGCCGTCCTGGCCCACGCCGCTGACGCAGCGGTCCGCCGGGTCGTACTCCCAGCCGTACCAGCGGCCGGCGCGGTCGGTGCGCCGGACGACCCGGCCGTCCGCGTCGTACTCCAGCCGCTCGGTGTTGCCCAGCGCGTCGGTGACCTCGGTGAGGTCGCCGTTGACGCTGTAGCCGTACCGCCGCAGGACGGTGCCCTCGGGGCCGTCCTCCGTGCCCAGCAGGCGCAGGGCGGTGATGCGGCGGTCGAAGGTGTCGACGGCGAGGTGGTAGCCGCCGCTGTGGCGGACGGCGAGCGGGGTCCCGTCGGCCGCGCGCTCGATGTCGATCCGGTTGCCGTTGGCGTCCGATATCGCGGTCAGCCCGAGCGACATCAGCCCGGCGGGCGCGCCGGTGGGGGAGTCGACCGGCGTGAAGTGCCGGACGATCCCCGAAGCCGGATCGGTGATCCGGATCTCGCCCTCGGGTGTCCCGTCCCACTCCAGGGGCCAGCGCGGACCGCGCGTCGGCATGATCGGCCCGCCGGGCCGCGGCACCGGGTAGACCAGCATCATCGCGTCGTCGGCGGCGAAGACCAGGCCGTCGCCGTCCGCCTCCAGCCGCTGGTCGAGGGTGGAGGACCAGGACGGGCCGAACCAGCGGCCGGTGCGGTAGGACGACACGTGGGTGCGGGTCAGCAGCAGCGTGAGGATCCCGGCCAGCGCGACGTCCCGGTCGGCCAGCAGCATCTCGCCGGAGATCATGTCGATGGGGTCGCCGCCCTTGCAGCGCCCGGAGAACGGCTTGCCTGCCGCGATGTCGTCCTTCGCGCCCCGGCGCAGCGAGGTGAAGACGTCCTTGAACGCCTGGCCGCCCTTGCGGACGCTGTTGGCGATGTTCTCCAGCGCCTTGCCGCTCTTGAGGAGCGCGGGCAGGCTCTTCGCCATCTTGGCGAGGCCGCCGAGGGTGGTCAGGCCCTTGAACATGGGGATGCAGTCCAGGGCGGCGAAGGCCACGTCCCAGAGGCTGGCTTTTCCTTGCGCGTACTTGATGAGGGTGTCGGCGAGCACGACCAGCGCCGCCGCCAGCACCAGCCAGGCCAGCGGGCCGCCGATGATCAGCACGATGATGCCGAGCACGGCGACGATGACCTTGCAGACGGCGACGATCTCGTCCCAGTGGTCGGCGACCCAGTCGACCGCCTTCTCCCACCAGTGCTTGTTCTTGATCCCGGCGTCGGAGGCCTCGTGCAGGGCGTGCTCGGCGGTGCTGGCAGCGGTGTCGCGCAGGTGGGCGGCCTGGGCGGCCAGCTCCTTCGCCGCGTCCAGGCGCTGCTGCGCCTCGTGGACGGCTGCGTTGGCGGACTTCTGGGCGTTCGACGCGTCCAGCGCGTTGCGGGTGGCGGTCCGGACCTCCTCCGCCGACGGCGGCTCCACGCCCGGCTTGGGGTCGGCCTGGTACTCCTTGGACTTGTCGCCCGCCCGCTTCACCCAGTCGTTCGCGTTGCCCTGGGTGGTCTTGGCGGCGTCGAGGTCCTGGCGGGCGGTCCGGCCCTGGGCCAGCGCCCGGTCGGCGTCCGCCTGCGCGGTCTCCAGCTTCGGCCAGTACGCCTCCAGGGCGCCCGACGCCAGCCGGTAGGACTTCTCCAGCTTCGTCAGCTCACCCGGCAGATCACCGAACTGCTCCCGGTACGCGTCGGCGGCCAGACCCGCCCAGTCCTGCACCGCGTTGTTGCCGCTCAGGCCCTTGACGGAGCGGAGCGCCGAGGAGACGTCGTCCGCGAAGTCGCCCAGCTTGCGGGCCAGCTCCTTGACCTCGTAGGGGTCGCCCGGGACCGGATCCCGGTCCAGGTCCAGCACATGCCAATCCGTCGGCCGATTCGCCACCGTCCAGCTCCCCCACGAGTGATCAACTTCGGCTCGATTCTCGCATCGCCCACCCAGGGGGGACGCCAGGGGGACCCCGTTTGTTGACAACCTGTTACTCCGGCACCACCGCCCCCATCACGCACGCGAAGGGCCCCGGGCGGATCGCCCGGGGCCCTTCGGTGTCTTCGGTTGTCGCGCCGCGCGGGGCGGCGGCACCGTCACTGCTCGGCGCGCGCCTCGCGGCGGTTGTTGCGGAACGTGTTCACCCGGCGCGTCGTCGCGAAGCACGGGATGACCGCCGCCGCGAGGATCTGCAGCGCCGCGCCGGTCTGGAGCAGCAGGTGCCCGCCCGGTACGTCCAGCGTCCAGGCCGCCAGGCAGCCCATGCTGATGAAGATCCAGGCCAGCGTGATCAGCGCGAGCCGACCGCGGGGCTTGGGGTACTCGACGCGGCTCATCATCAGCCACGCCACGCCCACGATCGCCAGCAGCGTCGGGATGAACGGCAGCTCCAGCAGGACGACGGAGACGACCGTCATCGCGCCGAAGGGGCTCGGCATGCCCTGGAAGACCCCGTCCCGCACCGTGGTGCAGGAGAAGCGCGCGAGTCTGAGGACCACGGCGAGCAGGACCACGACGGCGGCGACCGCCGAGACCCGGCCGTGCGCGTCGTCCGCGACCAGCCCCCACACCACCACGAAGTAGGCCGGTGCGAGGCCGAAGCTGATCAGGTCCGACAGGTTGTCCAGCTCGGCGCCCATCGCGGAACTGCGGAGCTTGCGCGCCACCAGCCCGTCCAGGAGGTCGAAGACGGACGCCATCAGCATCAGCGTCACGGCCGTCGCGGCGTTGTGCCGCGCCATGCCGCCGTCGGCGGTGCCCATGAGGTGCGGCACCAGCACGCCGGTGGTCGTGAAGTACACGGCCATGAATCCGCAGATGGCGTTACCGAGAGTGAGCGTGTCCGCGATGGACAGCCGCGTGGAGAGGGGGAGGTCGTCGACCTCTTCCTCCAGCTCGGTCACCCAGGGAGCCTGAGTATCGGGATCAATCACGGTCAAGACGAGTCACCCCAGCCATGGTGGTCTGTCCGACCTCGACGTCGGGCAGGACGCCCTCGGGGAGGTAGATGTCGACGCGGGAGCCGAAGCGGATCAGTCCGATGCGCTCGCCCTGCTCGACCTTGGTGCCCGAGGGCACGTAAGGAACGATACGGCGGGCCACCGCGCCGGCGATCTGCACCATCTCGATGTCGCCGAGTTCGGTGTCGAAGTGCCAGACAACGCGTTCGTTGTTCTCGCTCTCCTTGTTGAACGCCGGGACGAAACCGCCGGGGATGTGTTCCACGGAGGTGACGGTGCCCGCGAGCGGTGCACGGTTCACATGGACGTTCAGTGGGCTCATGAAGATCGCGACGCGGGTGCGCCCGTCCTTCCACGGCATGATGCTCTGCACCACGCCGTCGGCCGGTGAGATCACCCGGCCCTGAGCGATCTCTCGCTCAGGGTCACGGAAGAACCACAGCATGCCCGCGGCCAGGGCGGTGGTGGGTACGGCCACGGTCGCCCAGCGCCCGGAGCGGCGGGCTCGGGTGAGGCTGACGGCCGCAGCGGCGACGGTCGGGAGGAGCCACGGCGACGCTCCGCGCGCGAGGCGGACCCGGCCGCGAGGTGCAGAGGAATGGCTGTGGGGCATGGAAGACCTTCGTAGCGGAGGATGCCGCAAGATGGTTCTGGGGACGGCGGCTTTACCAAGATGGTATCGGGTGGCACCCACAACTCGGCAAGCGCGAGGGCGAGTCGATGGCCGGTACGCGATGACTCGGTGTGACCTTCACCTCGAATATATCGCTTATATCAGGACATTCAGCCCTGAATACGATACTCCTCCAGCAGCCTGCGGCCAATGATCATTTTCTGGATCTCAGCGGTACCTTCACCGATGAGCAGCATCGGGGCCTCCCGGTAGAGGCGCTCGATCTCGTACTCCTTCGAGAAGCCGTACCCGCCGTGGATGCGGAAGGCGTCCTCGACGACCTCCTTGCAGTACTCCGAGGCCAGGTACTTCGCCATGCCGGCCTCGAGGTCGTTGCGCTGGCCCGAGTCCTTCTTGCGCGCGGCGTTCACCATCATCGTGTGGGCGGCCTCCACCTTCGTCGCCATCTCGGCGAGCTTGAAGGAGATCGCCTGGTGCTCGATGATCGGCTTGCCGAAGGTGTGGCGTTGTTGCGCGTAGGAGATCCCGAGCTCGAACGCGCGCTGTGCGACTCCGCAGCCGCGCGCCGCCACGTTGACCCGCCCGACCTCGACGCCGTCCATCATCTGGTAGAAGCCGCGACCGCTCTGACCTCCGAGAACGCGGTTCGCCGGGACCCGGACGTCCTCCAGGATCAGCTCGGTCGTGTCGACGCCCTTGTAGCCCATTTTCTCGATCTTGCCGGGCACGGTGAGGCCGGGGACCGTCGGGTTCGGGCCGAAGCCCGGCTCCTTCTCGATGAGGAAGGTCGTCATCGACCGGTGCGGCTTGGCGGCCGCCTCCTCCGGGGACAGGCCCTCGTCGGTCTTGCAGAGCACCGCCACGAGGTTGGACGAGCCGCCGTTCGTCAGCCACATCTTCTGGCCGTTGACGACGTAGTCGTCGCCGTCGCGGACGCCCTTGGTGCGGATCGCGGAGACGTCGGAGCCCAGTCCGGGCTCGGACATCGAGAAGGCGCCGCGCACTTCGCCGGCGGCCATCCGGGGCAGGAAGTACTCCTTCTGCTCCTGCGTGCCGTGCTGCTTGAGCATGTAGGCGACGATGAAGTGAGTGTTGATAATTCCGGACACACTCATCCAGCCGCGGGCAATCTCCTCGACGGTGAGGGCGTATGTGAGAAGAGACTCACCAAGGCCCCCGTACTCCTCGGGAATCATCAGCCCGAAGATGCCAAGTTCCTTGAGGCCCTCAACGATTTCGGTGGGGTACTCGTCGCGGTGTTCGAGCTCCGTGGCGACCGGGAGGATCTCCTTGTCCACGAAGCTGCGGACGGTGGAGAGGATCTCCCGCTGGATGTCGGTCAGCCCGTCGGTCTGAGCGAGACGAGACATGTCAGTTCTCCTGCAGGTCGGGGCGGCCGGGCTGCTCGCCGCCGCGTTCCTTGATGTACGTGGCGGTGGGGACCATGACCTTGCGGCGGAAGACGCACACCAGGGTGCCGTCCTGCTTGTAGCCCTTGGTCTCGACGTGGACGATGCCGCGGTCGTCCTTCGACTTGGACGGCCACTTGTCCAGGACGGTGGTCTGGCCGTAGATCGTGTCGCCGTGGAACGTCGGCGCCACGTGCTTGAGCGACTCGACCTCCAGGTTGGCGATGGCCTTGCCCGACACGTCCGGCACGGACATGCCCAGCAGCAGGGAGTAGATGTAGTTCCCCACCACGACGTTCTTGCCGAAGTCGGTGGTGTTCTCGGCGTAGTTCGCGTCCATGTGGAGCGGGTGGTGGTTCATCGTGAGGAGGCAGAAGAGGTGGTCGTCGTACTCGGTGACCGTCTTTCCGGGCCAGTGCTTGTAGACGGCACCGACCTCGAACTCCTCGTAAGTGCGACCGAACTGCACCGTCATACCTCCAACTTGTTCGCGAGCCGGATCTCGTCCACGATCCGGCCGATGATCTCAGTGATGCCGAAGTCCTTCGGGGTGAACACCGCCGCCACGCCGGCGGCACGCAGTGCCGCGGCGTCCGCCGGGGGGATGATCCCACCGGCGATCACGGGCACGTCGTCCACGCCGGCCCCGCGCAGCCGCTCCAGCACGTCCGGCACCAGCGCCGCGTGCGAACCCGACAGGATCGACAGGCCCACGCAGTGCACATCCTCGGCCACGGCCGCGGAGACGATCTGCTCGGGGGTGAGCCGGATGCCCTGGTAGACCACCTCGAAGCCCGCGTCGCGGGCCCGTACGGCGATCTGCTCGGCACCGTTGGAGTGCCCGTCCAGGCCCGGCTTGCCGACCAGCAGCCGCAGCTTGCCGCTGCCGAGCTCCGCGGCCGTCGCGGCGACCTTGCGGCGCACCTCGGCCAGCGGGGTGCCGGCCTCGGCGGTGACCGCCACCGGGGCGCTGCTGACGCCCGTGGGGGCGCGGAACTCGCCGAAGACGTCCCGCAGCGCCCAGGACCACTCGCCGGTCGTCACACCGGCGCGTACGCACGCCAGCGTCGCCGCCATCAGGTTCTCGCTGCCCGCCGCCGCGGCCTTCAGCGCCGCCACCGACTCCTGGGCGCGCTGCTCGTCGCGGTCGTCCCGCCAGGAGTGCAGCGCGGCGACGACGCGCGCCTCGTTGGCCGGGTCGACGGTCATGATGGCGGTGTCGAGGTCGGCGGTGAGCGGGCTGGGCTCGGTGCCCTGGTACGAGTTGACGCCGACGATCTTCTCCTCGCCCGACTCGATGCGCGCGCGGCGCTCGGCGTGCGACGAGACCAGCGCCGACTTCAGGTAGCCGGACTCGACGGCGGCCATGGCGCCGCCCATCTTCTCGATGCGCTCCATCTCGGCGGTCACCTCGCCGATCAGCTCGGCGACCTTCGCCTCGACGACATGGCTGCCCTCGAAGATGTCCTCGTACTCCAGCAGGTCGCTCTCGTGCGCGAGCACCTGCTGGATGCGCAGGCTCCACTGCTGGTCCCAGGGCCGGGGCAGGCCCAGCGCCTCGTTCCAGGCGGGGAGCTGCACGGCGCGGGCGCGGGCGTCCTTGGAGAGGGTGACGGCCAGCATCTCCAGGACGATGCGCTGGACGTTGTTCTCCGGCTGGGCCTCGGTCAGGCCGAGCGAGTTGACCTGCACGCCGTAGCGGAAACGGCGCTGCTTGGCGTTCTCGATGCCGTACCGCTCCCGGGTGACGGTGTCCCAGAGGCGGCCGAAGGCCCGCATCTTGCACATCTCCTCGATGAAGCGGACGCCCGCGTTGACGAAGAACGAGATGCGGGCGACCACCTCGCCGCGGCGGTCCTGCGGGATCTGCCCGGACGCGAAGACCGCGTCCAGGACGGCGATCGCGGTGGACATCGCGAAGGCGATCTCCTGGACCGGCGTGGCCCCGGCCTCCTGCAGGTGGTAGCTGCAGATGTTGATCGGGTTCCACTTGGGGATGTTGTTGACCGTGTACGTGATCATGTCGGTGGTCAGCCGCAGCGACGGGCCGGGCGGGAAGACGTGCGTCCCGCGCGACAGGTACTCCTTGACGATGTCGTTCTGCGTCGTCCCCTGCAGCTTGGTGATGTCCGCGCCCTGCTCCTCGGCGACCACCTGGTACATCGCCAGCAGCCACATGGCGGTGGCGTTGATGGTCATGGAGGTGTTCATCCCCTCCAGGGGGATGTCCTGGAACAGCCGCCGCATGTCACCGATGTGCGAGACCGGGACGCCGACCCGGCCGACCTCGCCGCGGGCGAGGATGTGGTCCGGGTCGTAGCCGGTCTGGGTCGGCAGGTCGAACGCGACGGACAGGCCGGTCTGCCCCTTCGCGAGGTTGTTCTTGTACAGCTCGTTGGACGCCTCGGCGGTGGAGTGGCCGGCGTACGTCCGCATGAGCCACGGACGGTCCTTCTCGCGCCGCGTCATCAGATGTTCCGGAAGCGGTTGATCGCCGGCAGGTGCTTCGCACGCATCTCGTGGTCGGTGACGCCCAGGCCCTCCTGCGGGGACAGCGCCAGGACGCCGACCTTGCCCTGGTGGAGGTTGCGGTGCACGTCGTACGCGGCCTGGCCGGTCTCCTCCAGGGTGTACGTCCGCGACAGCGTCGGGTGGATCTTGCCCTTGGCGACCAGCCGGTTCGCCTCCCACGCCTCGCGGTAGTTGGCGAAGTGCGAGCCGACGATCCTCTTGAGCGACATCCACAGGTACCGGTTGTCGTACTCGTGGGTGTAGCCCGAGGTCGAGGCGCAGGTGACGATCGTGCCGCCCTTGCGGGTGACGTACACGCTGGCGCCGAAGGTCTCGCGGCCCGGGTGCTCGAAGACGATGTCCACGTCCTCGCCGCCGGTCAGCTCGCGGATCCGCTTGCCGAACCGCTTCCACTCGCGCGGGTCCTGGGTGTGCTCGTCGGACCAGAACTTGTAGCCCTCGGCGTTGCGGTCGATGATCGCCTCGGCGCCCATCGCCCGGCAGATGTCGGCCTTCTTGTCGCTGGAGACCACGCAGATCGGGTTGGCGCCGCCGGCCAGCGCGAACTGGGTGGCGTAGGAGCCGAGGCCGCCGGAGGCGCCCCAGATCAGCACGTTGTCGCCCTGCTTCATGCCGGCGCCGTTGCGGGACACCAGCTGGCGGTAGGCGGTGGAGTTGACCAGCCCGGGGGAGGCGGCCTCCTCCCAGCTGAGGTGGGCGGGCTTGGGCATCAGCTGGTTGGACTTGACGAGCGCGATCTCGGCGAGGCCGCCGAAGTTGGTCTCGAAGCCCCAGATGCGCTGCTCGGGGTCGAGCATCGTGTCGTTGTGGCCGTCGGAGGACTCCAGCTCGACCGAGAGGCAGTGCGCGACGACCTTGTCGCCCGGCTTCCAGGCGTTGACGCCGGGGCCGGTGCGCAGCACGACGCCCGCGAGGTCGGAGCCGATGACGTGGTAGGGCAGGTCGTGCCGCTTGGTCAGCGGCGAGAGCTTCCCGTACCGCTCCAGGAACGAGAACGTGGAGACCGGCTCGAAGATCGAGGTCCACACGGAGTTGTAATTCACCGAGCTGGCCATGACGGCGACGAGGGCCTCGCCGGGACCGAGTTCGGGGACCGGCACGTCGTCCAGGTGCAGGGACTTGCGCGGGTCCTTGTCACGGCTGTCCAGGCCGCGGAACATCTCGGCCTCGTCCTTGTGGACGGTGATGGCGCGGTAGGACTCCGGCAGCGGCAGGGCCGCGAAGTCGGCGGCCGAGCTGTCCGAGCTGTCCGACGCGAGGATCGCGTCCAGAATTTCCTTCACGGGGTGCCTCCGGCGAAGCGCGACGTAGAAAGGCTTGAGGGAACGTCGGCGAGGGCTGACGGGTGACTGGTGCCGTCGGTTCGGCGGGGGTACTGCTCCCGTGACGGTCGCACGGGTGGAAACGGCCCGCGCGGTGGCGCGGTGTTTCCCCGGACGGATCCGGGGGTGCCTGTGACGCAGGCGTCCGGGCCTTTGGGGACAGACGGCGTGCGTGGGATATGCGGCCGCCCGCCCGGACACTCCCCCAGCTGACGCTGGGAGGTGCCCCCAACGTTATGGCACGCGGTGCCACTCGTAAAGACACTGCGTGCCAACAATTTCTCTCAAGTGTCATCCCGGCGCCACAAACGAGCAACAGCGGCCGCCCGGATCGCCCGGACGGCCGCTGCACGGTTGCTCTGAGGGGGCTGGGCGGGCGGTCAGCCGCCCCGCAGCGCCTTCTCGATGATCCGCATCACTTCGGCGGGAGAGGCGTCGGTACGCGCCACCGTGACCACGACCTCGCCGGTCCGCGAGACCGCCGCGACGGGCGCCTCGGGGGCCCCGGTGGGGCGGCCGACCCCTATGCCGGTGCCGAACGTCACCTTGATCACGTCGAAGGCGTGGTCGAGCTGCGCCTCCACGTCCCCCTTGCCGCCGGCCCGCAGCCAGCGCCGCAGCACATGGTTGTGCGCGGCCACCACCGCGGAGGCGGCGACCTCGGCGAGCAGCGGGTCGTCGTCGCCGTCATGGTGCGCCGACTCGTCGAAGTGACCCAGCAGGTAGCGGGTGAAGAGCCGCTCGTAGCGCGCCACGGAGGCGATCTCGCGCTCGCGCAGCGTCGGCACCTCGCGCGTCAGGCGGTACCGCTCCACGGAGACCTCGGGCGACTCCGCGTACATCCGCAGGACCTCGGTGATCCCGCGGCAGACGGTGTCCAGCGGGTGCTCCTGGGGCTCCGCGGAGTCCAGGACGGCCTGCACCCGCACCAGGGTGTCGTCGTGGTCCGGGAAGATGGCCTCTTCCTTGGACCGGAAGTGCCGGAAGAACGTCCGGCGGGCCACCCCGGCCGCCGCCGCGATGTCGTCCACGGTCGTCGCCTCGTACCCCCGGGACGCGAACAGGTGCATCGCGGACGCGGCGAGGTCCTGGCGCACGCGGTGGCGCTGGGCCGCGGCACGGCGGCCGTTCGCCGTCGCCGGCGCGGGGCCTTCTGCGGTGGACTTCGTCGCGGACTTGAGGGGCTGGGCCATACGTGGAACGTACTCCATGGCCGGGCCCGCGCGGGACGTGCGGGGCGGCCGGGACGGCCCTCGCGGGCCGAGCAGGCCGCCCCAGCCGCCCTCATGATCAACGCCGGGCATACTCGCGGAAGCCGCGGCCCGTCTTGCGGCCGAGGCACCCCGCCGACACCAGGTGCTCCAGCAGCGGCGAGGGCGCCAGGCCCGGGTCGCGGAACTCCCGGTGCAGCACCTGCTCGATCGCCAGGGAGACGTCCAGGCCGACCACGTCCAGCAGCTCGAACGGGCCCATCGGGTACCCGCCGCCGAGCTTCATCGCGGTGTCGATGTCGGCGACCGTCGCGTAGTTCTCCTGGACCATCTTCACGGCGTTGTTCAGGTACGGGAACAGCAGGGCGTTGACGATGAACCCGGCCCGGTCCCCGCAGTCCACCGCGTGCTTGCGCACCTTCGCGCACACCTCGCGGACGGTGGCGTGCACGTCGTCCCCGGTCAGGACGGTACGGACCACCTCGACGAGCTTCATGGCGGGCGCCGGGTTGAAGAAGTGCATCCCGATCACGTCCCGCGGACGGGCGGTCGCGCGGGCGATGGCGATGACGGGCAGCGAGGAGGTCGTGGTGGCGAGCACCGCGCCGGGCTTGCACACCTCGTCCAGCGCGGTGAACAGCGCCTGCTTGACGGCGAGGTCCTCGGCGACCGCCTCGACGGCCAGGTCCACGTCGCCGAAGGCGTCGTACGAGCCGGCCGGCGTCACCCGGGCGACGGCCGCGTCGCGCTGCTCCTGCGTGAGCCGGCCCTTGGCGACCGAGCGGTCCAGGGACTTGGCGAGCCGGGCCACCGCCTGGTCGGCCTTCTCCTGGGAGCGGGCGGCCAGCACGACGTCGTAGCCGGCCTTCGCGAACACCTCGGCGATACCCGTCGCCATGGTGCCGGACCCGGCGACGCCGACGCTGCGCACGTCACGGCCCGCGGCGCCGGCCGCCGCGGCGGTGTCGGGGGTCAGGGCGTCGGCGACCACGGTCTCGCTGCCGGGGGCCTGGTAGGTGTAGAAGCCGCGGCCGGACTTGCGGCCCGACAGGCCCGCCGCGGCCAGCTGGCCGAGGATCGGGGCCGGGGCGTGCAGCCGGTCGTGGGACGCCTCGTACATCGCCTCCAGGACGGTCTGCGCGGTGTCGATGCCGATCAGGTCGAGCAGCGCCAGCGGGCCCATCGGCAGGCCGCAGCCGAGCCGCATGGCGGCGTCGATGTCCTCGCGGGTCGCGTACTTCGACTCGTACATCGCCGCGGCCTGGTTGAGGTAGCCGAACAGCAGGCCGTCGGCGATGAAGCCGGGCCGGTCGCCGACCGGGACCGGCTCCTTGCCGAGCGCGCGCACCAGTGCCGTCACCGAGGCGGTCGCCTCCGGCGAGGTCAGGACGGTGGAGACCACCTCGACCAGTTTCATGGCGGGCGCCGGGGCGAAGAAGTGCAGCCCGAGGACGCGGTCCGGGCGCGAGGTGTGCGAGGCCAGCCGGGTCACCGACAGGGCGTTCGTGCCCGTCGCGATGATGGCGTCCGGCTTCACGATCAGGTCGAGCGCCTCGAACACCGCCTGCTTGGCCTCGAACTGCTCGTTGACGACCTCGATGACGAGGTCGGCCTCGGCGGCCGCCTGCAGGTCGGGGAAGGTGCGGAAGCGCGCGAGGGTGTCGGAGCGCTCGGCCTCGGTGATCCGGCCGCGCTCCACGGCGCGCGCGGTGGAGCGGTCCAGGGCCGTGACCGCCCCGCGGGCGGCGGCGTCGCTGGTGTCGATGCCGATGACCTCATGGCCCGCGCGGGCCATGACCTCGGCGATGCCGGCGCCCATGGTGCCGAGGCCGACGACGGCGACGGTGGGGAGACCGAGGGATGGCAGGGGACTGCTGCTGGACGGACGGTCCATCGCGAAACTCCAGATGCTGAGGAGACCGACGCTGCCGACAGGCGCGCGCGGCTGAGGAGTTGGTGGAGTCGCGGGCCACGGAGAAGGGGTGGATGCCCGCAGGGGGGTGAAGGGCGGGCCCTGTCCCGGGGCCGCGCCGCGATGGTGCCGAACCGACGTGAAGCTACTGAAGTTACTGCGTACCGCGTGGTGGTGCGTGCTCGCAGCGCCACGGGTGGTGCGCTCCGAGCCGTGCGCGGCAACTGCGTCACCAGGCTGCCGTGCACGTTGGTCCGAGGGTAACCGGCCAGTAACCTGCGCGCCAGACCACCGCCCATGTGATCTGTACCGCGTACAGATGAGCGCGCCGTAGGCTGGGCGGGTGGATTCCGCAGCGCGCGACGAACTGGCCGGCGTACTCACCGCACCGGGACAGCCCTTGGACGCCCGACAGGCCGCCGCCGTGGCGCTGGCCGCGGCGGGCGACCGCAGGGCCTTCGAGACCCTCGCCCTGCTGCTCAACTACCGCGAGCCCGCCCGGGCCGAGAGCGCCGCAAGCGCCTTGGCCCAACTGGGGGACCCGCGCACCGCGCGGGCCGCCGCGGCGCTCGCGACCAACCCGCTCCGGGTCGCCTACGCCGTACCGCCGATCCGGCTGCTGGTACGGCTGCGGGCCCCGGAGTCCGTCCCGGCGCTGATCGAGACCCTGGACCGGCTGCTGGCCGAGCGGACCCTCGCCTGGGAGGCCGTCCCCGCCTGCGTGCAGGGCCTGGGCGAACTCGGCGACCCCCGGGCGGCCCCGGTGCTGCGGGCCGCGCGCGCCCACCCGAGGCTGCGCGAGGCCGCCACCGCGGCCCTCGAGCGGATCGGCTGCTACGAGCCGGACGCCCCCGGCCCCTCCGACGCCCCCGGCTCCTCCAGCCCCTCCGGTGACGTGCCGCTCACGTAGCGGACCTCGCGCAGGAACACGTCGCCGTACTCCTCCTCCTGCTCCGCGCCGTCGGCCACGAAGCCCGCCTTCTCGTAGAAGCGCCGGGCGCGGACGTTGTCGGCCAGCACCCACAGCCGCAGGCGGGGGAAGCCGCGATCGGCCGCGCGGGCGCGCACCGCGCCGATGAGCGCGCGTCCGGTGCCGGTGCCGATCCGGTCCGGCCGCACGTAGATCGCGTACAGCTCGCCGTCGCCCGGCTCGGCGCCCTCGCCCCGGTACGGGCCGTGCGCGGCCCAGCCGGTGACCCCGGTCGCGTCGGACGTCACGAGGTTCTCCACCCGGCCGGTGTCGCCGGCGAACCATTCGCGGCGCCGGGCCGCGTCCTGCGGCGCCGACATCGCGTCGAGGTAGCCCTGCGGCACGATGCCCGCGTAGGCGCTCTGCCAGCCCCGCACCCGCAGCGCGGAGACGGCGTCGATGTCGGCGCCCGTCATCACTCGAACCTCCGTCATGGACAGGAGGTTAGAGCAGCGACAGCTGGGTCGGGCCCTCGGCGTCCGCCGGGGCCGCGGGCGCGGGGACGGAGCGCAGGGTGCCGCCGCGGGACGGGCCGATGCCGAACTCCGTGGCGAACTCGTTCACCTGGCGGGTGATGCGCCGCTGGTACCACTTCGGGGCGTACGAGCCGTCCGCGTAGAGCGACTTGTAGCGGCTGAGCAGCCGCGGGTGGTGCACGGACAGCCACGCCATGTACCACTCGCGGGCGCCCGGCCGCAGGTGCAGCGCGAGCGGGGTCACGGAGGTGCCCCCGGACTCGGCGATGGCGCGGACGGCGGCGCGCAGCTGCTCCGGGGAGTCGCTGAGGTACGGCAGGACCGGCGCCATCAGCACGTGGCAGCGGATGCCGTTGTCGTTCAGCGTCCGGCAGACCTCCAGCCGCTTGGCCGGGGAGGGGGTGCCGGGTTCGACCGTGCGCCACAGGTCGCGGTCGAGGAAGCCGACGGAGACCGCCGTGGAGACCTCGGTGACCCGGGCCGCCTGCCGCAGCAGGTCCAGGTCGCGCAGGATCAGCGAGCCCTTGGTGAGGATCGAGAAGGGGTTGGCGTGGTCGCGCAGCGCGCCGATGATGCCGGGCATCAGCCGGTAGCGGCCCTCGGCCCGCTGGTAGCAGTCGACATTGGTGCCCATGGCGATGTGCTGCCCCTGCCAGCGCGGCCCGGCGAGCTCCTTGCGCAGCAGGTCGGCCGCGTTCACCTTGACGACGATCTGCGAGTCGAAGTCGAGCCCGGTGTCGAGGTCGAGATAGCTGTGGGTCTTGCGGGCGAAGCAGTACACGCAGGCGTGACTGCAACCCCGGTACGGGTTGACCGTCCAGTCGAACGGCATCTGCGAGGCGCCCGGCACCCGGTTCACGATCGAACGGGCCCGTACCTCGTGGAAGGTGATGCCGCGGAATTCGGGGGTGTCGAAGGTCCGGGTGACCACGTCCGTCCCGAACAGTGCGGGCGTGGTGGCGGCCTCGTCGCGGCCCAGGTTGTCCCAGCGCATGACGCCCTCCTCAGTAGCTCTCCAGCATAATAGAACATAATTTCGATTAGCGGGTGTGGTTGGCTTGGCCGGCACATGCGGGCACGGACCGGAGGAGAAGAAATGGCGCAGGTCGAGGCCACCACCCAGCGGGTCATCGAGGCGGACGCGGAGCGCGTGTACGACGCGCTCGCGGACTACGCGGGCACCAGGAAGACGCTGCTCCCCGAGCAGTTCAGCGAGTACGAGGTGCGCGAGGGCGGCCATGGCGCCGGCACGCTCGTGCACTGGAAGCTGCAGGCGACCAGCAAGCGCATCCGCGACTGCCTGTTCGACGTCACCGCGCCGACCGCGGGACAGCTGGTCGAGGCGGACCGCAACTCGTCGATGGTCACCACGTGGACGGTCACCCCGGCGGGCACCGGCCGCTCCAAGGTCGTCTCCACCACCACGTGGGACGGCGCCGGCGGCGTCGGCGGCTTCTTCGAGCGGACCTTCGCACCCAAGGGTCTCGGGCGCATCTACGACGCGGTGCTCGCGAAGCTCGCCGCCGAGGTCGAGACGGCGAAGTAGCCGTCCACCACGCCCTCTTCGGGTTCGATCGTTCACTGATACGGGTGGTTCTGCATCGCTTCGGAGAATCGTCGCGCTTGTTCGTCGTTGTCGCCTAATGCGGGATTGAGTGACGGATCGGGCGCGACGAGGGGAGCGGCACGTGGGCGGAACCACTCTGGTCGAACGGGCCGGGAGGTCCGGGCGGGCCGGTCCGCCGGACGGCGACGCGGCGACCGGTCCCGGACCGGCCGCCGCCCCGCCGCCCGGCGAGGACGGCCCGTCCGGTTCGGCCACCGGCATCCCGCCCGCCGACCTCACCCCGCGCCGGGTGCGGCTGGTCTTCCTCGGCCTGATGCTCACGCTGCTGCTCGCCGCGCTGGACCAGATGATCGTGGCGACCGCGCTCCCGAAGATCGTCGGCGAGCTGCACGGCCTGGAGAAGATGTCCTGGGCCGTCACCGCGTACCTGCTCGCGTCCACCATCGGCCTGCCGATCTACGGCAAGCTCGGTGACCTCTTCGGCCGCAAGCGCGTCTTCCAGTTCGCGATCGTCGTCTTCGTCGTCGGCTCCGCGCTGGCCGGTGCCTCGCGCACCATGGACCAGCTGATCGCTTTCCGCGCGGTGCAGGGCGTCGGCGGCGGCGGGCTCATGATCGGCGTGCAGGCGATCATGGCGGACATCGTCCCGCCCCGCGAACGCGGCCGCTACATGGGCCTGATCGGCGCCGCCTACGGGGTGGCGTCCGTCGCCGGGCCGCTGCTCGGCGGCTTCTTCACCGACCACACCAGCTGGCGCTGGTGCTTCTACATCAACGTGCCGTTCGGCCTGTTCACCCTCGCCCTGATCAGCGTCGTGCTGCGGCTGCCCCGTCCGACGATCCGGCCCCGGCTCGACGTGCTCGGCGCGCTGCTGCTCGCGGCCGGCTCCACCTGCCTGGTGCTGCTCACCAGCTGGGGCGGCACCACCTACGCCTGGCGCTCGGAGATGATCGTCGGCCTCGGCGCCGGCGCGCTGGCCAGCGCCGCGCTCTTCGTCGTGACCGAGCACTTCGCGGCCGAACCCGTCATCCCGCTGCGGCTCTTCCGCGACGGCGTCTTCAACGTCACCGCGCTGATCGGCGCGACCGTCGGCGTCGCGCTCTTCGGCGCCGCCAGTTACCTGCCGACCTTCCTGCAGATGGTCGACGGCGCCAGCGCCACCGGCTCCGGGCTGCTGATGCTCCCGATGATGCTCGGCGTCGTCCTCGCCTCCGTCGCCTCCGGCCAGCTGATCAGCAGGACCGGCCGCTACAAGGTCTTCCCGCTGCTCGGCGGGGCGCTCTCCGCGGTCGGCATGTGGCTGCTGTCCCTGCTGGACGCGCAGACGTCCCGGCTCGAGTACAGCGCCTTCATGGCGGTGCTCGGCCTCGGCATCGGCCTCGTGCTGCCCGTCCTGGTGCTCGCGGTGCAGAACTCGGTGCGCCCCACCGACATCGGCGCCGCGACCAGCGCCAACAACTACTTCCGGCAGATCGGCGGCTCCGTCGGCGCCGCCGTCTTCGGCACGCTCTTCGCCAACCGGCTGGCCGACCAGCTGGCCGCGGAACTACCGCGCGGCGCGCACCTGCCGGACCCCCAGTCGATCACCCCGCAGCTGGTGCGCGGCCTGCCCGCGGGGCTGCGCGACGGGTACGTGCAGGCGTACGCCGCCGCCATGCCGCGGATCTTCCTCTACCTGGTGCCGGTGCTCGTCGCCGGCTTCCTGCTCGCATTCCTCCTGAAGGAGAAACCCCTGGTGACCCAGTACGGCCCCGTCTCCGACACCGTCCCCCCGGCCCGGGCGGGTGCCGTGCGGACCGCCGACGCCGGGGGAGTCCCCGTCTGCGGCACCGTCCAGCACTCCGACGGCACGTCGGTGGGCCGGGCCGCGCTCACCCTGATCGACGTCACGGGCCGGCAGATCGGCCGGGGGGCGACCGGCGAGGACGGGCGGTACGCGCTGAGCACCCCCGGCACCGGCAGCTACGTGCTGATCGCGGCCGCCGGCGGCCACCAGCCGCAGGCCGTCAGCGTGACGGTCGGCGACCGGCCGGTCGAGCTGGACGTGGTGCTCGGCGGCGCCGGCCGGCTGGCCGGCACGGTCCGCACCGCGGACGGCACCCCGGTCCGCGACGCCATCGTGACGCTCACCGACGTCCGCGGCGACGTCGTCTCCAGCACCCGCAGCACCCACGAGGGCGGCTACGTGCTGAGCGACCTGGTGGCGGGCGAGTACACGCTCGCCGCCAGCGCCCCGGCCTACCGCCCGGCCGCGCTGCCGGTCTCGGTGCAGGCCGCCCGGGAGAGCCGGCAGGACGTCGAACTGGCCGGGGGCGCGGTGCTGCGCGGCACCGTACGGGCGCCCGGCGGCCGGGTGGTCGAGGACGCCCGGGTCACGCTGCTGGACGCGGCGGGCAACGTGGTCGACTCGGTGACGACGGGGGCCGACGGGCACTTCCGCTTCGTCGACCTGGCGGCCGGCGAGTACACCGTGATCGCCGCCGGCTACCCGCCGGTGGCCACCGTCCTGCAGGTCGCGGGCGGCGGTCGCACCGAGCGCGACCTGCAGCTGGGCCACGAGGACTGACAGCGGGGCTCACGAGGACTGACAGCGGGCTCACGGGGACGCGGGCGCGGACGCGGCACGGCCCTCCCGGAGCACCGGGAGGGCCGTGGAAACCGTGGGAGCCGTGCGCCGGGGGCGCCCGGGGTCAGTCCTTGTCGTCCTTGCAGGGCGTCCCGCGGGACAGCGAGTAGCGCCCGCCTATCCGGTACGTGCCGGGGGTCGGGGCGTAGAGCCGCGTCCAGTCGCCGTCCTGGGCCAGGCAGCCGTGGTCGGAGTCGGTCGCTCCGGCGATCCCGAGCCACGGCGACCACGGGATGCGCAGCAGCACGGGGCCCGCGGTCGGAACCTCGACGACCAGCTCGGCCGGGCCCGCCTGGCGGACGATCGACGGGGGCGCGGCCATCGGCTGGGCGCCGGTCACGCTGTACAGGCGCCAGTGGTCGTCCTGCCAGACCGGCTGCAGCCAGTCGTGCCCGGCCGCGACGATCTTCGCCTCCGCGACGGCCGCGCCGTCCGGTTCGTCCGACGGCAGGACGACGTAGCCGACGCCCCAGTGCTGCAGCCAGGCCAGGTAGGTGGCCGGGGTGAGGGTGCCGTCGTAGAAGAGCGGGTTCCGCTCGACGTCCGCCTGCCGGTTCCAGCCGCGCGCCAGGTTGACGTGGGGCGCTATCCCCGACGCCTCCCAGTGCGAGCGCAGCGGGACGACCTCGACGCGGCCCCGGTCGGCCCCGACCCGGGCCAGCTCGTCGATGAGGCCCTGGGCGTGCTGGATGGTCCCCGACACGGGGGCGGTGTTGACCAGGTCCGTGACGGGTTTGGCGACCTGCCAGACGGCGACGGCGAGGAACGCCGTGAAGATCACGAGGGTCTTGCGGCCCCGGTCGGAGCGGCCGACCGCGACGGCGAGCAGCGCGGTGCCGCCGAAGAGCAGCGACAGCCGCTCCACGTTGCTGCCGATCGGCGACGGGATCGCCCAGGTCAGCGCTATGCCCGCGGCGTACACCCACGAGCCGGTGCGCAGCGTGCGCCAGGCCTTCGGCGCCAGGAAGGCCACCAGGACCGCGGTGGCCAGCGGCAGCGCCGCGAAGTACCAGGTGAAGGGCTGCACCCCGTAGAAGGGGAAGAGCAGCGAGGTGCCGCCGACCACGATCGGCGGGCTCACGGCCAGGATGTACGCGTGCTTGCGCCGCTGGGTCAGGAACAGGGCGCCCGCCAGCACCTCGATGAAGAGGCCGGCCACCGGGCTGCACATGGTCGCGAGCGCGCCCAGCGCGGAGGCGCCGACGATGCGCGAGGTGCGCTGGTCGGTCTCGGGCAGCACCAGCGCGGTGGCGGCGAGCGCGAAGAGCATGCCCAGCGCGAACGTCACCCGGCCCGAGGCCACGTCGCACCACAGGGCGAACGCCGTCCACAGGGCGGGCAGCATGGGCCGCCGGATCCGGTAGCGGATCAGCAGGTGCGCGGCGACGGTCGCGGAGAGTGTGCCCGCGATCACCGCGGTCGTACGGACCCCGAGCCACGCCATGATGTACGGCGACAGGATGCTGTACGAGGCGGGGTGCATCCCGCCGTACCAGGACAGGTTGTAGGCGGAGTCCGGGTGCTCGCGGATGAAGTCCGTCCAGGCGAACTGGGCGGCCATGTCCCCGGCGTCCTTGGCCAGGAACAGCGCCCACACGATGTGCAGCACGGCGGCGAACAGCGTCGCGGCCACGACGGGCCGTCGCGGGTCCGCCAGGCGGAGAAAGGACTTGGGGCGCTTGTCGGCGGCCCAGCCCGCGGTCTCCCAGGTGGTCAAGAGTTTTCTCTTCCAGTCGCGGGTCCTACGTGCTCCGGCTGGATCCCCACCCCCGCCGGAGTCGAACTCGCACCACGGATCTGGAGTTCGAACAGAGAGAAAGGACGCTAGCACGTGTCCGGGGGGCGCTCTCGCGCGGGCGTGCGCCTGGATTCGGGCATTGCCCTTCGCGGCACCCCGCTCCGGTCGTACGGTGGTACAGGTGCCGCAGATCTTGCGCCGGGGCGGGGGTCCCGGACCGGTCCTGTGACGCGGCTCCCAGGGAAGGAGCCCACCCAGCCATGGACCGCCGCACTGCTCCGGGGCTGTCCGGACGGATCCCCCTCGCGGTGATCGTCGTGGACGGCGCGGGACTGGTATCGCACTGGAGTACCGGTGCACGCAAGCTCTTCGGCTGCTCCAGGGAGGAGGCCGTCGGCCGTCCCGCGGTGGACCTGCTCCCGGTCTCCGGGGCCCTGGACAGCGCGGTCGCGGACGAGGGCGGTGCCGACGACTTCGGCCCCGAGCTGGACGCGTCGCTCAGCGGCGAGACCGCGTACCCGACCGCGGGCCGGGCCCGGCTCTTCGACGACTGCCACGGCGGCGGGGACCGCGCGGGCGGGCCGGTGGACGTCCTGTGGTGGGCCTATCCGCTCGTCGGACCGGGGCCCGAGCGGCTGCTGGTGCTGGCGGCCGACGCGGGCCAGGTGCATCCCCGGCCGGAGGCCGGCCAGGAATCGGCCGCGGACATGACACCCGGGGAATTCGAACGGATCGCACCGGGATTCGCGCTGCACACCGAGTTCGCCGGAGCCGACCAGCTCGCCAAGCGGCTGCCCGAGATCCTGCCGAGCATGAACCCGGCGGAGAGCGCCCGGATCGTCTACCAGGTGCTGGAGCTGGGCTATCCGGTGCTGGAGTTCAGCCGGCACGACCGGGTGCCGGTCACCCCGGACTGGGGCGTGCCCAGGCGCGACGAGCGGCGGGCCAGGCGGCTCGCCGCCGCGGCGGCCGCCCAGGTGGACCCGCAGGCCGCCGCGCCGGCCGACCTGGCGCCCGACCTGGAGTACGCGGCGGTGCGCGAGCACCTGGAGTTCCTCAACGAGGTCAGCGCCCGCATCGGCACCTCGCTGGACCTGGCCCGCACGATCCAGGAGGTCAGCGCGGCCGTGGTGCCCCGCTTCACCGACGTCGCCGGCTCGTACCTGCGCGAGCAGGTGCTCGCCGGCGAGGGCTTCCCGGACGGGCCGCCGGACGTCACCACCATGTGGTACCGGGTGGCCGTCGAGCACACCGACGAGCCGGGGCGCTGGGACGACGTGGTGCCGGTCGGCGAGTCGATGCCGTTCCCCGAGCACACCCCGTTCTTCCAGTGCATGACCAGCGGGCAGCCGGTGCTCATACCGCGCATCTCCGAGGAGATGGGCAACGCGATCGCCGCGCAGTTCGAGAAGCGCGACATCAGCCCGCTGATCAACAACCGGTCGATGCTGGTGGTGCCGCTCAAGGCCCGCAACGTGGTGCTCGGCTTCATGATCCTGCTGCGCCACCAGGACCGGCCGGTCTTCAACGACATGGACCGGGCGACGGGCGCGGAGTTCGCCGCCCGCGCCGGCCTGGTGCTGGACAACGCGCGGATGTACACGTTCCAGGAGAACGTGGCGGACACCCTCCAGGACAGCATGCTGCCGCAGATCACCCCGCGGATGCCGGGCTGCGACGTGGCCACCCGCTATCTGCCCGGGACCCGGATGGGCCGGGTCGGCGGCGACTGGTTCGACACGATCAAGCTGGCCGGCTCGCGGCTGGCGCTGGTGGTCGGCGACGTGATGGGGCACGGGCTGAACTCGGCCGCGATGATGGGCCAGCTGCGCACCGCCGTGCAGACCATGGCGGCGATGGGCATGCCGCCCGCGCAACTGCTGCGCAATCTGGACGACCTGGCGCAGCGCCTGGGCGAGCACTACCTGGCCACCTGCCTGTACGCCGTGTACGACCCGATCGGCTCCGAGCTGGTGATCTCCAACGCCGGGCACATCCCGCCGGTGCTGGTGCGGGCGGCCGACGGGCGCAGCGAGCTGCTCGACGTGCCGACCGGAGCGCCGATCGGGGTGGGCGGCATCCCGTTCGAGACGGTCACGGTGCGGGTCGCGCCGGGCGACCGGCTGGTGCTGTGCACCGACGGGCTGGTCGAGGTGCGCGGGCAGGACATCGGCGCCGGGTTGGCCGCGCTGTGCGAGAGCGCCGCGCACCCGGCGGCGTCGATGGACGACGCCTGCGACACGATCATCCGCGCGCTCAACCCGCGCGGCGGGCGCAAGGACGACGTCGCGCTGCTGATGGCGCGGCTCAACGGGATCCCGCGCTCCGACGTGGCGACGTGGCAGCTGGCCCGCGATCCGCGCGAGGCCGCGAACGCCCGCCGGCTGACCCGCGAGACGCTGCGCGAATGGGGCCTGGAAGAGGCCTCGGAGACCGCGGAGCTGCTGGTCGGCGAGCTCGTGACCAACGCGATCCGGCACGCGGACACCAGGGAGGTGGAGCTGCGCCTGGTGCGGGCCGACGCGCTGCTGTGCGAGGTGACGGACGACGACCACTCGGTCCCCGTCCTGCTCAACACCGGCCCCGAGGACGGGTACGGGCGGGGCATGCGCATCGTGAGCCGGCTGGCGCGGCAGTGGGGTACGAGCCGTTCGGCGCGGGGCAAGACGGTCTGGTTCGAGCAGACGCTGCCGCGGTCGGCGGCACGACGGCGGCGCTGAGGGGGCGGCGGAACCGTTCTGCGCCGGTCCGCCGGTCCGCCGTACCACCGGGTCGCCGCGTCATCGCACCACCGAGTCACCGAGTCACCGAGGTTTCGGTCGCATCCTGGGGAGTCCCGAAATGAACGTGTCCGGCACATACACGCAGGCCTGGGAGAGCTTCTGGCGCGACGCGCCACCGGCGGCCGGTGCGGTCTTCTGGGACGCGGACGCGTCCCTCACGGCCGCCCTGCAGGTGCCGCTCTTCGAGCCGTACTTCGACGCCGGGCTGCCGGTCGTCGACCTGGGGTGCGGCAACGGCACCCAGACCCGGTACCTCGCGGAGCGCTACGACCGGGTGGTCGGGGTGGACCTGTCCGAGGCGGCGATCGCCCTCGCGCGCCGCGCGGACCCGCACGGCATCGCCGAGTACCAGCAGCTCAACGGCGCCGACCCGGCCGCGGCGCGCCGGCTGCACGGGGAGATCGGGGACGCGAACGTCTACATGCGCGGTGTGCTGCACCAGTGCGCGCCCGCGGACCGGGAGCCGCTGCTGGAGAGCATCGCGATCCTGCTCGGCGGGCGGGGGCGGGTGTTCGCGGTCGAACCGTCGGCGGCCGCGAAGGGCGTCCTGGCGGGCCTGGCCCAGGCTCCCGGCGGCCCGTCGGCCAAGCTGGGCGCGGTCTTCTCGCACGGCCTCACACCGGGCGAGGTGGCCGACGAGGCGGTCCCCGGCTACTTCGCGGCGGCGGGTCTCGACCTGCTGGCGCGCGGCGCGCAGCCGCTGGCGACGACGGAGTTCCGGCCGGACGGCACGCGCATCGAACTGCCGTCGAACTGGCTGGTGGCGGCGGCCGGATCCCAGACGCCGCCCGGGTCCCAGGAGGTCTAGACCACTGTAGTTGTCCACAGGCCTGGCACGCGTCGATCGAAACCGCGTAGCGTTGCCTCGCATGAAGATCCTCATCTCGGCCGACATGGAGGGCGCCACCGGCGTCACCTGGCCCGCGGATGTGCTGCCGGGGAGCGAGCAGTGGCAGCGCTGCCGCCATATGTTCACCTCCGACGTGAATGCCGCGATCGCCGGCTTCTTCGACGGCGGCGCCGACCAGGTCCTGGTGAACGAGGCGCACTGGACCATGCGCAACCTGCTGCTGGAGCAGCTCGACGAGCGGGCCGAGATGCTCACCGGCCGGCACAAGGACCTGTCGATGGTCGAGGGCGTGCAGCACGGCGACGTGGACGGCATCGCCTTCGTCGGGTACCACACGGGCGCCGGCACCGAGGGCGTGCTCGCGCACACCTACCTCGCCAACTCGATCACCGGCGTGTGGGTCAACGGCGAGCCGGCGAGCGAGGGCCGGCTCAACGCGCTGGTCGTCGCCGAGTACGGGGTGCCGGTCGTCCTGGTGACGGGCGACGACCGCACCGGCGAGGACGCGCGCGGCTACGCCCCGCGGGCGCGGACGGTCGCGGTCAAGGAGTACGTGTCGCGGTACGCCGCGGTCTGCCGGCCGCCGGCCAGGACCGCGGCCGACATCCGGGCCGCGGCGAAAGAGGCCGCGGCGCTCGCGGTGCGCCATGAGCCCGAGCGGGCCGGGCCCTTCCGCGTCGAGGTCGAGTTCGACGCCGTCCACCTCGCGGGGGCAGCCGCGGTGGTGCCCGGCGTGGCGCTCACCGGGGAACGTCGTGTCGCTTACGCATCACCGACCATGTACGAGGGCATCCGCGCCTTCAAAGCGGTGACCACGCTCGTGTCGGCAGCGGTGGAGGAGCAGTATGGCTGAGCAAGGGGTGTTCGAGGTGGTCGGCCAGGAGGTGGACCAGCAGGCGCTGGACGAGGTGGTGCGCTTCACCTCCGACCTGATCCGGATCGACACGACCAACCGCGGCGGCGGCGACGGCAACGAGCGGCCCGCCGCCGAGTACGTCGCCGCGCTGCTGTCCGAGGTCGGGATCGAGCCGACGATCCTGGAGTCCGCCCCCGGCCGGACCAATGTCGTCGCCCGCATCGAGGGCGACGACTCCGCCGCCGACGCCCTGCTGGTCCACGGCCACCTGGACGTCGTCCCGGCCGAGCCCGCCGACTGGAGCGTGCACCCGTTCTCCGGTGAGATCCGCGACGGGGTGGTCTGGGGCCGCGGCGCGATCGACATGAAGAACATGGACGCGATGGTGCTCGCCACGGTGCGGGCCATGGCCCGCAGCGGGCGCCGCCCGGCCCGGGACGTCGTGCTCGCCTTCACCGCGGACGAGGAGGACAGCGCCGCCTACGGCGCCGGCTTCCTGACGGACCAGCACCCCGGGCTCTTCGAGGGGTGTACCGAGGGCATCAGCGAGTCGGGCGCCTTCACCTTCCACGCGGGCGGCGGCCTGCGGCTGTACCCGGTGGCGGCCGGCGAGCGCGGCACCGCCTGGATGCGGCTGACGGCGCACGGCAAGGCCGGGCACGGCTCCAAGGTCAACTCGGCGAACGCGGTGAGCCGGCTGGCCGCGGCCGTCGCGCGGATCGGCGAACACGAGTGGCCGGTCCGCCTGATCGACACCGTGCGCGCCTCGCTCACCGAACTCGCCACGCTGCACGGCATCGACCCGGACCTGGACGACGTGGACGCGCTGCTCGACCGGCTCGGCCCGGCCGCGGCCCTCGTCCGCCCGACGGTCCGCAACAGCACCAACCCGACGATGCTGCAGGCCGGGTACAAGGTCAACGTCATCCCCGGGACCGCGACCGCCTATGTGGACGGCCGGATCCTGCCCGACGGGGAGGCCGAGTTCGCCGAGACCATGGACCGGCTCACCGGCCCCGACGTCGACTGGGAGTTCTACCACCGGGGGGTGCCGCTGCAGGCCCCGGTGGACTCGCCGACGTTCGCGGCGATGCGCGAGGCGCTGGAGCACTTCGACCCGGAGGCCCACGTCGTCCCGTACTGCATGTCGGGCGGCACGGACGCGAAGCAGTTCTCCCGGCTCGGCATCACCGGCTACGGGTTCTCCCCGCTGAAACTGCCCCCGGGCTTCGACTACCAGGCGCTCTTCCACGGAGTGGACGAACGCGTACCGGTCGAGGCACTGCACTTCGGCGTCCGGGTGCTCGACCGCTTTCTGACCTCCACCGCAGGGAAGGGACCGGCATGACCCAGGACGTCCCGTACGGAGCCTGGCCGTCGCCGATCGGCGCGGTGACGGCCGCGTCGCACGACGGCAGCCCGGAGTTCGTGGGCTTCGTCGGCGACGAGGTGTGGTGGACCGAGCCGCGCCCCGCCGAGGGCGGCCGCCGCGCGCTGGTCCGGCGGCTCGCGGACGGCAGCGAGCAGCGCCCGCTGCCCGCGCCGTGGAACGTCCGCAGCCGCGTCATGGAGTACGGCGGCCGCCCCTGGGCCGGCACCGCGGCGGCGGACGGCCCGCTGATCGTGTTCGTGGACTTCGCCGACCAGCGGCTGTACGCCTACCGGCCGGGGGCCGAACCGCTGCCGCTGACGCCCGTCTCGGCGGTGGGTGACGGCCTGCGGTGGGTGGACCCGCAGATCCACCCGGACCGGGGCGAGGTCTGGTGCGTCCTGGAGGAGTTCACCGGGGACGGACCCTCCGACGTGCGGCGCGTGATCGCCGCCGTGCCGCTGGACGGGTCGGCCGCCGCCGACCGCGGCGCCGTCCGCGAGCTGACCGACGGCGCCGACCGGTTCGTCACCGGCCCCCGGCTCTCGCCGGACGGGCGGCAGGCCGTCTGGATCGCCTGGAACCACCCGCTGATGCCGTGGGACGGCACGGAGCTCAAGCTCGCGCAGGTCGGGCAGGACGGCGCCTTTACCGGCGTCCGCACCCTGATCGGCGGCCCCGAGGAGTCGGTCGCGCAGGCCGAGTGGACCCCGGGCGGCACCCTGGTCGCCGCCACGGACCGCACGGGCTGGTGGAACCTGCACCGGGTCGACCCGGGCACCGGCGAGGCCGTCAACCTCTGCCCGCGCCAGGAGGAGTTCGCCGGTCCGCTGTGGAAGCTCGGCTACCGCTGGTTCGCGCCCGTCGGCGAGGGGCTCCTCGCTGTCCTGCACGGCGTCGGGGCGCAGCGGCTCGCCATACTCGACCCCGCCACCGGCGAACTCGCCGACGTCCCCGGCCGCTGGACGGAATGGGCCGCGGGCCTGGCCACCTCCGGCACCAGGGTGCTGGACGTGGCGGCGAGCGCCCGCTCCTCGTCGGAGATCGTCGAACTCGACACCCGCACCGGGCACGCCCGCGTCATCGGCTGCGCCCACCAGGACACCGTCGACCCCGCGTATGTGCCTGACCCCACCGCCCGGACCTTCACCGGGCCCGGCGGACGCGAGGTGCACGCCTACGTGTACCCGCCGCGGAACCCGGAGGCCGCGGCTCCGGCGGGGGAGCTGCCGCCGTACGTGATCTGGGTGCACGGCGGCCCGACCAGCAGGGTCCCGATGGTGCTCGACGTGGAGATCGCGTACTTCACCTCGCGCGGCATCGGCGTCGCCGAGGTCAACTACGGCGGCTCCACCGGCTACGGCCGCGCCTACCGCGAGCGGCTGCGCGAGCAGTGGGGCGTCGTGGACGTCGAGGACTGCGCCGCCGTCGCGCGGGCGCTCGTCGAGGAGGGCACCGCGGACGGCGCCCGGCTCGCGATCCGCGGCGGCAGCGCCGGCGGCTGGACCACCGGAGCCTCTCTCACCAGTACGGACCTGTACGCGTGCGGCGCCATCAGCTTCCCGATCCTGGACCTGACCGGCTGGTCGGCGAACGGCGAGACGCACGACTTCGAGTCGCGGTACCTGGAGTCCCTCGTCGGACCGCTCGCCGAGGTCCCCGACCGGTACCGCGACCGCTCGCCGGTCAACCGCGCCGACCGCGTCACCGCGCCCTTCCTGCTGCTGCAGGGGCTGGACGACGTGATCTGCCCGCCCGTCCAGTGCGAGCGCTTCCTGGAGCAGATCGCCGGGCACGGCATCCCGCACGCCTACCTCACCTTCGAGGGCGAAGGCCACGGCTTCCGCCGCCAGGAGACGATCATCGCCTGCCTGGAGGCCGAACTCTCCCTCTACGGGCAGGTCTTCGGCTTCGTGCCGCCCGCCGTGCCGCGACTCGAGCTGACCACGTGACGCGGCCCGTACCGGAACCCCTGCGGCGGGCCCGCCGACTGGTGCCCGGCGACCGCGTCGCGATCGTCGCGCCCAGCGGTCCGGTCCCGCGCGAGAGGATCGACGCCGGGGTCGACCTGCTGCGCGGCTGGGGCCTCGACCCCGTCGTCGCGCCGCACGTCCTGCGCACGCACCCATACCTGGGCTACCTGGCGGGCGAGGACCGCGACCGGGCGCGGGACCTGCAGCAGGCGTGGTGCGACCCGTCGGTGGCCGCGGTGATCTGTGCGCGCGGCGGCTACGGCGTGCAGCGCATGGTCGACCTGCTGGACTGGGAGGCGATGCGGGCCGCCGAGCCGAAGGCGTTCGTCGGGTACAGCGACATCACCGTGCTGCACGAGGCGTTCGCCACCCGCCTCGGGCTCGCCACGGTGCACGGCCCGATGGCCGCCGCCGCCACGTTCCTCAAGGACGGCCCCACCCAGGACCACCTGCGCCACACCCTGATGGAACCGGAGACCGTCCGGGTCCTGACCTCGCCCGCCGCCCGCACCATGGTCCCCGGCCGGGCCCGCGGCCGGACCCTCGGCGGCACGCTCTGCCTGCTCGCGGCCGAGCTCGGCACCCCCGGCGCCCGGCCCGGCGCCGCGGGCGGGATCCTCCTGCTGGAGGACGTCGGCGAGGAGCCGTACCGGCTGGACCGCTACCTCACCCAACTGCTGCGCTCCGGCTGGCTGGACGGCGTCGCCGGCATCGTCCTCGGCTCGTGGGCGGAGTGCGGCCCGTACGACACGCTGCGCCCGCTGCTGCTGGACCGGCTCGGCGGGCTGGGGGTGCCGATCGTGGAGGAGCTGGGGTTCGGGCACTGCGACTCCGCGATCACCGTCCCGCTCGGCCTGCCCGCCGTCCTGGACGCCGGCGCCCGCACCCTGACGATGGAGGTCCCGGCACTCCTTACGGACCGCTGACATCCCGGCCGGGTCACCGCGCCGAAGCCGCCCCGGGCCGTACGTTCGGAACATGCTGACACTGGTCACCGGAGGCGCGGGCTTCATCGGCGCGCACATCGTCACCGCCCTGCTCGACGCCGGACACGACGTGCGCGTCCTGGACGTGCTGCTGCCCGCGGCCCACGGGGAGCGCGCCGAGCCGCCCGCCCTCCCGGCGGGAGTGGACTGGCGGCGTGCCGACGTCCGGGACCGCGCGGCCGTCGGGGACGCGCTGCGCGGGGTGGACACGGTGTGCCATCAGGCCGCCATGGTCGGACTCGGCAAGGACTTCCGCGACGCGCCGGAGTACGTCAGCTGCAACGACCACGGCACGGCCGTGCTGCTGGCCGCGATGGCGGCCGCGTCGGTGCGGTCGCTGGTCCTGGCCGGCTCCATGGTGGTCTACGGCGAGGGCCGGTACTCCTGCGCCCGGCACGGCGTCGTGCGCCCGGGGCCGCGCCGGGTCGCGGACCTCGACGCCGGCCGTTTCGAGCCGCCCTGCCCGCACTGCGGCGACGCGCTCGCCCCCGGCCTCGTCACCGAGGACGCCCCCGCCGACCCGCGCAACGTCTACGCGGCCACCAAGCTCGCCCAGGAGCACCTGGCCGCCGCCTGGGCCCGCGCGACCGACGGCCGGGCGGTGTCCCTGCGCTACCACAACGTCTACGGCCCCGGCATGCCGCGCGACACCCCGTACGCGGGCGTCGCCGCGCTCTTCCGCTCCGCCCTGGCGCGCGGCGAGGCGCCCCGCGTCTTCGAGGACGGCGGCCAGCGGCGGGACTTCGTGCACGTGCGCGATGTCGCGGCGGCCAACGCCGCCGCCCTCGGCGCGTCGGCCGCCGGGCCCTCCGGCGGGCTGCGGACGTACAACGTCGGCAGCGGGACCGTCCACACCGTCGGCGACATGGCCGCCGCCCTCGCGGCGGCCACCGGCGGCCCCGCGCCCGTCACGACGGGCGAGTACCGGCTCGGCGACGTCCGGCACATCACCGCCTCGTCGGCGCGGATCCGCGCCGACCTCGGCTGGACAGCGGCCGTCGCCTTCCCGGACGGCATGCGCGACTTCGCCCGTGCCGCCCTGCGCGGAGCGCCCGCACCCGCTCCGGCCTGACGCCGGCCCCGACCGGACCGTCGCGAGCGAGACACCCCGCGGTCAGCCCGAGGCGGCCGGCAGGACGACCTCGAAGCGGCAGCCGCCCGGCACGTTGCTGACGGCCGCGCGGCCCGCGTGCGCCTCCACGATGCCGCGCACGATGGCGAGACCGAGCCCGGCCCCCGCGGGAGGCGTCCTGGCGCCGGTGCCGCGCCAGCCGGTGTCGAAGACCCGCGGCAGGTCGGCGGCGGGGATGCCGCCGCAGCCGTCGGTGACGGACAGCACCACGGAGTCGGCCTCGCGGTGCGCGGAGACCGCCACCGTCCCGTCCGCCGGGGTGCGGTGGATGGCGTTGGCGAGCAGGTTGGCGAGCACCCGCGTCATCTCGCGGCCGTCGACCTCCACCGGGACGGACTCGACTCCGTCGCCGACCAGCCGCACCCCGTGCTCGCGGGCGAGCGGATCCGCGCCCGCGATGGCGTCGCCCACCAGGTCGTAGACGGACATCCGGGACGGGGCCAGCGCCAGCACGCCCGCCTGGATGCGGGAGAGTTCGAAGAGGTCGCCGACCATGCCGCTCAGGCGGTCCACCTCGGCCCTGATCTGCGCGTGGTAGCGCGCCGGGTCCTCGGCTATGCCGTCCTCCAGCGCCTCGGCCATGGCGCGCAGCCCGGCGAGCGGGGTGCGCAGATCGTGCGAGATCCAGGCCACCAGCTCCCGGCGGGACGCCTCCAGCGCCCGTTCGCGCTCCCGCGAAGCGGCGAGCTTCGCGCTGGTCGCGGCCAGTTCGCGGCCCAGCTCGGCGAGTTCGGAGGTGGGCGGTCCCGCGGGCGCGGCGAACGTGTCGTTGTCCCCGAAGTCGCGGGTGGCGGTGGCCAGCGCGCGGCTGCCCGCGACGACGCTGCGGCCGAGCAGCAGGCTCACGCCCAGCGAGACGACGGCGGCCATCGCGCAGACGGTGATGACCACGCCCAGGTCGTGCGAGGACAGGAACATCGCCCAGGCGACCGAGAGGGTGCCGGCGAGCATCGCGGCCACCGTGACGGCGGCGACCACCGCCAGCGACAGCGCCACCGACCGGTTCCGCAGCAGCCGCAGCGCCAGCGCGCCGAGCAGCCCGGCGGCAGCGGCGCCGACGGCCGCGTAGGCCGCGATCAGCAGGACGTCACGCATCGGGCGCCCCCGCTTCCGGAGCTGCCGCGGCACCGGCGCCGGCCGGGGCGTCCGGCGGGTCGAAGCGGTAGCCGACGCCCCAGACGGTGCTGATCAGCCGCGGCCGGGCCGGATCGTCCTCGATCTTCTCGCGCAGCCGCCGCACGTGCACGGTGACGGTCGACAGGTCGCCGAACTCCCACCCCCACACCCGCCGCATCAGCTCCTCGCGCCCGAGCACCCGTCCGGGGTGCCGCAGGAAGAACGCGAGCAGGTCGAACTCGCGGATCGTCAGGGCGAGTTCCGCGCCCGAGCGGGTGGCGCGCCGGGCGGCCGGGTCCAGCGCCAGCGGCCCGGACCGCAGCCAGGGGCCGTCCGGCGGCGGAGTCCCGGCGCGGCGCAGCACCGACTCCACGCGCAGCACCAGCTCGCGCGGGCTGAACGGCTTGGTGACGTAGTCGTCCGCGCCGACCTCCAGTCCGAGGATCCGGTCGTCCTGGTCGCCGCGCGCGGTCAGCATCACCACCGGGACGGGGCCGCGCTCGCGTATCCGCCGGCACACCTCCAGCCCGTCCAGGCCCGGCAGCATCAGGTCGAGAACGACGAGGTCGGGGCGGACGGCGGCGGCGCGGGCCACGGCCGTGGGCCCGTCGGCGGCCCGGTCGACGAGGAAGCCCGCGCGCAGGAGGTAGCCCGCGACGACCTCGGCGACGGTCGGGTCGTCGTCGACGACGAGGATGCGGCGCTGTGCGGGTTCGGTGGTCACGCTCCGAGTCTGGCACCGGAGGGCCGGAACGGGCTCCCGGGTGGCGGTGCGGGGCACCGACGTCCGCGTTTCGTAAGGATCCAAAGTCCGGAATGTCGGTTTCTGGTTCGTAGGGTGAGGAGCGTGACCAACCCACCGACACCGCCCGTCGACGTCGTACTGCCGTGCCTGGACGAGGCCGGCGCCCTGCCCTGGGTGCTGGAGCGCATTCCGTCCGGATGGCGGGCGATCGTGGTCGACAACGGCTCGACCGACGGCTCCGCCGACCTGGCCGCCTCCCTCGGCGCGACCGTGGTCCGCGAACCGCTGCGCGGCTTCGGCGCCGCCTGCCACGCGGGACTGCTCGCCGCGACCGCCGACGTCGTCTGCTTCTGCGACTGCGACGCCTCGCTCGACCCGGCCCTGCTGCCCTCCGTCGCGGACCCGGTGCTGCGCGGTGATCTCGACCTGGTGCTCGGCCGCCGCAGGCCGACCACCCGCGGCGCCTGGCCGCCGCACGCCCGGCTCGCCAACCTCGAACTGGCCCGCCGCGTGCGCCGCCGCACCGGCTTGCGGCTGCACGACCTCGGCCCGATGCGGGCCGCCCGGCGCGGCGCGCTGCTCGGCCTGGAACTGGCCGACCGCCGCTCCGGCTACCCGCTGGAGATGCTGGTCCGCGCGGCCGACACGGGCTGGCGGATCGCCGAGACCGACGTCCCGTACGCGCCCAGGACCGGCCGCTCCAAGGTGACCGGCACCTGGCGCGGCACCTGGCACGCGGTCCAGGACATGAGCGCGGTCCTGCGCCGCCCGGCAACCGCCCCGACCCTCACCCCGGCCGCCCGATGACCGGCACCCCCGGCACGGCGACGCTGCTGGTGATCGCCAAGGAGCCGGTACCGGGGCGGGTCAAGACCCGGCTCACCCCGCCGTACACCCCGCGCCAGGCCGCCGCGCTGGCCGAGGCGGCGCTCGCCGACACCCTGGACGCGGTGCTGCGCACCCCGGCCCGGCGGCGCGTGCTGGTGCTCGACGGCGCCCCCGGCCGCTGGCTGCCGCCCGGCTTCGACGTCGTCCCGCAGGCCCCCGGTGGCCTGGACGAACGGCTGGCGGCCGCGTTCGCGGGCTGCGTCGGTCCGACGCTGCTGGTCGGCATGGACACTCCGCAGCTCACCCCGGCCCTGCTGGAGCCGGCGTCGCGGCCCGACGCGTGGCTGGACTGCGACGCGTGGTTCGGTCCGGCGGCGGACGGCGGCTTCTGGGCGGTCGGCCTCGCCGACCCCGACCCGGCGCTCTTCCCCGGGGTGCCGATGTCGACGGACCGGACGGGCGCGATCCAGCGCCGCCGGCTCACCGACGCCGGGCTGCGGGTCCGCGACCTGCCGGGCCTGCGCGACGTCGACACCGCCGCCGACGCCGCCGAGGTCGCCGCGCTCGCGCCCGGGTCCCGCTTCGCCGCGGTGCTGCGGACCCTGCGCACCGGTGCGTCGCCGGGCCTGGCCGCCTCCGGCCGGACGACGGCCCGGTGACGCCCGTGGACGGCGTGACCGCGACGATGGCGCAGCGGCCGGCCGACCCGGCTCCGTGGATCGACGACCCGTACGCGCAGGCGATCCGCTCCGGGCGCGGGCCGCTGTTCCTGCGCCGGGCCGACGGCTGGCTGCTGCCGCTGGACGTGGAGCGGTGGTGCGCGGCCCCGGACGCCGCCGACACCGCGCTGCTGTACCGGTGCCGGCGCGGCCCGGTGCTCGACATCGGCTGCGGGCCCGGCCGGCTGGTGGCGGCGATCGCGGCCACCGGGGTGCCGGCGCTGGGCGTGGACGTCAGCCCGGCGGCCGTGGCCCGCACCCGGGACAGCGGGGGAGCGGTGCTGTGCCGGTCGGTCTTCGACCGGCTGCCCGCCGAGGGCCGCTGGGGCACGGCGCTGCTGATCGACGGCAATGTCGGCATCGGCGGCGACCCGCGGGCGCTGCTCGCCCGGGTCGGCGAACTGGTCGCCCCCGGCGGCCGGTTGCTCGTCGAGGCCGCGGCCTACGACGTCGACGAGCGGTTCACCGTACGGGTGGAGGACGGCCGGGGCCGGCACGGCCGCGACTTCCCCTGGGCGCGGCTGGGCGCCGCCGCGCTGCGGAGCGCCGCCGGCGGCGCGGGGTGGACGGCGGTCGAGGAGTGGTCCGTGGGCGGCCGCCACTTCGTGGAGCTGTGGCGCTGCTGAGGCCGGCGGCGGCCGTGCGGGCTCACGCCCACGTACGGTCCAGGAAGTCCGCGATCAGCGGGGCGATCTCGCCGACGCACTCCTCCAGCGCGAAGTGCCCGGTGTCGAAGGAGTGCACCTCGGCGTCCGGCACGTCGCGCAGGAACGCGTGCGCCCCGGCCTCCACGAAGAGGGCGTCGCGGCGCCCCCACAGCACCAGCGTCGGCGGCTGGTGCTTGCGCAGCCAGGCCTGCCAGCGCGGGTACCGCTCGACGTTGCCGCGGTAGTCGTACGCCAGTTGGAGCTGGATCTCGTCGCGCCCCGGCAGGTCGAGGAAGTGCTGGTCGAGCAGCCAGCTCTCGGGGGCGACGGCGGACGCGTCGGTCGTGCCGCCCTCGTACTGGGCGCGGGTGAAGTCGGGGGTCAGCATCCCGCGCAGCCGCTCCTCGGAGCCCTCGGTCTCGCGGCGCTCGGCCACGAAGGCGCGGGCGGTCGGGCTGAGCCCCTCCTCGTAGGCGTTGCCGTTCTGCACCACGAGCCCCGCGATCCACTGCGGGTGGCGCTCGGCGAGGCGGAAGCCGACGGGGGAGCCGAAGTCGAAGGCGTAGAGCGTGAAGCGGTGCAGGCCCAGGGCCTCGCAGAAGCCCTCCACGACGTCGGCGAGCAGGTCGAAGGTGTAGGTGAGGGAGGCGGGCGCGTCGCTGTGCCCGAAGCCCGGGTAGTCGGGCGCGATCAGGTGGTACTGGCCGCCGAGCGCGTCGATCAGCCGCCGGTACTGGTGCGAGGCGGACGGGAAGCCGTGCAGCAGCAGGAGGGTCGGGGCGGACGGGTCGCCGGCCTCCCGGTAGAAGACGCGGACTCCGTCCACGTCGACGAAACGGTGGGCCACCCGGGGAAGTTCCAGAGCCGTCATCGCGCGTGCCTCCGATGTGTGTGCCGGCGGGACCGTTCCGCCGACACCCACATGCTAATGGCTAAAAGCTCTTCTATCCATTAGTTCTTGCGATGAGCGCGAAATCGGCGCAGCGCCGCTCCGCACGCCGCCAGGGCGGTGAGCGCGGCCACCGCCCCCAGCACGACCAGGGTGTTGCGGGGGTAGTCCAGCGGCAGCACCGACGGGTTGGCCGTCGCGCTCGGCCGCAGCAGGAACGGCAGGGCCACGGCCGTCAGGCACGCGGCGGTGATCAACCCGCCGCGCACCGGCCGCCGCACGTGCGGCGGCAGCCACCGGGCCAGCGCCGCGCCGACGGCCAGGACCACCGGCGTCAGCACCGCGTCGTGCAGCACGATGGCGCCCGCCAGCCAGACCAGCACGTCGACCGGCGCCCGCACCTGACGGTCCGTGAACAGCAGGACGGCGCCGAACGCCATTGCCGCGACCCCCATCGCGCCCAGCACGATGCGCGCCCTCATGCCAGCACCTCCAGCCGGGAGACCCACTTCGTCTGCAGCACACCGGGCCGGTTCGGCGCGATGATCCGGGCCGGGAAGCCGTGGTCGGCGCAGAGCGGCGCGCCGTTCAGCGCCAGCGCCAGCAGCGTCAGCGG
Organism: Streptomyces sp. NPDC006733; assembly: GCF_040636125.1. Classification (NCBI taxonomy): domain Bacteria; kingdom Bacillati; phylum Actinomycetota; class Actinomycetes; order Kitasatosporales; family Streptomycetaceae; genus Streptomyces; species Streptomyces sp. NPDC006733. Next base: position 73,617 of record NZ_JBEYJD010000021.1, on the reverse strand, counting down.
ATCGCGCGCGTACGAGGCGCCCATCTCCATCACCGAGTAGGCGCCGCCCTGTTGCAGCGACACCACCCGGACCGTCGCCCCGGGCGGAGCGCCCGCCCGGTCCAGCAGGTCGCGCACCCGCACCCCCTCCCAGTGCGCGCTCTTGCTCCACCCCTCGACGCAGGCGATCGGCAGCCGCGCGGCGTGCTGCCGCAGGGCGCGCAGTTCGGGCAGCGTCAGCTCGTACGGCCGCGGCCCGGCGACGTGCAGCCGCCAGCCCGCCAGCCGCGCCGGGGTGATCCCCGCCGCCGCTGCCGTCCGGTTGACGGGCAGCCCCTGCGGGCCGTGGTCCGGATGGCGGGGCGCGAGCAGGTCGACGTCCTTCAGCGGGGTGAAGGACTGCCCGACGGTCGTCAGCGTGACCGCGCCGACCGCCGCGCCGACGCCCAGCACGAACGCCCGCCGGTCGGGCCCGTCCGCCACGGGCAGCCGCACGGTGCCGGACGAGCGCCGCGACCAGTGCTCCGCGATGACCGGGGCCTTCACCGCCAGGTGCAGCAGCAGCGCGCCGATCGCGACCCAGGCCAGCGCCCAGTGCACGGGCACGAAGTTCCACGGCCACGGGTACCACTGCAGCGTGTTCAGCAGCCCGCTGAGCAACTGCAGCAGCACCGTCCCGACCAGCACCGCGATGGACAGCCGCTCCAGCGCCTTGCCCACCGACCGGGCCGGCGGCCAGGCGAACAGCCGCGGATAGACCGTCCACAGCTTCGCGAGCACCAGCGGGATCGCCGCGATCCCGGTCGCCACGTGCAGCCCCTGGGTGAGCCGGTAGCCCCACGAGGGCCGGCTCGGCAACCGGTCCGCCGCCCAGCCCGGCGGGTGCTGCAGGTAGTGGCTGATCAGGCCGGTCACGAAGCAGACCGCGATGGCCGCCCCGAGCGCGCGCCCGACGACCGTGGCCGTCCGCGCGTCGTGCAGCCGTCCGGTGAAGGCCCCCTCGCGCAGCGGGCCGCGGCGCAGCCGGGTCGGCGGGTCGGGGAGTGCGAGCCGCGGATGGCTCCGCGGGGCCGAAGGCTTCGGGGGGTGGCCCCCGTCCGATGGATTCTGCATGCTCCCATCACACCCCCGAACCGGGTCCCAACAGGGGAAAGGACTCCTTACGGATTGCGGACGCCGGGCCCGGCACGGCCCTTTCCGGCGGCTGCGCCTGCCACGGTGGGCGGTGTGGGAGTCCGCACCGTATGCACCGCAGTCCTCGTCGCCGCGCTGACCGCCGTCGTCGCCGTCACCATCCGCTCGGGAGGTTCCGAGGCGCGTCCGCGCCACCTGCTGTACTGGTACGCGGCCGGCTGGGCGCTGTTCGCCGCCGCCGCGTGGGCCGTCCGCAAGGTGCCCGTGCGCGCCGCCGTGGTCCTCGTGCTGGCCGGCAGCGCCGCGCTGTCGCTCGCCGCGCTCAGCGGGCCGCCGCGCACCAGCAGTGACATGTACCGCTACGCCTGGGACGGCCGGGTGCAGGCCGCGGGCATCTCCCCGTACGCCCACCCGCCCGCCGCGCCGGAACTGGCTGGGCTGCGCGACCGCTGGCTCTTCCCGCCGGGCCCCGACTGCCCCCGCCCGGACCTGAGCACGGCCGGTACGGACTGCACCCGCATCAACCGCCCCGCCGTGAACACCATCTATCCGCCGGTGGCGGAGGGCTGGTTCCTCGCCGTGCACGCGCTGTCGCCCGACGGCGCCCGCCACAAGCCGACGCAGATCGCGGGCGCGCTGCTGGCCGTCGGTACCAGCGCGGCCCTGCTGCTGGTCCTGCGGCGGCGCGGCGACCCGCGGCGGGCGGCGCTGTGGGCCTGGTGCCCCGCGGTGTCCTTCGCGGCGGTCAACGACGCGCACGTCGACACGCTCGGCGTGCTGCTGACCGTCCTCGCGCTCGGCACGTCCGTCCTACCGCGCCGCGGCGCGCTGCTGGGCGCGGCCATCGCCGTCAAGCTGCTGCCCGCGGTCGTGCTGCCGGGCGCCCTCGCCCGCCGCGGTCCGCGCGACGCCGCGCGCGTCCTGCTGCCCGCCGTCCTGGTGATCGCGCTCGCCTACCTGCCGTACGTCCTGACCTCCGGCATCGGCGTCCTCGGCTACCTGCCGGGCTATCTGCGGGAGGAGGGGTACGAGACGGGCAGCGTCCGCCGGTTCGCGCTGCTGCGGCTGTTCCTGCCGGACAGCGCCGCCGCCCCGGTCGCGGTGGTCCTGATCGCGCTGACGGCGCTGTACGTCCTGCGCCGCGGCGACCCCGACCGGCCGTGGAGCGGCGCGCTGCTCGTCACCGGCACCGCGCTGCTCCTGACCTCGCCCTCGTACTACTGGTACGCCCTGCTGGTGGTCGCGCTGGTCGCGCTCGACGGCCGCTGGGAGTGGCTCGCCGTGCCGCTCGCGGGCACCGTGCTCTACATCGGCAACGCCATGGGCACCCACGGCACCTGGCTGCAGTCCTGGTCCTACGGGACCGCCGCGGTGACGGTGCTGGCCGGAGCGGTGCTGCGGGCCCGTGCGGCGGAGCGGTCCCACCCGGCCGTGACCCGCGCGGGTGAGGTCGCGGGGGTCACTCGCCGGTGACGCCGTCCGTCAGTTCGCGCAGCAGGTCGGCGTGGCCGTTGTGCCGCGCGTACTCCTCGATCATGTGGACGTAGACCCACCGCAGGTCGATCGGTTCGCCGCGGCGCGGGTGGGGGAACGTCTCGTCGAGCGAGCGTCCCGCGGCGGCCCGGTCCGCGAGTTCGCACTCGCTCGCGAACACCGCGAAGTCGGCCTCGGCGGTCGCGGCGGCGGCCCGGTCGAAGTCACCGTCCGGATCCTCGTCGGGACAGTAGAGGTCGTCGAGATCCTTCTGGCCGTCGAACAGGATGCGGAACCACCAGCGCTCCACCTCCGCCATGTGCCGCACCAGCCCGAGGAGTGACAGGGTCGACGACGTCACCGGCCGCAGGGCCAGCTGCTCGGCGGTGAGGCCGGCGCACTTCGTGAGGAGGGTCGCGCGGTGGTAGGCGAGCCAGCTCTCCAGGGAGGCGCGCTCGGCGGAGACCATCGGCGGTTCATTGCGCGGTACTTCGGGTGCGGTCCAAGTCATCCGCACATGATGACCCCCGCAGGCGGCGTCCGCACTCCGTTATCCGGGCAGGTCACCGCGGCGGACACCGGTCGCGCGGGCGACAGCGCTCACCCGGGCGGTATCGTTCGCGCGGAGGTACACGTGAACGACACACCGCACCCGGCCCGCCCGCTGGCGGTCTTCGACCTGGACGGGACCCTCGCCGACACCCGGCACCGGCTGATCCATCTGGAACGGCGGCCGAAGGACTGGGCGGCCTTCTTCGCCGGCGCGGTGGACGACGCCCCGCTGGCCGAGGGCGTGGCGCTCGCCCTGGCGACCGCCGCCGACTGCGACATCGAGTACGTCACCGGCCGGCCCGAGCGCTGCCGCCGCGACACGGTCGAGTGGCTGGAGCGCCACGGGCTGCCGGCGGGGAAGGTGTGGATGCGGACGGACAACGACCGCAGGCCGGCCCGCGTCACCAAGCTGGAACTGTTGCGCAAGCTGTCCCGCACCCGCGAGATCCGGTTGGTCGTCGACGACGACAAGCAGGTCTGCGACGCCTACAAGGGCTCCGGCTTCACCGTGCGGCGCGCCCGCTGGATGGAGTCCGCCCCGCTGCTGGAGCAGGCCCAGGACGGCGAGGGCCGCACCTGACGCCGGCGCGGCGCGCCCGGCGGCGCTGCCTGCTACTGGCAGGGACAGGCTGTGAACACGCGGGCGGGGGAGACTGGTCCGCATGGACACACCCGCGGAACTCGGCGAATTCCTGCGCACCCGGCGCGCCCGGCTGCGGCCGGAGGACGTCGGACTGATCTCCTACGGCGCCCGGCGCCGGGTACCGGGCCTGCGCCGTGAGGAGCTGTCGCAGCTCGCCGGTGTGAGCGTCGCGTACTACACGCGCCTGGAGCAGGGCCAGAGCCACAACGCCTCGGAGGGGGTGCTGGACGCCCTCGCCGCCGCGCTGCGCCTGACCGAGGACGAGCGCACCCACCTGCGCAACCTGGCGCGCCCCGGCCGCGCCAAGCGCCGCCCGCCGGAGCGACCGGACAGCGCCAGGCCCGGCACGCGGCAGCTGATCGCCGCGCTGGGCGAGGTGCCCGTCGTGGTCCTGGACCGGCGCTTCGAGGTGCTGGCGTGGAATCCGCTGGGGCACGCCCTGACCGCCGGGCACCTCGACGCGCAGAGCCCGGACCGCCCCGCCGACCGCCCCAATCTGCAGCGGCTGCTCTTCCTCGACCCGCACACCCGCGAGCTGTACCCGCGCTGGGACGAGGAGGCCCGCCGCGCGGTCGCCTCGCTGCGGCTGGCCGCCGGGCAGTACGCCGACGACCGGCGGCTGGCCGAGCTGATCGGTGAACTGACGATGAAGAGCCCCGAGTTCGCCGCCCTGTGGTCGCGCCACCCGGTGAACGGCTGCACCTTCGGTGCGAAGTCGTTCCACCACCCGACGATCGGCCCGCTGGAACTCTCCTTCGAGATGCTGCAGGTCCCGGACGACTCGGGGCACCGGATGCTGATGTACAGCGCCGCACCGGGCTCCTCCTCCGAGGCGGCCCTGCGCCTGCTGGCGGCCGGGGCCTTTCTGGGAGCCGAGCGGGCCGATCGTGTTGTGGGAACCGTGGGGGCCGTCACCCGAACGGAGCAGCCGACCGCCCCCCGGGACCCGAACGCGGCGATGCTGAACGCAGGGGGTGACCGTCACCCGGAGAGCAGGTGACCCACTGTGAGAGCCGACAAGTCGACATCAAGCGGGACGTCCGGCCAGGGAGTCGTCACACCGAGCCGGATCGCGGTGGCCGCGCTGGCCGTGCTCGGTCTCGTCTTCATCTTCGAGAACACCCGGCAGGTCAAGATCCGGCTGATCATTCCCGAGGTGACGATGCCGCTGTGGCTCGCCCTGCTCGGGGTGGCCGTGATCGGCGGGGTCTGCGGGGCCTACGTCTTCCGCCGCCGGAAGTGACGCCGGGGCTCACACACCGCTGACCGGCGTCGGCCCGTCGAGCGGCTTGCCCAGGCACACGCTGAGCTCGTCGTGCCGGTACAGCCCGAACTTCGTCACCGGGGTGTAGCCGCACGACGTGTACAGCGCGATGGCCTCCGGCTGCTTCGTACCGGTCTCCAGCACCATCCGGGTCCGGCCGGCCGCCGCGGCGCTCGCCTCCAGCTCGGCCAGTATCCGCCGCGCCAGCCCCCGGCCGCGCGCCTCGTCCACGACGTACATCCGCTTGAGCTCCGCGTCGCCGTCCGAGTGCCCTTCCGGCGACTCGTCCTGCGCCCGCCACCCGCCGCTGGCGACCGGCTCCCCGTCCACGTACCCCACCAGGTACAGGCCCCGGGGCGGGTCGAACTGCGCGGCGTCCATCGGGGTCATATCGCCGTCGCCGTACCGCTCGACGTACTCCAGCTGGACCCGGTCGTTGAGCTTCACCGCGTCGGGGTGGTCGTAGCGCATGATTCGAATCTCCACCACGGCATCGTACGGGTGTACGCGCGCCGCTCCGGCGCCCGCCCGCGGACCTGACGTGCGGGGCCTGCCGTGCCGGGCCCGTATCGGGGCGCGATCCGCGGACCGGCTGGTCGAGTAGGCTGCGCTGCGCTGATATCCGCACTTCGGGAGCTTGCCGTGCTGACTGTGACGACCGTGAATGTCAACGGGCTCCGTGCCGCCGCCAAGAAGGGCTTCCTGCCCTGGCTGCGGGCCACGGCCGCCGACGTGGTCTGTCTGCAGGAAGTGCGCGCCGAGGCCGCGCAGCTCCCCGAGGAGGTCCGCGAGCCCGCGGGCTGGTCCGCGTACCACGCCCCCGCCGCCGCCAAGGGCCGCGCCGGCGTCTCGGTCTACAGCCGCACCGAGCCGACCCGCGTGCAGGTCGGATTCGGCTCCGACGAGTTCGACGGCTCCGGCCGGTACCTCGAGATCGACCTCCCGGGCGTCACCGTCGCCAGCCTCTACCTTCCTTCCGGCGAGGTCGGCACCGAGCGCCAGACGGAGAAGGAACGCTTCATGGCGGAGTTCTTCGTCCACCTCACGGAGCTCCGCGCCCGCGCCGCCGCCGAGGGCCGGGAGGTGCTCGTCTGCGGCGACTGGAACATCGCGCACCAGGAGGCCGACCTCAAGAACTGGAAGACCAACCAGAAGAGCGCCGGCTTCCTCCCCGAGGAGCGCGCCTGGCTCACCAAGGTCTTCGAGCAGGGCGGCTACACCGACGTCATCCGCCGCCTCCACCCCGACACCACCGGCCCCTACTCCTGGTGGTCCTACCGCGGCCGGGCCTTCGACAACGACGCGGGCTGGCGCATCGACTACCACGTCGCGACGGCGGGCCTCGCGGACAAGGCCGTGTCGGCCGTGGTGGAGCGGGCCGAGACGCACGACCTGCGGTGGAGCGACCACGCACCGGTGACGGCGGTCTTCGACCTCTGAGCGGCGTCGGGACGCTCAGCCCGGGGAGGCGAGGACGTCGGCCAGGTCGTAGCTCACCGGCTCGTCCAGCTGGGCGTAGGTGCAGCTCTCCGGGTCGCGGTCCTCGCGCCAGCGGCGGAACTGGGTCGTGTGGCGGAACCGGTCGCCCTGCATGTGGTCGTAGGCCACCTCGACGACGCGTTCGGGGCGCAGCGCCGTCCACTCCAGGTTCTTGGCGCCGCTCCACCGGCTGGGGGCGCCCGGCATCCGGTCGGTGGCGTGCGCCTCCTCGTTCTTCCACCGCGCCCACGGGTGCTCGTCCGCCGCGGCCATGCGGAGCGGGGCCAGCTCCGCCATCAGCTCCTCGCGGCGCCGCATGGGGAAGGACGCGCACGCGCCCACGTGCTGCAGCCGGCCGGACGCGTCGTACAGGCCGAGCAGCAGCGAGCCGATGACGGGCCCGCTCTTGTGCTCGCGGTAGCCGGCCAGGACGCAGTCCGCGGTGCGCTCGTGCTTGACCTTCACCATCAGCCGCTGGTCGGGGCGGTAGAGCAGCTCGGGCGACTTGGCGACCACGCCGTCGAGCCCGGCGCCCTCGAAGCGGCTGAACCACTCCTCGGCCACCGCCAGGTCCATCGTGACCGGAGCGACGTGCACCGGCGCCACCACGTCCGCCAGGGCCTTCTCCAGGGCGGCCCGGCGCTCCCGCAGCGGGGTGTCCAGCAGCGCGCTGTCACCGAGGGCCAGCAGGTCGAAGGCAACGAAGGAGGCGGGGGTGCGCTCGGCGAGCAGCCGGATCCGCGACTCGGCGGGGTGGATGCGCTCCTGGAGGGCGTCGAAGTCCAGCCGGTCGCCGGAGACGACGATGATCTCGCCGTCCACCACGCAGCGCTCCGGCAACTGCTCCAGCAGCGCGTCCGCCAGCTCGGGGAAGTACCGGCCGAGCGGTTTGCCGTTGCGGCTGCCGATCACCAGCTCGGGGCCGTCGCGGTGCACGATCGCACGGAACCCGTCCCACTTGGCCTCGTACTGCATCCCGGGCGGGATGCGCGCCGCCGCCTTCGCCAGCATCGGCCTGACCGGCGGCATCACGGGAAGGTCCATGATCCGATTGTGCGGCCGGTCGCGCGGCGCCGCCTCTTTGGCCGCGGCCGCGCTCCGGAGGCGGGCGCCCGGAAGCGGTCCTAGCGTGAGGGCATGGCAGAAGCGGTGGAGCTGCGGATCGGCGAGCGGACGGTGCGGGTGACGCACCCGGACAAGGTGTACTTCCCCGAGCGGAACCTCACCAAGCTCGACCTCGCCCACTACTACCTGGCCGTCGGCGAGGGCGCCCTGCGCGCGCTGCGCGACCGCCCGACGACGCTGCAGCGCTTCCCCGAGGGCATCGCGGGGGAGTCGTTCTTCCAGAAGCGCGCCCCGAAGGACCTGCCCGACTGGACGCCGACGGCCCGCATCGCCTTCCCCAGCGGACGCTTCGCCGACGAGACCTGCCCGACCGAGGTCGGCGCGGTGCTGTGGGCGGCGAACCGGGGCTGCCTGACGTTCCACCCGTGGCCGGTGCGCCGGGCGGACACCGACCACCCGGACGAGCTGCGCATCGACCTCGACCCGCAGCCGGGCACCGACTACGCCGACGCGGTGCGCGCCGCCCACGAGCTGCGCGACGTGCTGGACGGACTCGGGCTGCGCGGCTGGCCCAAGACCTCCGGCGGGCGCGGGCTGCACGTCTTCGTCCCGATCGCGCCCCGGTGGACCTTCACCCAGGTCCGCCGCGCGACCATCGCCATCGGGCGGGAGCTGGAGCGGCGGATGCCGGAGCGGGTGACGACCGCGTGGTGGAAGGAGGAGCGCGGCGAGAAGATCTTCGTCGACTACAACCAGATGGCCCGCGACCGCACGATCGCCTCCGCCTACTCCGTCCGCCCGTTCCCGCACGCCCCGGTCTCCGCGCCGCTGCGCTGGGAGGAGCTGGACACCGCCGTGCCGACCGACTTCGACCTCGTCTCGATGCCGGCCCGCTACGCGGAGCTCGGCGACCTCCACGCGGACATGGACGACCACGCCTTCGACATCACCCCGGCCCTCGACCTCGCCGACCGCGACGAACGCGACCACGGCGCGGGCGACCTCCCCTACCCGCCGGAACACCCCAAAATGGCCGGCGAACCCAAACGCGTCCAACCGAGCCGCGCCAAGCCGTCACCGTAGCCGCCGCCCGCGACAACGCCGCCCGCGACAACGCCGCCCCGGAAAACGCGGCGGCCCGGCGTCCGGACGGGGTTGCCGTCCGGGCGCCGGGCCGTGGGGTGGGGGTGGGTGGTCAGCGGTGCAGGGTCAGGCGGTGGACGCCGCCGTCGACGGTGCCGACGTAGAGCGTGCGGCCGTCCGGGGTCGCGGCCAGTTCGGTCGCGTCGGTGTTCTGCAGGCCGGTGGAGATGTTGTGCCAGCTCGCGCCGTGGTCGGTGCTGCGCAGCACGCCGCGGCCGCCCTGCGGGAGGCCGCTGGCCCTGGAGCCGGTGGTGGCCGCGTAGAGCGTGTCGCCGACCCGCAGCAGGTCGGAGACGTGGATCGCGAGGGCGCCGGTGTCACCGGTGCGGAAGGTCTTCCCGCCGTCGGTGCTGACCCGGACGCTCTCGCCGCCGATGACGAGCCGCCGGCCGTCCAGGTCGATGGCGGTCACCGGACCGTCGGCGACCTTGGTGACGGTCACACCGCCGTCGTCCGACCGGTAGAGGCCGGCGGAGTTGCCGAGCCACAGCCGCAGCGGATTGGCGGGGTCGCCCGCGATGGTGTCGAAGGCCCGCTCGTGGAAGAGGTTCTTCCACGTCGCGCCGCCGTCACTGGTGGCGAACAGCCCCTGGCCCAGCAGGCTGCGGAAGCTGACCACCACCCGCTTCGGGTCGGCGGGGTTCACCAGGAGCGCGGTCGGCACCTCCGACGAGGTGCCGCGCTCCTGCCAGGTGGCGCCCGCGTCGGCGCTGCGCTGGACGACGAACGTGCCGACCGCGGTCCTGCGCACCTTCCAGATCACGTTCGGCTCCTTGGCCGACACGGCGAGCTGGGTGACGCGGACCCCGACCCTGCCCTCTCCTCCCGAGCGGCCCCACTCGGGGCTCGCGACGGGAAGGGCGGTGCGGTAGACCGCGCTGTCCGTGGCGGCGAGCAGGTGGCCGCCGCTGACCGCGAGGTCGTTGACGGTCAGGCCCTGGACGCCGATCCGCCGGTAGCCGGTGCCGTTCACGGTGCCCCGGTAGAGGCCGTCCTGCTCGCTGGAGACGGTGACCGAACCGTCGCCCCAGCGGTCGTAGTCCATCGGAACCGCGGCCTTCGACGGCCCCGCGACCGTGGTCCACGTCCGCCCGTGGTCGTGGCTGAGCCGCCCGCTGCCGAGCAGCGTGCTCAGGTACAGGTCGTCGCCGGAGACGGTCAGGTCGAGCCCGCCCTCCGCCAGCGGCAGCAGGGTCGACCAGGTCTTCCCGCCGTCGTGGGAACCGACGACGCCGGTGCCCAGGACGTACACCGCCGCGACCGAGGCGTCGGCGGCCAGCCCGCCGACGCTGTGGTCGCCCGCGTCGTAGAGCTGCCGGGCCGCGCCGGGGTGGCCCGAGCCGATGCCGGAGCGGGCCCAGACGCCGCGGAACGTCGTCAGGTACAGGGTGTCGCCGGTGACGGAGGCGCCGGTGACGGCACCGGTGACACCGGTCGGGTAGGTGGTCCAGTGGTCGCCGGCGTCGGTGCTGACCAGCAGCGCGTCGGAGACGACCGCGACCAGCGTGCGGGTCTTCTCGTCGGCGGCGAAGGCCGTGACGCGGGCGTCCGGGACGGCGAGCTGCCGCCAGGTCCGCCCGTTGTCGTCGGTGCGCAGGATCGTGCCCCGGCGGCTGCCGTCGTGGACGCTGTTGACGGCGTACCACCAGCGGTTGGCGTTCTCCGTGTCGACCAGCAGCGGCCCGGTGCCGTCCGCGACCGGCAGCCGGCCCAACTGGCGCCAGGTGGCGCCGTTGTCGGTGGTCAGCCAGGGAGCCGCCTTCAGGTACTGGGTGAGCACGGCCTGGCCCGGCCGGTTCGGCGAGAGGGCGACCCAGCCGGCCTCGCTGTTGGGCCCGACGGGCTCCCAGCGGTTGGTGCGGCTGTCGACCGGAGTGACCTCGAAGGCGCTGGTGCCGGTGAGCCGCTGCCCGGTGCCGGCGGTGCCCCGCACCGCGACGCGGTAGACGCCGGCGACGCTGCCGGTCACCTCGGCCCGGTAGTAGCCGCTGGCGGGGTCGAGGACGGACTTGACGTCGAAGGCCTTGCCGCGCGGCGGGGTGACGGTGACGACCGGCGGTTCGGCCAGCCGGGTCGGCGCGGCGATGTGCACGGTCGAGTGGCCGTCGCTCGGGTCGGGCGAGGCCTGCACGGCCAGGTGGCGGACGGCGAGCAGGTAGGGCACCGTGATCGCCGGTCCCCGGTCGGGCGTCGCCGTGAGGCGGCCGCCGACCTCGGTGTCGGTGGACGGGCGGGCGACGCTCAGCGAGACCGTGACGGTCGCGGTCCCCCCGGCCGGCACGGTGACCCGCTTCGGCGAGACCGTGGCCGGTCCCTCGGTCCGCAGCGTGGTCGTGACCGGCTGCCTGCCGGCGTTCCGCAGCGTCACCTTCGCGGTGCCGCCCACGTCGCGCCGGGACAGGTCGGCGAGTCCGAAGGACACGGACGACGGGGTGGCGCCGATGGTGGCCGAGGCGGCCGCGGCCACGTCGAGCCGGCCCGAGCCCTGCGTCGTGGGTCCGCTGCCGCTCAGCGGCTTCGCGGTGCCGACCAGCGCGGCCCGCACCTCGGCCGGTGCCTGGCCCGGGTGGAGCTGGCGCAGCAGGGCCGCGGCGCCCGCGACGTGCGGGGTCGCCATCGACGTACCGGACATGCGGTACTGCCCCGGCTCGTACAGCGCCTTGGGGATGGTGGAGCGGATCTCCACGCCGGGGGCGACCAGGTCGGGCTTGAGGCCGAATCCCGGGGTCGGGCCGCGCGACGAGAACGAGGCGATCCGGTCGGTGGTGTCGGTGCCGCGCAGCGTCACCGAGACCTTCCCGGCGGCCAGCCGGGTGGTCAGCTCGGCGTACTGGGTGGCGTCGATGCCCATGACCACGAGGTGGTCCATGCGCAGCGAGTCGCCGGAGGCGTCGATCCGCGCGGGCGACGCCGGCACCTGGGCGACACCGGGCTCCGGGGTCACCTCGGGCTGCGGGACGGAGCCCGCCGCTCCCGGCGCCCCGGTGGCGAACACCGGGCCGTCGTTCTTGGGCAGCCCGGCGAGGACCGCGATCGCGCCGCGCTTCTCCGCCTGCCGCGCCCACTCCAGCGCGTCGCCCGACAGGTCACGGGCTTCGGAGGCGACGAGGAACTGCGCCCGCAGGATCTTCCCGCGCACGTCGCCGACCCGCTGCCAGTCCTCCTCGGTGCCCTGGCCGACATCGACGAGCTGCGCGGTGACCGGGTTCACCGGCGGGTTCGCCGACACGATGCCGCGGTAGGTCTGGATCAGCTCGGGCTTCTTGCCGGCCAGGTACGCGCTGGGCAGCCGGACGCCGCTGGTCGACGCGCCGACCGAGATCACCCCGTCGGCGGTGCCCGGACTGCTGACCGTACCCGCGCCCGGCCCGTCGTTGCCGGCCGCGGCGACCACGACGACACCGGCCCGCACAGCCGCGGTCGCGGCGCGGCCCAGCGGGTCGGTGCCGTCGCCGGGGCCGCCGAGACTCATGTTGATCACGTCGGCGCGGTGCGGGCCGGCCGGGTCGGACGCCGCCTCGATGCCGGCGATGATGTCCGACGTGTAGCCGGCGCCGTCGGCGTCCATCACCTTGTAGGCGAGCAGGTTCGCGTCGGGTGCCACGCCGGTGATGCCGCCCTTCTCGGCAGCCTTCCCCGCGATGATCCCGGCGACGTGGGTGCCGTGGCCGTTGTCGTCCATCGGGTCCTCGTCGCCGTTGACGAAGTCGTACCCGCCGACGACCTTGTGGCCCTTGCCCAGCGCGCCGCCCAGATCGGGGTGGGTGTAGTCCACCCCGCTGTCCAGGATCGCGACGGTGGTCCCCTTGCCGGTGACGCGGCTGCCTGCGGGGTCCTTGCGCTGCCACACGGCGGGCGCTCCGATCAGCGGCACGCTCACGTCCGTCTTGGCCAGCACACGGGTGTCGGGCAGCACGGCGGTGACGCCCGGCAGCTGCGCCAGCCGGGCCACCTCGGATCCGGGCACCGTCATCGCCACGGCGTCGATGAGCAGGCCGAGCTTGCGGGGCGACGCGGGGTGCAGCCCGGCGCGCCTCGCCGAGCCGAGGAACGTCTCCTGCCGGGCGTCGATCGCCCGGCGGGCGGCGGCGACGCCGGGGACGGCCTGGGCGGCGAGCAGCGATCCACCGGGCGCGGCGGTGACCGCGGCGTTCCCGGACAGCTCGACGATCACTCGTTGCGACGGGTCGGGCGTGGACGCGGTGGCGGCACCCGGTGTGGCCGCCAGCGTGCCGGCGAGTACGACGGCGGCGAGACCGGCATGACGCGATCTTCGTGAGTTCATTGCCATACGTAAAGGTCCTAGTGGTGCGGGCCCTCGCCGCACAACGAATCTCCGTGGCCCATTGCTGCCGCTGGCACAACTGGGCCACCATCCGTCCATGACTCCCGAGACGCCGGAACTCACGGCGGCAGGCATCGATCCGTTCGACGAGCGCGTCTACCGCGCCGTCCTGACCCGGCGCACGGCGGCGCCCGCCGAACTCGCCGCGGACCTGGGCTGTTCGGCGGAGCGGGTCGCCCGGGCGCTGGACCGGCTCCGCGACCACGGGCTCGTCGGCCGGCTCGCGGGCGCCCGCCGCCGGTACGCCGCGATCGAGCCGGAGGCCGCCGTCGAGGCGCTGGTGCGGGCCAGGAGCAACGACCTGGAACGGGTCCGCTCGGCCGCCGCCGAGCTGTCCCGGCTCTTCGCCGCCGCGCGCACCGGCGCGACCGACGAGGACGAGGTGGAGATCACCACCGGCAGCGAGGCCCTCGGCCGCTGGTTCGTGCGCCTGCAGCAGGAGGCGCACGAGGACGTCATGACGCTGGACCGTCCGCCGTACGCTCTGACCACCTCCAACCCGGTGGAGACGACGGCGCTCGGCCGGGGCGTCCGCTACCGGGCGGTCTACGCGCCCGAGGCGCTGGAGTGGCCGGGCGTGCTGGACGACATCCGCGAGCTGGTCCGGCACGGCGAGCAGGCCCGCGTCCTGCCGGGGCTGCGGATCAAACTCGCCATCGCCGATCGGAAGCTGGCCCTGATGCCGCTCTCGCTCGACCTCAACGACGTGCGGGCGGCGGTGATCCGCCCCTCCACGCTGCTCGACGCCCTCACCGACTACTGGGAGATGTGCTGGAAGCAGGCGCTGCCGCTGAACGCCCCCGCCGACGACCCGCTCGACGAGGAGGACCGGCTCGTCCTCACCCTGCTGGTCAGCGGTCTCAAGGACGAGGCGATAGCCCGCCAGCTCGGCTGGTCCGTCCGCACCATGCGGCGGCGCATCAGCCGCCTCCACGAGCTGCTGGGCGCCGCCAACCGCTTCCAGGCGGGCGCCATCGCCGCCCGCCGGGGCTGGCTGTGAGCCTCAGCCGGCCGTCGGGCCCGCGAGCTTGGCGGTGAACCAGGTCAGGGCGCGGGGGATGAGCTTCTTGAAGTCGGAGGTGTAGTGCCGGCCGCCGGGCAGCTCGTAGTACTCGGTCTTGACGGGCGCGACCGCCTTCTTCAGCCAGGTCTTGACGAGGTTGGTCTCGTACGCCTCGGCGCTGCCCGCGGTGGCGAGGATGCTGACGTCGGCCCGGCCCTGCTTGATGAGGGTGTTGGGGCTGTTGGCGAGGCGGTCCGCCTCGTGGCCGCGCCAGAGGCGGGAGTCCGGGTCGAAGTAGGCGTCCATCGGGATGGCGGCCTTGAAGACGTCGGGGTGCTGGAGGGCGAGCTTCGCGCTGCAGAAGCCGCCGGTGGAGGCGCCCATGACGCCCCAGCCGTCGCGGCTGCGCAGGGTGCGGAAGTTCGCCCGCACGAAGTCGGGGACGTCCTTGGCCATCCAGGTGCCCATCTTGGGCTGCCCGGGGATGTCGCTGCAGTCCAGGGCGGCGTTCTCGCGGGAGTTGAAGTTCTGCACCGGCATGATCATGATGAACGGGTGGGCCTTGCCCTGCTTGCTGAGCCGGACGTTCGCCTCCTGGATCGGCAGCTGCGGGTCCGTCCAGGTGTTGTAGCCGTTGCTCTGGCCGCCCGCGTACATCATCACCACGGGGAACCCGTAGGTCGCGAACCGGGGGTCGCTGTACTCCGGGGGCAGCCAGACCCAGACCTTCCCGGTGACGCCGGACCGCGCGCCGTGCACCGAGGTGACCATGATCGGCCCTGCTTTGGTCGACCGCGCCAGTTTCAGCTCCGCCTTCGGTCCGGTCGGCATCAGCACCTTCGACGGCGTCGGCTTCGGGCTCGGCGCCGCCGGCGTGCCCTTGCCGTCGCCGCCGGTGGTGCCGGCCGAGAGGCGGTCGTTCGCCGCGGGGGAGCCTCCGCTGTCCGAGGAGCCGCAGCCCGCCAGCGCGGCGAGGGCGAGCAGCGCGGCGGCCGCGGGCAGGAGCAGGGGGCGGGGACGCCGGGGACGCGGATCCATGAGGGCAATTGCTCCGAACACGAGATCGAGGACAAAAGGCACCTCCTAGGAGAGCAGGCCGCCGGCTTTGGTTCCCGCGCGACGCGCGCGGTCTCCGCGCGAGGCTCCGCGCGCCACTCCGAAGAGGGCCGCGTAACCCCCCACACGAGCAGCAGCCGTGCTACCTTGATCCCAGTTGCAGTTTTGGTACCCATGAACTTTGTGTGCGCCTGACGGGATGTAACCCTCAGGCGCACTCTTGTTTTTACCGGTCATCTCCGGATGGGCACAATGCGGCGACGAGGAATCTGCGCAGTGCAGATTTCCGGCTCTGCACCTATTGAGGAGATTGACATGGCTTCTGGCACCGTAAAGTGGTTCAACGCGGAAAAGGGTTTCGGCTTCATCGAGCAGGACGGTGGCGGCGCTGACGTCTTCGCCCACTACTCGAACATCGCCACCCAGGGCTTCCGTGAGCTCCAGGAAGGTCAGAAGGTCACCTTCGACGTCACGCAGGGCCAGAAGGGCCCGCAGGCCGAGAACATCGTTCCCGCCTGACGCTTGACGCGCACCACGTAGTTGGGGCCCGCACCTGAGGGTGCGGGCCCCAATTCGTTGTTTTCCGGTATCGCCCTGGCTCGTTTTTGCGATTCTTCGCGCGGTATTCATTTTGCGGAGTCTTCCCGGACACGTGCCGTTCCGAGGAAGGCTTTCTTTTGTACCGCTCCTCCGGCTCCGTTCCCCCGCGCAATCGCCCCTCGCATTCCCGCGGCCAGTCCGCCCCGCGCCCGCGCCCCATGGCGCCGCCGGGCGAGTTCGCGCTTCCCGTCAGCACCACGCCGTCCCTTCCCGCGGTCGAGGCGTTCGCGGACCTGGACATGCCGCCGGAGCTGCTCGACACGCTCACCCGCGAAGGGGTGACGGTCCCGTTCCCCATCCAGGGCGCGACGCTGCCGAACTCGCTGGCCGGCCGGGACCTGCTGGGCCGTGGACGCACCGGCTCCGGCAAGACCCTCGCCTTCGGCCTGGCGCTGCTCGCCCGCACCGCGGGCAAGCGCGCGGAGCCGCGGCAGCCGCTCGCGCTGGTGCTGGTCCCGACCCGCGAGCTGGCGCAGCAGGTCACCGACGCGCTCACCCCGTACGCCCGCTCGCTGCGGCTGCGGATGGCCACGGTGGTCGGCGGGATGTCGATCGGCCGCCAGGCGAGCGTGCTGCGCGGCGGCGCCGAGATCGTCGTGGCGACCCCCGGACGGCTCAAGGACCTGATCGAACGCCGCGACTGCCGGCTCGACCACGTCGACATCACGGTGCTCGACGAAGCCGACCAGATGGCCGACATGGGCTTCATGCCACAGGTCACCGCCCTGCTGGCCCAGGTCCGCCCGGGTGGTCAGCGGATGCTGTTCTCCGCCACGCTGGACCGCAACGTCGACCGGCTGGTCCGCCAGTACCTGAGCGATCCCGTCGTCCATTCGGTGGATCCCTCGGCCGGCACGATCACCACGATGGAGCACCACGTCCTGCACGTGGCCGGCGCGGACAAGCAGGCCACGACGCTGCGCATCGGAGCCCGCGAGGGCCGGGTGCTGATGTTCCTGGACACCAAGCACGCCGTGGACCTGCTGACCCGGGACCTGCTGGCCAGCGGCGTGCGGGCGGCCGCGCTGCACGGCGGCAAGTCGCAGCCGCAGCGCAACCGGACGCTGGAGCAGTTCAAGAGCGGGCAGGTGACGGTCCTGGTCGCGACCAACGTCGCCGCCCGCGGCATCCATGTCGACAACCTGGACCTGGTCGTCAACGTGGATCCGCCCAGTGACCACAAGGACTACCTGCACCGCGGCGGGCGCACCGCCCGTGCGGGTGAGTCCGGCAGCGTCGTCACGCTGGTGCTGCCCAACCAGCGCCGCGAGATGGCACGCCTGATGTCGCACGCCGGCATCACCCCGCAGACGACCCAGGTCCGGGCGGAGGACGCCGAGCTCGCCCGCATCACCGGCGCGCAGGAGCCGTCGGGAGTGCCGGTCGTCATCGCGGCGCCGCCGGCGCCCGAGCGGGTGCGGCGCACCGCGTACGGCAGCCGCGGCGGCCGTCCCCCGCAGCGCCGCCGGCCCACGGCCGCGTAACCGCCGCGCACCCGGACTCGTCGACGCCCCGGCCGACGTTTCCGTCAACGTCCTCAGCAACGCTTCCGTTGTGACCGCGGCTGTTTAGGCTGCCTTCATGAAGGACTGGGATTTGAGGAAGCTGCTGATCCTCCGGGCTCTGCAGGAAACGGGGACGGTCACCGCTGCCGCCGCCGCGCTGCGGATGACACCGTCGGCCGTCTCGCAGCAGCTGTCCGCGCTCTCCAAGCAGGCCGGCACCCCGGTGATCGAGGCGCAGGGCCGGGGCGTCCGGCTGACCGGGGCCGCCCACGTCCTGCTGCGCCACGCCGACGTGGTCTTCGCCCAGCTGGAGCGGGCGGGCGCCGAGCTGGACGGCTACACGCAGGGCGAGGCGGGCGAGGTGCGGGTCGGCGCCATCGCCACCGCCATCACCCGGCTGGTCGTGCCCGCGTCCCGGCTGCTGCGCCAGGACTTCCCGCGCATCACCCTGTCCGTCCGGCAGGCCGAGGCCGCCGAGGTCTACGAGCAGCTCGCGGCCGGCGACGTGGACCTCGCGGTGACGCTGGCGGGGCACGCGCCCTCGGCGCGCGATCCGCGCTTCCACCGCATCGCGCTGCTCGCCGATCCGCTCGACGTGGCCCTTCCGGTCGGCCACTCCTGGGCGGCGCGCCCGGACCTGCGCCTGGCGAACCTCGCCCAGGAGCCGTGGATCTTCGGAAGCAGCGGCCCCTGGCGCGAGATCACCCTCGCGGCCTGCGCCGACGCGGGGTTCGTGCCGGAGCAGGCGCACGCGGCGACCGACTGGTCGGCGATCCTCGCCATGGTCGCCGCGGACCTCGGGGTCGCGCTGGTGCCCCGGATGGCGACGGTGGGGGAGCGGCAGCACGTCGCGATCCGCCCGCTGGACGCCGACCGGCCGCGCCGCCACGTCGTGGGCGTGGTGCGGAGCGGTTCCGAGGAGGGGCCGCTGCTGAGGCGGGTGATCCGGGTCCTGCGGCAGGTCGCGGAGGAGTCCGGGGAGCCGGCCGCCGCGTCGACGGCCACCCAGAGAACGTTCAGTTGAACTGAAGGTATGGTTCACAAACTTTCGATGGACGTGAACGGTGCTCCCGGCCCAGAGTAGAGACATGACCACATCTGAGAACCACCCCACAGTCCCTTCCTCCACTTCGTTCGTCGGTGATGCGCGGCCGTTCGGTGGGGGTGATCCGTATGCGGATTACCGGCGGGCGGAGTTGCCGTTCACGGGGTTGGTGGATCTGGCGGATCGGCGGTTGGGTGCGGGGGTGATCGCGGCGAACGACGAGTTCTTCGCGGAGCGGGAGAATCTGCTGCTGCCGGAGCCGGCGCATTTCGATCCGGAGCGTTTCGGGCACAAGGGCAAGATCATGGACGGGTGGGAGACCCGTCGTCGCCGGGGTGCGGGCACCGATCAGCCGCATCCGGTGGACGCCGATCATGACTGGGCGCTGATCCGGCTCGGGGCGCCCGGGGTGATCCGGGGGGTTGTCGTGGACACCGCGCATTTTCGGGGGAATTACCCGCAGTCGGTGTCGGTGGAGGCGACCGCGCATTCGCTGTCCGCGTCGGCGGAGGATCTGCTGGCGGAGGGGGTGCAGTGGACGACGATCGTGCCGCGTACCGCGGTGGGCGGTCACGCGGAGAACGGCTTCACCGTGGAGGTGGAGCGGCGGTTCACGCATCTGCGGTTGAACCAGCATCCGGATGGGGGGGTAGCGCGGCTGCGGGTGTTTGGTGAGGTGGCGCCGGATCCGGGGTGGCTGGCGGAGCTGGGGACGTTCGATCTGGTGGCGTTGGAGAACGGCGGGACGGTGGAGGACGCGTCGGACCGGTTCTACTCGTCGCCGGTGAACACGATCCTGCCGGGCCGGTCGCGGAAGATGGATGACGGCTGGGAGACGCGGCGGCGGCGGGACAAGGGCAATGACTGGGTGCGGTACCGGTTGGTGGCGCAGGGTGTGATCCGGGCGGTGGAGATCGACACCGCGTATTTGAAGGGCAACGCGGCCGGCTGGGCGGCGCTGTTCGTGCAGGACGAGGGGTCGGATGAGTGGACGCAGTTGCTGCCGCGCACGAAGCTGCAGCCGGACACGGTGCACCGGTTCCTGGTGAACCCGGTTCCGGCGACGCGGGTGCGGATCGACATCTTCCCCGACGGGGGGATCTCCCGGCTGCGCCTGCACGGTTCGCTGACCGCCCGGGGAGCGGAACACCTCACCACCCGCACCGAGGAAATCAGCTGACGGGAACGGCGGCCGTCGCTCCTGCGACGGCCGCCGCCTCGTCTGTCGCGTCCACCGCGCCTACTCCGCCTACTGCGCTCCGAAGAGCCGCAGCAGCTCGTCCTTGCCGAACATGCGGGCCGTGTCGATGGCGCTGGGCGTACCGGCGGACGGATCGGCGCCGCCCTCCACCAGGGCGCGGATGACAGCGTCCGCACCCTTGAAGACCGCTCCGGCCAGCGGGGTCTGACCGCGGTCGTTGACCCGGTTCGGGTCGGCGCCGCGCTGCAGCAGGGCGGTGACCGCGTCGGCGTGCCCGTGATAGGCGGCGAGCATGATCAGGCTGTCGCCGCGGTCGTTGGTGAGGTTGGCGGGGACGCCGGCGTCCACGTACGCGGCGAGGGTGGCCGTTCCGCCCTCGCGGGCGAGATCGAAGACCTGGCCGGCCAACTGCAGCACCTCGGGGTCGTGCGCGGGCTCGGTGTCGGGGTTCGCTTCCGTCATACGACCACCCTACGTGTCGATCACCGCACAGGGCCCGTCATGGAACGCCATGACTTCCGGACGATTCGGGGCCGACCGAGCGCCCGCCGAGCGTCCCCCGAGCGCCCGACGACTGCCCGCCAGGTCCGCTCAGGACCGCCCCCGCCAGTCGATCTTCTGACCGATTTGCGGTGGCTTTGCCCAACCCTGACCGAGGCAGGGCCTGTTCAGCACGGCCGTAACCCTGTTCCATGGTCATCAGACGGCCGCCTGTTCCCCGGCGGCCCCGCGTGACTGGATGAGGTGGCCTTGGCTACGACCGTGCGACGTACCGCTGTGACCATCCCGGCTGCCCCCATCGGCCCCGAGAACCCGCTGCCCGCGCTGCGCGCCCTCGACGAGGTGCACCGGCTCGACCCGCGCGAACGCGCCGGGCTCCCGGCCGACATGGCACGCCAGGTCGGTTACGCGCCGCTGCACTCCGTCCTGCCGGTACGGCTGAACGACGGGTACGGCCGCGAGCGCGCCCCCGCCGACTTCGAGGCCGTCGTCATCGAGAACGACCGGGTGCGGGCCACCGTCCTGCCCGGTCTCGGCGGGCGGCTGCACTCCCTCGTGCAGAAGTCCACCGGCCGCGAACTGCTCTACCGCAACCCCGTCGTCCAGCCGGCCGACTTCGGGCTGGCCGGGGCGTGGTTCTCCGGCGGGGTGGAGTGGAACCTCGGGGCGACCGGGCACACCACCCTCACCTGCGCGCCCCTGCACGCCGCCCGGCTGCCCGCCCCCGACGGCGGCGAGATGCTGCGGCTGTGGGAGTGGGAGCGGCTGCGCGACCTGCCGTTCCAGGTGGACATGTGGCTGCCGGAGGACTCCGACTTCCTCTACGTCGGCGTCAGGATCCGCAACCCGCACCACCGCACCGTGCCGGTCTACTGGTGGTCCAACATCGCCGTCCCGGAGACCGACGGCACCCGCGTGCTCGCACCCGCCGACGAGGCGTGGCACTTCGGCTACGCCCGCTCGCTGCGCCGCGTTCCGGTACCCGAGTGGGACGGCACGGACATCACGTACCCGACCCGGTCGGAACACCCCGCCGACTACTTCTACGAAGTGGCGGACGGCGACCGCCGCTGGGTGACCGCGCTCGACGCGGCCGGGCACGGGCTCGTGCAGACCTCGACCGACCGGCTGCGCGGCCGCAAGCTCTTCCTCTGGGGCAACGGGCGCGGCGGCCGGCGCTGGCAGCAGTGGCTGACGGAGCCGGGCACCGGCGGCTACCTGGAGATCCAGGCGGGCCTGGCCCGTACGCAGCTGGAGCACATCCCGATGGAGGCGGGCGCGGAGTTCTCCTGGCTGGAGGCCTACGGTCCGCTCGCCGCCGACCCGGCCGCCGTCCACGGCGACGACTGGGCCGCCGCGCGCGCCGAGGTCGCGGACCGGCTGGAGGGCGCCCTGCCGCGCGCGGATGTCGACGCGGCCTACGCCGCCTGGCTGCCGCACGCGGACGCCGAGCCCAAGGACGTCATCGCCACCGGCTCGGGCTGGGGAGCGCTGGAGGTCGAGCGGGCGCGCTTCCACCTGCCGGGGACGCCCTTCGATCCCGCGACCCTGGGCGCGCAGCAGAAGCCCTGGCTGGAGCTGCTGGTCGCCGGCATGTTCCCGCGGCCCGCGGAGGGCGCGCCGCCCGGCCCCGCGCTGGTGGCGCCGGAGTGGCGCGAGCTGCTGGAGGCCGCGGACACCTACGCCGGGAACGAGTGGTACCGGGACTACTACCTCGGTGTCGCCCAGTGGCACGCCGGCGACCGCGCCCAGGCCATCAGGAGCTGGGAGCGCTCCGCCGCGCAGCGCGAGACGTGGTCCGTGCTGCGCTGTCTGGCCGTCGCGGACCAGGAGGACGGCCATCTCGAACGCGCCGCGGACCGCTTCCTGGCCGCCTCGGCCCTCGCCCACCACGAGGTGCTCGACGACGACGCCTGGTGGTCGGCCTCGGCCGGGCTCGCCCGGGAGGCCGTCACCGCGCTCCTCGCGGTGGGCCGCGCCGAGGACGCGGCGCTCGTGCTGGACGACCACGTGCCGGGCCACGCCGAGCGCGGCCGGTTCCGGCTGCTGAGGGCGCAGGTGCTGCTCGCCCGGGGCGACGCGCCGGGCGCGCGGGCGGTCTTCGACGCCGGGTTCGTCGTCGACGACCTCCGCGAGGCGGAGGAGTCGCTCAGCGACACCTGGTACGCCGTCGCGGAACGGCTGATCGCCGGCGACGGACCGGTGACCGCCGACGTGCGGCGGCGGGCCCGCGCCGAGCATCCGCTGCCGGAGGCGTACGACTACCGGATGCGCCCGGCGGCCGAACCGCCGGACGGAACCTGAGTCACCTTCGCCCGTAGGAGTCGACGAGGGCCGTCAGCTCGGGGATGGTCGACTCCCCGGGCCGGCGGCCCTCGCGGGCGAAGGCGTTGGCGGTCTGCTGGAGCACGGCGTTGACCGGGGTGTCGACACCGGTCGTCCGGCCGAGCAGCACGATCTCCCCGTTGAGGTAGTCGGCCTCGATCGAACCCGTGCCGCGCGTCAGGCTCTGCCACGACGAACCGCCGCCGCGGGCGACGCCGTTGAGGGTCTGGAGCCGCACCCGGTCACCCCGCACGGCGGTCTGCTCGGCCTCGCTCGCCCGGTCGATCCCGGCCGCGTCCAGCACCGCCTCGCCCTCCGCGACAGCCCGGGCCAGCAGGTCGCGGGCGGCCGCGGCGTCGTCGCCGTCGAGCGGGCCGCAGGTGGCCTCCACGGCGTTGGCGAGGTTCTTGAGCAGCTTGCCGTACTTCCAGCGCATCACGTCGGACGGGGTGGGAGCGTCGAATCCCGACGCCTTGAGGTCCGCGGCGATCCGCTCCGCCAACGCGTCACTCCCCGAGGGGAACCGCCCGATGTGCAGGATGCCGGTCAGCGGCGTGCACGACGCCTCGATCGACCCGGGTTCCAGGTAACTGGCGGGCAGCCAGACACACATGCCGTACACCCGGCGGAACCGCCGCAGCGCGAGCCGCTCGCCCGCGACCCCGTTCTGCGCGCACACCACCGGCAGCCGCTCACCCGCCGTCCCCCCGCCCGCGACCGGCCGCCCGGCCCACGCGTCCAGCGCCGCGACGCTGTCCTGCGTCTTCACGGCGACGACGAGCACGTCGTCCGCCCGCAGTTCAAGAGCCTCCGGCCCGTCGACGACAGGCACCGCCAGCTTCAGCGCCCCACCGGGCAGCGCCAGCCGCAACCCCTCGTCCCGCAGCGCCTCGTAGTGCGCCCCCCGAGCGACGAGAACGACATCCCGCCCGCTCTCGAAGAGCCTGCCGCCGATGGTCCCGCCGATCGCCCCGGCGCCGATGATGATGTATCGCACCCCCCGAGACTCGCACACCCGTCAAGGCTTCCGCCGCCGGGAAATCGGTGGCCGCGGGGGTGGGGCAGCGGGGAAGGTGGGGGCGGGTTCGCGGGGTGCGGGCTGTTGGGGACGGACGACGGGGGAGGGCTGCCGCATGTCCACGTTGCGGGTGAGTGCCGAGCGGTTGACGATTCACGAGCATCCGAACGCGGACGCACTGGAGCTGGCGCAGGTCGGGCTCTACCGGGCGGTCGTGGCGAAGGGCGTGTACCGGACGGGGGAGTTCGCGGTCTACATACCCGAGCAGGCCGTCCTGCCCGAGGCGCTCATCGCGGAGCTGGGGCTGACCGGGCGGCTCGCCGGGTCGAAGGCGGACCGGGTGCGGGCGGTGCGGCTGCGCGGGGAGCTGTCGCAGGGCATCGTGTGCCGGCCGCAGGCGCTGGCCGGTACGGATCTGGAGCGGGCGGCGGCCGACGGGGCGGACTTCGCGGAGCTGCTCGGCGTCGTGAAGTGGGTGCCGCCGATCCCGGTGTCGATGAGCGGTGACGTGGAGGCCGCGCCGGATCTGCTGCCGTGGACCGACATCGAGAACCTCAAGCGCTACCCGGACATCTTCGCGCCCGGCGACCCGGTCGTGATCACCGAGAAGCTGCACGGCACCGCCTGCTGCCTCAGCTACTTCGCGTACACCGGGCGCGTCCAGGTCACCTCCAAGGGGCTGGGTTCGCAGCGGCTGGCGCTGCAGGAGGCCGACGGCAACCTGTACTGGCGTGCCGTGCGCGGCCACGGCCTGCCCGCCGTCGCCGCCCGGCTCGCCGCGCAGCTGGGCGCGTCGCGGATCGGCATCTTCGGTGAGGTCTACGGCGCCGGCGTGCAGGACCTCGGGTACGGCGAGGACGGCCGGCACGGCGCTCCCGCCTACGCGGCCTTCGACGTGTCGGCCGAGATCGACGGGCAGGTCCGCTGGCTCGACCCGCACGAGCTGCTGGAGGGCGAAGTGCCGCTGGTTCCGGTCCTGTTCAGCGGTCCCTTCGATGTGGACACGGCGCTGAAGCTGGCCCAGGGCGCGGAGACGGTCTCCGGGCGCGGCCTGCACGTGCGCGAGGGCGTCGTGGTGCGGACCGCCGAGGACCGTTACAGCCCGGTGCTCGGCGGCCGGGCCATCGCCAAGGTCGTCAGCGACGCCTACCTGACCCGCAAGGGCGGCACCGAGTACGAGTGAGCCGGGCGATCGAGCAGGACGTCAGGCGTCCAGCCGGGCGCGGAGCCGCCGCTTCGCGTCCGGCCACTCGTCGGCGAGCAGCGAGAAGAAGACGCTGTCACGCCAGGTGACGCCGTCCGACCGCAGCCGGTGGCGGCGCCAGACGCCCTCGCGCCGCGCGCCCAGCCGCAGGATCGCCTGCTGGGAGCGGGTGTTGAGCAGGTCCGTCTTCCACATGACGCGGCCCATGCCCAGTTCCTCGTAGACGTAGGTCATCAGCAGCAGCTTCGTCTCGGTGTTGACCGGGCTGCGCCAGTAGGCGCGGCCGTACCAGGTCCAGCCGATCTCCAGCCGCTCGTCGACGGTGCTCACGTCCGAGAGCGTGGTCCAGCCGACCGCCCGCCCGCTGCCGAGTTCGATCACGGCGAACGCGGCACCGCCCGTCTTCCGGCTCTTCGCGCTGACCGTGGCCGCCAGGTCGCGCAGCTCCTCCTCCGTGCGCGGCGGCTCGACGGGCATCCAGCGCCACACCTCCTCGTCACCGCCTCCGGCGGCGAACAGGTCCGGCACGTGCTCCGGGCCGAGCGGTTCGAGCCGGACGAAACGGCCGGTCAGGACGGTGGGCGAGGGCGAAGTGGCAACCATGTGCGCACGTAACCACAGCCGATTCGGCGCGGCCAGCCGGTTTTGGATGCTGGACCGCATGTTCCGCCGCCAGGTGGGGTACGCGGGAGTTTCAGTCGCCGAAAGGACTCGTAGCCATGACCGACATCCATTCCAATGGCGCCCTGCCCCCGGCGCAGCAAGCGCTCCACGAGATCGCCAAGGGCGGCGAGAACGTGATCGCGCTCAGCACCCTCGCCCTCAGTGACGTGCTGCTTCCCGTCCCGGGCGGTCCCGGGGAAGCCGACGACGCCGCGCAGGACCCCGCGGAACCGCAGGGCATCCAGCTGCCGGTGTACGAGCAGGAGGACGGCGTCAAGCTCGTGCCGGTGTTCACCTCCGAGGAGCGGATGGCCCAGGCGCTGCCGGGGATGCAGCGCTACCGGCTGGTGCCGCTGTCCGCCCTCACCGGCAGCTGGCCGTCCGACGAGCTGACCCTCGCCATCGACACCGGTTCACCCGACGCGCTGAGCATCGCGGGGCCCGGGGTGCGGGCGCTGGCCGCCCTGTCGGGCTCCGGGCCCGCCGCCGGACCGGGCCCGGCCTCCTGACCCGACCCGTCCGGCCTGGCCAAGACGCCCGACCCGGCCGGCACGTCAGCAGCCGGACGGGCGCCGCTCCGTCAGCTCACGGCCGGTAGACCACCAGCGCGCTGGGCAGCTTGCCGAGCAGCAGTTCCGAGGGTGCGGGGACCACCTCGCCGTCGTACGCGAGATGGCTTCCCGCGCCCAGGCCGCGGATCCGCAGCCGGCGCAGCTTGGCGGCGGAGTACACGGGCGAGCGGGTGAGGAAGCCGGTCACGGCGGCCCCGACCAGGCGCGTCCGGGCGAACGGGCCGCCGTCGACGATGCGTACGTCCAGGATCCCGTCGTTCAGGTCGCGGCGGCGCACCGGCGCGAGCCCCACGCTCGAGTACTCGCAGTTCCCGGCGAAGATCAGCCAGACCGACCGGCGGCGCCCGTTGATCTCGACGTCGACCGGCTCGGACGTGCGCAGCACGTGCACCGCCGCCAGGACGCTCGCGGGCCAGCTGCCCACCCGCCGCGACCAGCGCTCGCGGACGCGCACCAGCTCGGGGTACGAGCCGATGCTGAACGTGTTGACGAAGGGGACCGCCTCCGCGCCGCCCGGGGTGTCGTACGAGGTGTACGTCGCGATGTCCACGGCGGCCGCGGTGCCCGCCATGACGGCGACGGCCGCGTCCTCGACCGTGTTGATGCCGAGGTCGAGGGCGAAGTGGTTGCGCGTCCCGCCCGGGAAGACCACCAGCGGGAGGCTGTGGCGCATGGCGATCGACGCGGCCAGCGTGACCGTTCCGTCGCCGCCGCACACGCCGAGCGCGCCGTTGTGCTCGATCGCCTGCTGGGCGGCCTTCTCCAGCAGCTCGGCGAGGTCGTCGTCCTCGGTGCGCTCCGCGACCCCGGCCATCGGCAGGGCGGTGCGGATCCGCTCGGCGGGCGGGTTGAGCAGCGCGGGCGGCCCGGAGAGTTCGTTGACCACGACGAACAGCCCGCGCCCCTCCGGCAGCGAGGGGGCGTTCACGGCCGGGCCCACGTCGGCGGGCGAACCGTCGGAGGTGGGGATGAGGGCCCGCACCGCGAGGGCGGCGCCCATACCGAACGCCGCACCGGCCACCACGTCGCTCGGGTAGTGCACCCCGGTGTAGACCCGGGAGAACGCCACCGAGGCGGCGATCGGTGCCACGACCGTGCCCCAGCGGCCGGACTCCATGAGGACCCCGGTCGCGAAGGCGGCGGCGGAGGCGGCGTGGCCGGAGGGGAAGGAGGTGGTGAAGGGCTGGTGCCGCAGACGCCGTATCACCGGAACGGCGTCCACTATCGGCCGCGCCCGGCGCACCGCCCGCTTGCCGACGGTGTTGACCGTCGCGGAGGCCAGCGCCAGGGAGCCGATCCCGCGCAGGGCCGCCCGGCGGCCGTCCCTTCCGCCGACCGCGGCGATGCCGGCGGCCACCCCGAACCAGAGCAGGCCGTGGTTGGCGCTGCGGCTCAGCCGCGGAAGTACCGGCTCGGCCCCGGGCCAGCTGTGGCTGGCGACCTGGTGGAACAGCTTGTGGTCCCACATCTTCAAGGAGTGGGCCCTGGCACGATGCTTCATGCGCTACCGGCTACCCGCGCAGCGGGTTTCGATACCATCCCGCTCGCCTAGGATGCCCGGGTGGCTGATGATCGAATAGACCTGGTGATCTTCGACTGCGACGGCGTCCTGGTCGACAGCGAGCGCCTCGCCGTCCGCGTCGACGCGAGGATGCTGGCCGAACTCGGCTGGCCGATGGGCGAGGCCGAGATCGTCGAGCGCTTCGTGGGCCGCTCGCACCTCGACATGACCGCCGCGATCGAGGAGCACCTCGGCGAGCCGCTCCCGGACGGCTGGTACGAGCGGTACCGGCCCTGGTACCGGGCGGCGTTCGACGCCGAGCTGACCGCCGTGGACGGCATCACCGAGGCGCTCGACCTGATCGCCTCCCCCACCTGCGTCGCGTCCAGCAACACCCACCCCGGGTTGCGGTACTCGCTCGAACTCACCGGCCTCCTCCCGCGCTTCGCCGGCCGGATCTTCAGCGCGACCGAGGTCGAGCGCGGCAAGCCGGCCCCGGACCTGTTCCTGCACGCGGCCCGCACGCTGGGTGCGGACCCGGCCCACTGCGTGGTGGTCGAGGACAGCCACTTCGGCGTCGAGGCGGCCCGTGCGGCGGGCATGCGCGCCTTCGGGTACTGCGGCGGGCTCACCCCGCGGGCCTGGCTCGAAGGTCCGGGGACGGTCGTCTTCGACGAGATGCGCGACCTGCCGGGGCTGCTGTCCGGCCGATCCCGGTAGTTCCGGCGCTCGACCACCGCCGACTGGTTCCGGCGCCCACCCGCCGGCGCTCACCCCCGCACCCGCCTCCACCCCGGCAAACGGGTGGGTGGAGGTGCGGGCGGGCATGGCGCTCGTGCGGGGCGTGCGCGGGCTGGGATGGTGGCGGCAGCCACTGACGCACCGGAGGCACGATGCAGGGGACGACCCCGTACGAGCTCAGGCCCGATCCGGGGCTGCCCGTTCCCGCGTACTGGAACGCCCGCCTCGCGGGCGACGGGGTGGAGCCGGCCGGCGGCGGTCCCGCGGTGCGGCAGGCGGCCGCCGGGTACTGGAAGCGCCGCGGGCTGCCGACCGAATCCGGGCGCGTCGTGGCCGCGCCCGGCGCCGAGCAACTGCTGCTCGCGATCCTCGACGCCACCGGCGGCGGCCTGGTGCTCGCCCGGCCGGCCGCCGCCTGGCAGGCGCCCCTCGCCCGGCTGCTCGGCCGTTCGGTGTCCGCCGTCCCGGCACCGCCGGAGGGCGGGGGCGCGCCGGACCCGTTCGCGCTGCTGGAGGCCGTCCGCCGGGCGCGGGCGGAGGGCGCGGACCCGCGGGTGCTGCTGCTGTCGCCCGCGGACGACCCGACCGGCACCGTCACCTCGCCGGAGCTGCTGCGCGAGAGCTGCGAGGCGGCCGCCGAGGCAGGACTGATCGTCGTCTCCGACGAGACGTACAGCGACACCCGCCACGATCCCTCCACGGTCCTGCTCAGCCCCGCCGAGATGCTCCCCGAGCGGACCATCGTCCTCAACGACCTGGGCGCGACCCTCGCGCCGCCGAGCTGTCCGGTGGCGCTCGCCCGCTTCCCGGACTCCGACGAGGGCACCGCGCTGCGCGAGCGCGTCACGCACCGCTGCGCCGAGCTGCGGGCCCTCCTGCCGGCACCGGTCGCCTCGGCGGCGGCGTACGCCCTGACGGAACCGGACGACGTACGCGCCCACAACGCCGCCGCGAACCGGCTGCACGCGGCCGTCGGGGCCGGCGCCTGCCGGGCCGTCACCGCCGCCGGCGCGCTGTGCCGCCCGCCCCAGGCGGGCTTCCAGCTCTACGCCGAGCTGACCTCGCACGACACCCACGACCTTCCCGACGCCCCCGCCCTCGAACGCCACCTCACCCGGCGGCTCGGCAGGCGCGTCCTCGGCGGCCACCGGTTCGGCGACGACCCGGCCGCGCTCCGGGTCCGGATCGACACCGGTGCGCTGCACGGCGGCACCGACGAGCAGCGGCGTGCCGCGCTGCGCGCGGCCGACCCGCTGGAACTGCCGCATGTCGCCCAGGCGTTGACAGAACTCGAGGCGGCCTTCACCGAACTGACGGCCGGCTGAACTACGGTCGGGCCACGGGGGCGCGTCCCACCGCGCCCGCCGCTGCCCGTGCCGCCCACGGATGGGAGACTCGATGACAGATCAGACGGAGCGCGCCCTCGCCGAGCCACGTCCGCTCGGCGAGCCACGTCCGCTCGGTGAGCGCCGCGTGTGGCCGCGGTCCTTCGCGGACCGGCTCACCGCCCCGCTCCCCGGTGTCCGCGAGATGGCCAGGACCCTGCGCAAGGGCGGCCTGCGCCCCAGCGCCGCGTCGCTCGCCACCCTCCCGGACCTGCCGCTGGAACCGGGACCGCTGCCGGAGGTCGACGCCGACACCGTGGCCGTGACCTGGGCCGGGCACGCCAGCTGGGTGGTGCGGATCGGCGGCCTCACCGTGCTCACCGACCCCGTCTGGTCGCAGAAGATCCTCGGCACCCCGGCCCGCGTCACCCCGGTGGGCGTCGCCTGGGAGGCGCTGCCGCGCGTCGACGCGGTCGTCATCAGCCACAACCACTACGACCACCTCGACGCCCCCACCCTCAAGCGGCTGCCGCGCGACACCCCGCTCTTCGTGCCCGCCGGACTCGCCGCCTGGTGCCGCCGCCGCGGCTTCACGCACGTCACCGAACTCGACTGGTGGGAGGCGGCGGAACTGGGCGGGGTGCGCTTCGACTTCGTGCCCGCGCACCACTGGAGCAAGCGGACCCTCACCGACACCTGCCGTTCGCTGTGGGGCGGCTGGGTGCTGTCCGACGGGAACGGGCAGCGCGTGTACTTCGCCGGGGACACCGGCTACGGCCACTGGTTCACCGAGATCGGCCGCGTCCACCCGGGCATCGACCTGGCGCTGCTGCCGATCGGCGCGTACGACCCGCGCGAGATGCTCAGCCCCGTCCACACCGACCCGGAGGAGGCCGTCCAGGCCTGCCTGGACGTGGGCGCCGCCGCCATGGCCCCCATGCACTGGGCGACGTTCCTGCTCTCGGCCGAGCCGCCGCTCGAACCGCTGGCGCGGGTGCGGGCGGCCTGGGCCGCCACCGGCCGCCCCCGCGAAGGGCTGTGGGACCTGCCGGTCGGAGCCTCGCGCGTCCTCGGCCGCGCGCTCTGACGGGACCGCCGGCCCGGTCGACCGGTCACCCGGCGGGGGTCACCCGCCGTCACGTCACCTGCCGTCACGTCACCCGTCGGCCGCGTCACCCGTCGCCGGGTCGGCCTTGCGGGCGCCCGCCCGGCGCCACACCTGGGGCACCACGGCGACGAGGAAGGCGATGCCCACAGCGAGCGCCACGCCCTGCCAGGGCTCGGGGAAGAGCGAACCGCCGACGATCCCGATCAGCTGGTAGGCGGCGGCCCACGCCAGGCAGGCCGCGATGTCCCCGCGCACGAAACGGCGCAGCGGCAGCTCGCCGAGCAGGCAGGCCAGCATCACCGGGATGCGCCCCGCGGGGATCAGCCGGGACAGCACCAGCACGGCCACGCCGTGCTGGTCGAGCTGCCGCTGCGCCTTGGCCAGGTGCTCCGGGTCGGCCCGGTTCTGCAGGCGGCGCAGCAGGCGCGAGCCGTTCTTGGAGCGGACGCCGCGCAGCCCGAGCCAGTACAGCCCGACGTCGCCGAGGAAGGCCGCCAGCGCCGCCACCCCGAAGACCAGCGCGAGCGCGAGCGGGGAGGTCTGGTGGAACGCGACCACGGCGGCGCCGCTGACCAGCGCCCCGGTCGGGATCACCGGCACCAGCGAGCCGAGCACCACCAGCAGGAAGAGCGTCGGATAGCCGACCGCCTGCTGGGTGCTCTGCGCGTTCGAGGACTGCGCGGTCTCCGCGAGGTAGTGGATCACCGTGCCGCCGCCGGCCGTACGCTCTCGCCGTGCTCCAGCCGGTGCACGGCCACGTCCGGGGCGAGCAGCGCCGCCTGCCGGACGAACTCGGTGCCCGGGGTGTGGAACTCGTGCGGCCGTACCGCGTCCATGCCCACCGGCCAGAGGGTGCCGTAGTGGATCGGCACCGCCGCGGCGGGCGCGAGCCGCGCCAGCGCCTGCGCGGCCCGTTCCGCGTCCAGGTGCCCGGTGCCCAGGAACGGACCCCAGCCGCCGACCGGCAGCAGCGCCGTGTCGCAGGGCCCGACCTCGGCGGCCATGTCGTCGAACAGCCCGGTGTCCCCGGCGAAGTACGTCCTGGCCTCACCGTGCACCACGTAGCCGAGTGCCGCGACGTGGTGCGGCCCGTACGGCAGCCGCCGTCCGTCGTGCGCGGCGGGCACCGCGCGGATGGTCAGCGGGCCGACCCGCACCTCGTCGCCCGCCGTCACCTCGACCAGGTCGAGTCCCCGCAGCCGCCGCAGCCCCGGCACGGCCCGGGGCGCGCCGCGCGGCACCAGCACGCGCGTGCCGGGCGCGAGGCGGGCCAGCGAGGCGGGGTGCAGGTGGTCGGCGTGCAGATGGGAGACGACGGCGACGTCCGCGACCGCCGCCTCGGGCGGTGGCACCGCCCCGCGCCGCCGCCGCAGGTGCGCGAGGCGCCGCACGAACAGCGGGTCGGTCAGCACGCGGACGCCGGAGTCCCGCACGGTCGTCGTGGCATGCCCCCACCACGTGATCTCCACCGTCACCGGAACCGTCCCTCCACCGCACTGTCGTCCGTACCCGCACAGGCGCCCGTACCCGCCCTGTCGCCCGTACCCGTACTCGTGTCCGCCGCCCCCGACCCTATGCCGATCACCCGGCCGGTGCGGGGGTGGCCCGGACGGCGGCGGAAGGACGTTGTGGCAGGGTGGACAGCGTGCAGGAGTCACCCGGGCCCGGCGACGCCGGGGACCGGGCCGCGAACAGGACATGGGGTGAGCCGGGCGTGCTGCGGCGGTGGCGGTGGCGGTCCGCTGGGCGGGCGGTCGCGCGAGTGGTGATCGTCTGGGCGGTGTCGGCGGCGACGCTGGCGGCCCTGGCGGGCATCCTGCCCGACTTCAGCATCCAGTCGCCCGACGGCGACGACCCGCCGCAGATGGCGGTCACCGCCGGGATCGGCGCGGGCGCCTTCGGTCTGCTCAGCGCCCTGGTCTGGCCCGTGCTGGTGCGCGCCCTGCTGCTCGTCCCGGCGCTGGTGCTGGGCCTGCTGGTCTTCTTCCTCAACGGGTCGCTCCTGCTGATCGCCCTGCGTTTCACCCCGCACGGCGAGATCACACCCGCCACGGCCGTCGTGATCGCCGCCGTGATGTCGGCGACGTCGTCGGCGACCAGCACCGCGCTCGCGGTGCGGGACGACGAGGCGTACGGACGGCGGCTCGCGCGGCTCGCCGGCCGCCGCCGGCCCGAGCGCGGCGAGGCGGGGCCGCAGGTGCCCGGCACGGTCTTCCTCCAGCTCGACGGCGTCGGCCACGACGTCCTGCGCGAGGCCGTCCGCCCCTCGCACCGCGGCGGCCGGACCCGGCCGCCCGCGATGGAGACCGTCGCGGAGTGGCTCGACAGCAGCCACCGGATGGTGCCGTGGCGCACCGACTGGAGCAGCCAGACCGGCGCCAGCCAGCTCGGCATCCTGCACGGGTCCAACCACGACGTGCCCGCCTTCCGCTGGTTCGAGAAGGACACCGGGCAGCTGATGGTCTGCAACCGGCCCTCCAGCGCGGCGGAGCTGGAACGCCGGGCGATCGAGCGCACCGGCTCGCGCGGGCTGCTCGCCGAGGACGGCGCGAGCCGCGGCAACCTGTTCAGCGGCGGCGCGGACCAGATGGCGCTGGTGATGTCGGCGGCGGTCCGGCGCGGCACGTTCCGCCGCTCCCGGTCCGGCTACTTCGCGTACTTCTCCGACCCCGCCAACGCCGTCCGCACCGCCTGGTCCTTCGTGGCCGAGGTCGGTCGCGAGATCGCCGAGTCGACGGCGTCCCGGCTGCGCCGGGAACGCCCGCGGATCAAGCGCGGCGGCCTGTACCCGCTGCTGCGCGCCTTCGCGACCGTCGTCGAACGCGATGTCGCGGTCGCCGCCGTGGTCGGCGACATGCTCGCCGGCCGCACCGCGGTCTACGCGGACCTCGTCGCGTACGACGAGGTGGCCCACCACTCCGGTCCGCGCAGCCGCGACGCCTTCAAGGTGCTGAACCGGCTGGACGCCTCGGTCCGGCTCATCGCCGACGCCGCCCGCTACGCGCCCCGCCCGTACCGGATCGTGCTCCTCTCCGACCACGGCCAGAGCTACGGCCAGACGTTCGCCGACGCGTACGGGCTGACGCTGAAGGAACTCGTCCGCGCCGGCTGCGACCTCCCCGTCCCGCGCCGCGCCGGGCGCAGCGTGAGCGGCGCCGAGGCCAGGACGGCGGCCCGCACCGCGCTGTACCGGGACGAGCGGGGCCGGCACCCGGAGGAGGAGAAGGAGTGCGCCGGGCCGCCCTCCGACCCGGTGGTCCTGGCCTCGGGCAACCTCGGCCTCGTCACCTTCCCCGACCTCCCGGGCCGCGTCACCCGCGAGGAGATCGACGAGCGCTACCCGACGCTCCTGCGCACCCTGGTGGACCACCCGGGCATCGGCTTCGTCCTCGTCCGCAGCGCCGTCCGGGGCCCGCTCGCGCTGGGCGCGGGCGGCGCGGAGCACGAGCTCGACACCGGCCGCATCCGCGGCGCCGACCCCCTCGCCCCGTTCGGCAGGGGTGCCGCGGAAACGGTCCGGCGCACCGACGGCTTCCCGCACGTCGCCGACGTGATGGTCAACTCCTCCTACGACCCGGCCACCGGCGCCGTCCACGCCTTCGAGCAGCAGGCGGGCTCGCACGGCGGCCTGGGCGGCGACCAGAGCCGCCCGTTCCTCCTCTTCCCCTGCACGCTGCCGGAACCGCAGGGCCCCCTGACGGGTGCCGAGTCGCTGCACGACGTGCTGCGCGGCTGGCTCGGCCACGAAAATCCCTTTGCGCAGGACCTGCCGGAACCGGGAGAGTTGCCCCAACACCAAGGGGCGTAGCTCAGCTGGACAGAGCACTGGTCTCCAACACCAGGTGTCGCAGGTTCGAACCCTGCCGCCCTTGCCCGTCGCTCACTTCACCCCGAAGGGCGGCACCCGGAACTCCGGGTGCCGCCCTTCGGCGTCGGCCGCCTTCTCGCATCGGCGGCTCTGGATGCGGACAGCGAAGCGCCCCTTGCCGCGCGGAGCGGGAAGGGGCGCCTGTTCGTTCGGGTGTCCAGAGATCAGATGTCGCGACGGTGACATCAACGCGCTCTACCACTGAGCTACCCACGGCTGGGCCGCCGGCCGGGAGTCGAACCCGGGACCACGTCCTCCGAAAGGGAAGCAACCGTTGCTTGCGCACCTGGACGGCGCCAGCCTAGGCGGATGACCGGCCGCTGTCGCCCCGTTTTCCGGTGGGGCCGCGGCGGAGTCAGGCGGTGATGCCGCCGTCCAGGACGAGGTCGGCTCCGACGGTGAACGCGGCCTCGGGGGAGGCGAGATACAGCACGGCGGCGGCGATCTCGTCGACGGACCCGGCCCGGCCGGCCGGGACCTCGCGCCCCATGCGGCCCGCCTTGTCGGCGGCGCTCTCGCCGGGGCGGGTGGACATCGGGGTGTCGACAGGCCCGGGGCTGACCGCGTTGATGCGCACGCCGTCGGCGATGTGGTCGAGGGCGGCGTTGCGGGTCAGCACGCTGACGGCGGCCTTGGCGGCCGCGTACGCGCCCAGGTTCGGGCGGCGGCTGTGGGCGCCGAGGTTGGAGGCGACGTTGACGATCGCGCCGCCGCCGTGGGCGCGCATGTGGGTGATCTCGTGCTTCATCGAGAGCCAGGTGCCGGTGAGGTTGGTGTCGAGCCCCGACCGCCAGTCGTCCTCGGAGAGGTCGGCGACCGGCGCCGGAGTCGTCAGGACACCGACGTTGTTGACGGCGACGTCGAGGCCGCCGAAGCGCGCCACCGTGTCCTGGACCAGCCGCCGCACGTCCTGCGAGCGCGTGATGTCGGCGGTGAGGGCGACGGCTTCGCCGCCCGCCGCCTCGATGAGCGCGACCGTCTCCTTCAGCGGTTCCGCCGTGCGCCCGGCGACGGCGACCCTGGCGCCCTCCCGGGCGAAGGCGAGGGCGATGCCCCGGCCGATACCGGATCCGGCGCCGGTGACGAGGACGGTCCTGCCGGTGAAGCGTGCGGTCATGACGACAACTCCTTGATGGTGGTGGGTGCGGTGGGTGCGGTGGGTGCGGTGGGAGCAGCGGATGCAGCGGGTGCGCTCGGTGCGCTCGGTGCGGTGGCTGGGGCCGGGTCGGGGCGCGGTCGCAGGGCGAGCGCGGCGACGGCGGCGGTGAGCGCGTAGCCGACGCCGACGGCGGCGAAGGCGGCCGCGTACCCGGCGACGGGCGTGGAGGGGATGGCGGCGACGGACATCAGCCCCGCGAGGCCGACGGTCGGCCCCAGTTCCATGGCGGTGTTCATGACGCCCGCCGCCAACCCCGCCCGTCGGCGCGGCACTCCGGCGGTGGCGAGCACGGTGGCGCCGGCGAACGCCCCGCCCGCTCCGGCGGGCAGCAGGAGCAGTCCGGGCAGCAGGCCCGTGGCGTACGGGGTCCGCGGGTCGAGGCCGGCGAGCAGCAGCAGCCCGGCGGCCCCGACTGCCAGGCCGCCCGCGGTGACGGCGCGGGCTCCGAACCGCCCGATGAGCGGTCCTGCGGCGCGTCCGGAGCCGACGAGGGCGGCGGCGTACGGAACGAAGGCGGCGGAGGTCCGCAGCGGCGACCAGCCGCGCACCTGCTGGAGGTACAGGGAGAGCAGGTAGAAGGTGAGGGCGGTGCCCGCCGCGGTCACCATGATGGCCGCGA
Organism: Streptomyces sp. NPDC006733; assembly: GCF_040636125.1. Lineage (NCBI taxonomy): Bacteria > Bacillati > Actinomycetota > Actinomycetes > Kitasatosporales > Streptomycetaceae > Streptomyces > Streptomyces sp. NPDC006733. The sequence goes on along the minus strand of NZ_JBEYJD010000021.1, from coordinate 37,526 downwards.
GCGCGGTGGCCCGCCGGGTGTCGCGCAGGAAGCCGGGCGGCAGCAGCGGCTCGCGGGCCCGGCGTTCGACGAGCGCGAACGCGGCGAGCAGCAGCACGCCCGCGGTCAGCGGGACGAGTACGGCGGCCGACGACCAGGGGCGTTCCCCGGTGGCCACCAGGCCGTAGCCGGCCGCGGTGACCCCGGCGGTCGCCGTCACGGCCCCGCCCACGTCCAGCGGCGGTGGCGCACCGGGTCGGCGCGGGTCGGCGGGCAGCAGCCGGGGGGCGAGGACGAGCCCGGCCAGGGCGACGAGCACCGGTACGAGGAACGTGCCCCGCCAGGAGATCCACGTGGTCACGGCTCCGGAGAACAGGCCTCCGGCGGTCGCGCCGAGGACCGAGAGGCCGCCCCAGGTCGCCATGGCCCGGTCATGGCCGGCGGGGGTCGGGAACAGCCGGCGTACCAGGGCCATCGCGGCCGGGGCGGTCAGCGCGGCCCCGAGGCCCTGGACGAACCGGAAGGCCGTCAGCGAGGTGGCGCCGGGCGCCAGGGCGCCCGCCACCGAGGCGGCGGCGAAGACCGACAGGCCGACCGTCAGCATCCGGCGTCCGCCGTGCCGGTCGGCCAGCCGGCCGCCCAGGAGCAGCAGTCCGCTGAAGGAGAGCCCGTACGCGGTGCTCAGGAGCAGGAGTCCGGACGGGTCGAGGCCGAACTCCCGGGCGATCCGGGGGAGCGGCACCATGAGGATCATGATGGTGAAGATGAGGGTGGCCTGGATGGTTCCGAGCAGCGCGAAGCCGTTCTTCGACGACATGTCCCCCAGCGCCCTTCCGGCTTGATATTGGATCGATCATTCTCGAATAAGGGCAGACGGAAGACCGCCCGAGGGTCGGGGCGGCGGTCCTAGTCGGGAAGGTCCAGGAGGGAGAGGGTCTGGGCTGCCGCGTCCCTGACGCGGGCCGGGTCCTGGCCGGCCTTGCCGACCACCCGCATGCCCTGCATGAGGACGAGCAGCAGCCGGGCCAGCGCCCGCGGATCGCGCCCCTCGGGCAGCTCCCCCTGGGCCCGCGCGCGGGTGAGGGCCGAGGCGAGCGCCGTCTCCAGCCAGTCCCAGCTGGCCTCGACGCGCCGCGCGGCGGCCTGGTCGTGCGGCGCCAGCTCGACGGCGGTGTTGGTGATGAAGCAGCCGCGTCGCAGGTCGTCGCAGGCGGACTCCTCCGCGAAGCGCGTCACGACGGAGCGGACGGCGGGCAGCGCGGGTCCCGGCTGCGACAGTTCCTCCATCAGGGCCGGATCGCAGAGCTCCCCGTACCGCTCCAGCGCCCTGACGTACAGCCCGTGCTTGCTGCCGAACGTCCCGTAGATGCTGGCGCGGGCGATGCCGAGGTGCTCGACGAGGTCGGCCATCGACGTCGCCTCGTAGCCGCGCCGCCAGAACAGCTCGAGGGCCGACTGCAGCGCGGCGTCCGGATCGAACTCCTTGGTCCTGGCCACGCGAATGACGCTACCTGTATCGAGAACGGTCAGTCAAGAAAGATCCGGCTCAGACTTCGAGGCGCAGCCGCAGCCGGCGCAGCCCGTCCCCGCCCGTCTCCACCGTCCCGACCGGCCGCCACCCGAGCCCCGCGTAGAACGCCCGCGCCCGGTCGTTGTGCTCCCATACCCCCGCGAGCCCGGTGAGCACGCCGGTCTCCCGCAGGGACTGCACGTACGCCGCGTGCAGCCGGCCGCCGATGCCCCGCCGCCACTGGCCGGGCCGCACGTGGATCTGCGACAGCTCCAGCGCGGTGCCGGGCGCGTCCGACTCCATGGAGAGCACGCCGACCACCTCGCCGTCGGCCTCGGCGATCAGGGTCGTCTTCCCGGGCAACTGGATGGCCCGCGCCCATCCGTTGAACCGCGCGAGCAGACCGCCCGGCGCCTCCAGCTCCTCGGCGGGAGCGGAGCCCTCGCGGTGCGCCGCGGCGCACGCCGCCGTGTGGATGCTCACGACCGCGTCCAGGTCGTCCATCTCAGCAGGGCGTATCCGTACAGGAAGATCATTCATGCTGAATATGACGCAGAATGGCGGCCATTGGTTCCCCGAATCGAGACCGGGTCGTTACCGGACCGACGCCTGCGCCCGCTCCGCCCCCTCAACCAGGGACGACGAAGCCGCACTCGTAGGCGGCGATCACGGCCTGGGTGCGGTCCCGGGCGCCGAGTTTGGCCAGGACGCGGGCGACGTGGGTCTTGACGGTCTCGGATCCGAGGCCGAGCCGGCCGGCGATCTCCGCGTTGGAAAGGCCCGTCGCCATCAGGCGCAGCACCTCCGCCTCGCGCTCGGTGAGGCGGTCGCGCAGCGCCCGCGAGGGGTCGGCCGGCGCGTAGCGGGCGGCGAGCGTGCGCACGGCCGCCGGGAAGAGCAGGCAGTCGCCGCGGGCCACCAGCCGCACGGCGTCGACGAGCTGGTCGGCCCCGGCGCGCTTGAGTAGGAAGCCGGAGGCCCCGGCGCGCAGCGCCTCGTAGACGTAGGCGTCGTTCTCGAACGTCGTCACGACGACGATGTGCGGCGGCTCCGCCATGGTGCGCACCAGCTGCTCGGTGGCGCGGATGCCGTCGATCTCCGGCATGCGGACGTCCATCAGGACGACGTCCGGCCGCAGTTCGCGCACCAGCGGGACGGCCTCGGCGCCGGTGGCGGCCTCGCCGACGACCTCCAGGTCCGGTTCGTTCTCCAGGATCGCGCGCAGCGCCGTGCGCACCATCCGCTCGTCGTCGGCCAGGACGATCCGCAGCTTCATCGGGTCCCCGCCCCCAGTGGCAGGGCGACCCGCAGCCGCCACCGCGGGCCGTCGGTTCCGGCCTCGAACCGGCCGCGCAGCGCGGCCGTCCGCTCCTCGACGCCGACCAGGCCGCGTCCGCCGCCCGCCCGGCGCGCGGGCGGCACCGCGATGGGGTTGACCATCTCGATCTCCAACTCGTCGTCCTTCACGGTGATCCGCAGTCCGACCGGGACCTGGCCCGCGTGCCGCAGCGCGTTGCTGAGGCCCTCCTGCACGATCCGGTACGCCTCGCGGGAGACCACCGGCGGCACCGCACCGAGGTCACCGTCGACGGACGCGTCCAGCGGGACGCCCGCCGCCCGCGTCCGGTCGAGCAGGGCGGCGAGGCCGTCCTGGCCGTCGGAGCCGTCGAGGGTGGGGCCCGGGGGAGCGGTCGAGCCGTCGCCGTCCTCGCGCAGCAGGCCCAGCACGTCGTCGAGTTCCGCGACCGCGCGCCGGGTGGTCTCCTCGATGGCGGCCAGCGCCTGCCGGGCGAACTCCGGATCGCGGTCCAGCACCCTGCGGGCGGCACCGGCCTGCAGGGTCACCGCGCTGAGCGCGTGCCCGACCGAGTCGTGCAGCTCGCGGGCCAGCCGGTTGCGCAGCGCCAGCCGTACGGTGCGCTGCTCGGCGGCGGCCAGCCGGTCGGCGGGGGTCGGCCCGAGCAACCCGGTCGCGCAGCGCGCCAGCACCTGCGCCGCGCCCTGGGCGACCAGGACGAGCAGGGCGATCAGGGCCACGCCGACGAAGGGCGTCAGGGCGTGGTGGCCCACGCCGAGCGGGCGGGCCCAGGGCAGTTCGGTCGCGCGCAGCCGCGCGGAGAACGGCAGCGCCAGCAGCACCACGGCAGCCGGCGGGACGGCCAGGGTCATCCCGCTGACGACCCCGCCGAGCCCGACGTGCAGCACGAACCAGCCGGCGGTCCGGACCCGCGCCGCCCCCGTCCGGTCCTGCGAGGGCGTGGGCCCGCCCTCGGGGCCGGCGCCCAGCGCCCGCGCCGCCGACCCCTCCAGATCGCGGACGAGCGGGAAGGCGGCGGCGACGAGCGCGGCGAGCGGCAGGGCGAGGGCGAAGGCGCCGAACTGCTGGGCGATCCAGTGGCCGCTGCCCTCGTCGGCGTGCGCGACGACGTTCAGCGCGGTGTTCATCAGCAGGTAGAACGGCATCAGCAGCGCGCCGCCGAGGATCAGATGGACCCACCGGAGCCGCGCCCGCCGCCCCAACAGCGCGTCCCAGGACCGGCGGAGCGCGCCCCGCGCCGGGTCAGCCACGCCGCAGGGCGCCCGCCGCGGTGCCGGTCGCGGCGCGTTCGGCGAGCAGGTGGGCGCCGGCGACGAGGACGAGCATCCCGAGGAGCATCTGGACAGCGTAGGTCAGGTCCATCAGCGGGGACGTCGCCGGATCTCCGGTGCTGTCGGGCGCGACGGCCCCGGCCATCAGCATCCACCCGCCCCAGGCCGCCGTAGCCGCGCCGCCGGTCCAGCCGAGCGCCAGCGGGACCGCCAGCCGGATCGTGCCCCGGCCGAAGGCGGCCAGCAGGATGCCGACGGCCGCCAGCGCCGTGAACGCTGCGGTGTCGGCCTCGACGACGGCGGTGCCGCCGGTGTGTTCCGCGGCGCGCGCGGCGCTGAGGCCGACGCTTCCGCCGCAGGCCCAGACGGTGTGCAGGACGACGGGCAGCAGCGCGGCCACGGCCGCCGCCACCGCCGTGATCCGCAGGACGGGGCGGGTGGGGCTCGCGGCGAGGTCCGCGACGCTGCCGCGCAGCAGCGCGCCCCAGCGGTCCTTCGCGTAGAGCGTGAACAGGGTGCCCAGGGCCAGCCCCTGGACGCCGAACCCGGTGTAGACGACACCGAACACCCACTCGTCCAGCCACGGATCCGCGGCCGGTGTGCTCCGGCCGCCGGTGAGCAGGGAGACGGCGGTCACCAGCGGGAAGCCGACGAGGATCGGTGCGATCAGCCCCGTCGCGATCCAGCCGGGCAGGACCAGCGGCCAGGCCGGCAGGCGCCGGCCCCACGGGCGGGTCAGCGCGACGGCGAGCACGACCACGGCGACGTCCATCACGACGGTCAGCACGTTGACGGCGTAGAAGGCGGGGTCGTGCAGGAGGTCGCGCAGCGAACTGCCGGGCGGGATGCCGACGGTGCTGCCGGAGAGCCAGGCGATCTTGAGCGTCAGATAGGGGACGCAGGCGGCGACGGCCACCGCCCGCAGCACGCGGCGGGCGGTCGGGGTCCGCGGCGACTCGGCGGCGGGCGCGGGGCGGTGGGCGGGCACGGTGGTTTCCATACCGTCCACGCTCCCGGCCGCCCGTGCCCGCCACGTCCGGCCGTGGGACGATCCGCATCCCCGGTGCGGGGGATGCCCGCCCGGCGGAGCGTCAGGCGTCCTTGTCCAGGGTGAGCAGCCGGTAGACCGGGTCGGCGCGCGGGGTGTGCTGGTCCGGCAGCGCGCCCAGGCCCTCGATGACACCCTGCGCCTGGCGCGGGCTGAACTCCAGGGCCGAGGCGAAGTACCCGGCGCGGATCTTCTCGACCGTCAGCGCCGGTGACCGGCCCTGGCCGTGGCCGGTGAACGAGGTCTCCGCCCCGGGGCGCAGCCCGTGGCCCGCCGCCCAGCCGACGACGGCCGCGGCCTCGTCGTAGGCGTCCGGGATGACATGCGGGGCGAGCAGCGCGTCGACGTCGCTGTCCACCGCGTGCGCGGCGTCCTTGTCGACGGTGGTGACGAACACCCCGCCGGGCCGCAGCACCCGCGCGCACTCGGCGACCACCTCCGCCGCGTCCGGCAGCAGGTGCAGCAGCCAGACGGCGCAGACCGCGTCCAGGGAGCCGGTGGCGAACGGCAGCCGCCTGCTGTCGCCGAGCACCACCGTGGGCCCGACCCGGCCCGCGGCCACCGACGCCATGCCGGCCGACGCGTCGACACCGAGGACCCGCAGTCCCGGCCGGGCGAGCCGCTCGGTCACCAGACCGGTCCCGCACCCGACGTCGAGCAGGGTGCGGGCCCCTTCCGGCACGAGGTCGAGCACGGCGCGGGCCGCGGCTTCCGCCCGGGGGACGCCTCCACGGGTCGCGTCGTACCGTTCGGCTTCTACGTCGTAGTTCAGCACACCGGCAGCCTACGGGGAGTCATCACCCGGCGAGGAAATCGCGTACTCCCTGCGATACCGCGCCGTCCCCCAGCAGGTCATTGTGGGCGAGGCACCCGGCGTCCGTGTTGACGGCGCCACTGAGCGCGACGCTGCTGTCCGGGTTGACGACCTCGTCGCACTCCGACCAGAACGTCGCGTACGCGACGGCTCCCGGCGTCTCGTCCCCGGCCGCCAACTGCTTCTGCACGTACGAGCCGGGCGTCATGTCGCGGCACGCCTGGTCCCAGAGCGCGCAGGCCCACGCGGTGTAGGTGCCGTGGTTCGGGCCGCCGAGCGAGACCCAGTGGTCGACGGTGGCCGTGCCGCCGCGGAACGCGACGTACCAGCGGGTGACGAGGCTGCCGAAGGAGTGCGCGACCAGGTCGACCTGGGAGGCGCCGGTGCTGCTCAGCACGGTGTCGACGTAGGCGGCGAAGCGGCCGGCCAGTACCTCGTTGACCGACTGGTGGGTGTCGTAGCCCCAGCTGAACAACTCGCCGTCGGTGTAACCGGCGGCCTTGAAGTCGGCGGTCATCCCGCCCCACACGCCGGGGTCGGCGTTGTAGCCGTGCACGAAGATCACCGGATGGTGCGCGGGCGGTCCGGCGGACTGGGCGGCCGGCGACGCGGGCGCCGCGCCGAGCAGCAGGGCCAGGGCGCCGAGCACGGACAGGAGCACGGTCGATCTGCGACGCATGGACTGCCTCCTACGGAGTGGGGGGACGGGACGGTGCCGGGGCTGTGGCCGGGACCGCGACCGGGACCGCGGCCGGGACCGCGGCCGGGACCGCGGCCGGAGCCGCGGCCGGAGCCGCAGCCGGGGCCGCAGCCGGGGCCGCGGCCGTTGCCTACGTGGTGGGGGCGTAGGAGTAGACCGTCGTGGAGACCACGCAGACGCCCGGCTGGACGACCTCCGCGCGCAGCGTCCCGGAGCGCGGGTCGAAGTCGATGCCCTCGGATTCGAAGGTGCCCGAGCAGATGCTGCGCTTCGGCAATGGGAGCAGCGTCGTCACCTGGCCGGTGACGGCGGTGCCGTCCAGGGCGTGCGGGAGGTCGATCTGCAGCAGGTCCTTGGCGTCGTTGTCGGAGACGCACACCAGGCGGGTGGCGGAGACGAAGTCGCAGCCCTGGATGTTGTCGACCGCGCGGTCCAAGGTGAGCTGCCCGGCCTGCGGGAGCGTGCCGCCGGTGCGCGGGGTGGCGGGGTTGAGCAGGGGGGCGGGGAAGACCTGGAGGCGGTCGCGGGAGCCCCATTCGCCGGAGACCAGCCACTGGGCGTCGGGGGAGACGGCGGCGAAGGAGTTGTTGAGCGCCTCGCCGGGGTCGAGCGGGTGGACGTACTCGTAGCGCTGCCCGCCGGGCGTGGTGACGGCGTACATCTTCGACGTCGCGCCGTCGCCGCCCTGGTAGGCGTCGAAGACGTGGCCCTGGGCGATGTCCGGGTCGCCGATGTGGTTCCAGCCCTTGACGCGCAGGGCGAGCGGGATCGATCCGAGGCCCCGGTAGAGCAGCGAGCCGTCGGCGCGGCTGGCGACTCCCTCACCGCCGGTCAGGGAGCCGGTGTACGAAGTCCCGGACTCGGTCCAGCCCCCTGGTGAGGCGGCGGACGCGGCCGACGCGGTGGCGGCGGCGGTGAGGGCGATGGCACCGGCCAGTGCGGCGACGGCCCGAAGCGGCTTGGTGGTCACTGATCCTCCGTCAGATTGACATCAGGGGGCAGATCGTAGACGGGATGTGCGCACGTATCTACCCTTCGGTAACCAAGTCCCCCTAGGCTTCCGCTGCTTCTCCACCCACGTTCACCGGGAGTGTTCCGTGAGACTTGCCCGAGCCGCCACCGCCTGTGCCGCCGTGCTCCTGCTCGGCACCGCCGCCACCACCACCGCCACGGCAGCCACGCCCGCGTTCGCGGTGCGGAGCGCGCAGGCCTCGCAGGTTCCGCAGATCAGACTGGTGACCAGCAACGTGATGATGCTGTCGCGGAACCTGTACCCGAACTGGGGGCAGCTGCAGCGCGCCGACCTGATCGCCGACGCGGGCTACGTGCGGAACGCCGATGTCGTCGTCTTCCAGGAGGCGTTCGACAACGCGGCCTCCGACCGGCTGCTCGGCAACGTCAGGAGCCGCTACCCGTACCAGACGCCGGTCCTCGGCCGCTCCACCAGCGGCTGGGACCGCACCGAGGGGGCGTACAGCTCCTGGACGCCGGAGGACGGCGGGGTCGCCGTCGCCAGCAAGTGGCCCATCCTGGAGAAGGTGCAGCACGTCTACGCGGACGGGTGCGGCGCCGACAACTACTCCAACAAGGGCTTCGTGTACGTCGTCCTGAACGTGAACGGCACCCGCGTGCACATCGTCGGCACCCACACCCAGGCCGACGACTCCTCCTGCGGAGCGGGCGAGGCCGCGAGCATCCGGCGCGGCCAGGACCGGGAGATCGACGCCTTCCTCGACGCCCGCGCCATCCCCGCCGCCGAACCCGTCGTCATCGCCGGCGACCTCAACGTCGACGCGCACGGCGCCGAGTACCCGGGCCTGCTCACGGACCTCGACGCGGCGGCCCCCGACGCCGACCCCGGGCCGGCCGCCGGCTTCGACCCCGTCACCAACTCCGTGGCCCGGGACCGCTACCCGGACGACCCGGCGCAGCGGCTGGACCACGCGCTGCTGCGCAACGGCCACGCCCGCCCGGCCCACTGGAACAACCGCGTCGTCGACGAGCACTCCCCGAAGTGGTCGGTCTCCAGCTGGGGCACGACGTACTCGTACACCGACTACTCCGACCACTACCCGCTGGTCGCGGGCGACGTGTAGTCCACGGCTCCGAGGGCACCGCGGGGCGGGTGCGGCAGCGGGAAAACCAGTTGTGCGGTCCTTCCCCGACCGTCACGCTGGGTGACCGAACACCTGCCGCACCACCCACCCCCCGGAGAGCCCGCAGCATGCAGTCCGCCATCACCGTCACGCCCACCCGGATACCCGAGCTGCTGCTCGGGCTCGCCACCGTGCGTCCGGTGTTCCTCTGGGGCGCGCCCGGGATCGGCAAGTCCTCTCTGGTCAGGGCCTTCGCCGAGTCGCTCGGCCTGGAGTGCGTGTCGCTGCTGGGCACGCAGCTGGCCCCCGAGGACCTGATCGGCGTCCCGCAGATCCACGACGGGCGCACCCGCTTCTGCCCGCCCGAGGCCATCGCGCGCGACGAGCCGTACTGCCTGTTCCTCGACGAGCTCAACGCCGCGACGCCCGACGTCCAGAAGGCGTTCTACTCGCTGATCCTGGACCGCCGGATCGGCTCCTACGAGCTGCCCGCGGGCTCCATCGTCATCGGGGCGGGCAACCGCTCCACCGACAACGCGCTCGCCCGCCCCATCGCCTCCGCGCTCGTCAACCGCCTCACCCACGTCCATCTGCAGGCCTCCGCGAAGGACTGGCTGGTGTGGGCGGGCGAGAACGGCATCCACCCGTGGGTGACGGAGTACCTCACCGACCGGCCCGACCACCTGTGGTCGAAGGCGCCGAAGACCGAGGAGCCGTTCTCCACCCCGCGCTCGTGGCACATGCTCTCCGACGCGCTGCACTCCTTCGGCCCGACGCTCGACGAGGGCACCCTCAAGGTGATCACGCACGGGACGCTGACCCCCGCGCACGCCGTCTCCTTCTGCGGCTACGCGAAGATCGTCCGCAACGCCTACGGCATCGACGCGATCCTCAAGGGCGACGCCCCCTGGCCGCGCCGGCTGGAGGACCGCGACCTGCTCTACTACCTCGCCGACGCCTTCCGCGGCCGGCTCGCCAAGGAGCTGCCGGACCGCAAGGAGCACGCCTCCGAGGCCGTGCGGCAGACGGCCTTCCGCTCCAAGGCGCTGCTCGTGCAGCTCGCGGAGATCTCCGTCGAGGTCGCCCAGACCGTCATCGCGGACGACCTCGACGGCAACCCCGTGCTGCCCGCCTGGTTCCTCGTCGAGGCCGCCCGCGACATGCCGCGGCTGGTCGAGGCGCGCCGATGAGGGCCCGCCGGTGAAGGCCCGCGCCAAACGCCCGGACAAGCAGCGGGAGCTGGCCGAGGCGGCGTACCTGAAAGGGTGCGCGATCGTGTCCGCGCACCCCGCGCTGTCCGCCCTCGACGCGGCGTTCTGCCGCCTGCCCGACTGCGACCTCCGCCCCGAGCACGGCCTGACGGTGGTCACCTCCAACGGCACGGTGCACGCCCACCCGTACCGCCGCGCGGACCCCGCCACGTGGGCCTGGGCCCTCGCGCACGGCCTGCTCCACCTGGGCTTCGGCCATGTGCCGGCCGCCACCGGGCCGCGCGAGCAGCCCGACGTCTTCGACCGCACCGCGCGCTGCGTCGTCGTCAACCGCTTCCTGGCCACCATGCCCGTCGGCGAGGCGCCGGACCATCTGCCGCGCACCTGGCCGGACGGCGACGAGGACAAGCTCGCCGAGCGCTTCCGCCGCGACGGCATCCCGCCCGCCTACGCCGACTGCGGCACCGCGGGCCCCGGCGAGTCCGACCAGGTGCTCACCGAGTGGATCACCTGGCGCGGCGCCCTGCCGGACTGGAGCAACGCCCTCGCGCACGCCCTGACCCGTACGGTCTCGGCCGCGATGGACGTCGCGGGCGGCCGGCGCGACACCCTCACCGGAGCCCGGATCGAGCAGCGGCCCTGGGAGCGCGCGCTCAACTGGTTCGTGTCGTCGTACCCGCTGCTCGGCGGGATCGCCGCGGGCATGACGCTCGTCGCGGACGCCGAACTCGCCCGGGCGCACGGCATCGCCGTCGCCGCCGTCAGCCCGGAGGCGGCCGAGATCTACGTCAACCCGCTGATCCGGCACGCGGACGAGGAGTGGCGCTTCATCCTCGGCCACGAGATGCTGCACGCCGCCCTGCGGCACGGCGAGCGCTGCGGCGGTCGCGACCGGTACCTGTTCAACGTCGCCGCCGACTACGTCATCAACGCCTGGCTGATCGAGATGAACGTCGGGGAGATGCCCGCCGGGCTGCTGCACGACCCCGAACTGGCGGGCCTGTCCGCCGAGGAGGTCTACGACCGCATCGCCACCGACCTGCGCCGGATGCGGCGGCTGGCGACGCTGCGCGGCAAGGGCAAGGGGGACATCCTCGGCGAGCCGCTGCCCCGGCCCGCGCGGCCGGCCGAGTGGGTGGACCTCGACGAGTTCTACCGGCGGGGACTGATGAGCGGCCTCGACCTGCACTCGGCGCGCGAGCGCGGGCTGCTGCCGGCCGGGCTCGTGGAGGAGATCAACGCGCTCAGCCACCCGCCGCTGGCCTGGGACGCCCAACTCGCGCGCTGGTTCGACGAGTACGTGCCCCGCCCCGAACCGGTCCGCTCCTACGCCCGGCCCTCCCGGCGCCAGTCCTCCACGCCCGACATCCCGCGCGCCGGGCGGTACTTCCCGCCCGAGGAGGTGGCCCGCTGCACCTTCGGGGTCGTCCTCGACACGTCGGGGTCGATGAGCACCACGCTGATCGGCAAGGCGCTGGGCGCCATCGCGTCGTACGCCGCGGCCCGCGACGTGCCCGCCGCCCGCGTCGTCATGTGCGACGCGGCGGCGCACGACGCGGGGTACGTCCCGGTCGCGGACATCGCCGGCCGGGTCCGCGTCCACGGGCGCGGCGGCACCGTGCTCCAGCCCGCGCTGGACCTGCTGCACCGCGCGGACGACTTCCCGCCGGGCGCACCGGTCCTGATCATCACCGACGCCGAGTGCGATGTGCTGCGCCCGCGCCGCGAGCACGCCTACCTCGTACCGCGCGGCGCGGTGCTGCCGTTCACGCCGAAGGGCCCGGTCTTCCGGATGGTCTGACAGCCGCCGGGCGGGCGCACGGAGGGGCGACCGGACGGGCGAACAGGTGGCCGCACGGGCCGGGAAAAGTGGTGCGGTCCGGGGGCCGGGGCGGCAGACTCGGCCGGCATGGAGACGTATCTGATCGGCGGCGGCTGGGACGAAGCGGCCGCGTCCCTGGTGTACGGGCCGTTCCTCGCCGCGGCAGGGCCTGACCCGGCCGTGGCCTGCCTGCTGATCGACGAGGGCGTCGGGGCGGCGGACTTCGGGCGGTACGAGGCGGCCCTGCGGGCCGTGGCGCCCTGCCGGCCGTACCCCGTCCTGGTGCCGCCCGGCGGCGAGCTGGACCCGGCCGCGTTCGACGCGGCGGCAGCGCTGCTGGTCTGCGGCGGCCTGACCCCCGCCTACGGCGACGTGCTGGCCCCGCACGCGCGCCGGCTGCCCCCGGTCCCGTACGCGGGATTCTCGGCGGGCGCGGCCGTCGCCGCGGACCTGGCGCTGGTCGGCGGCTGGCGGGCGGACGGCATCCCTGTCTGCCCGGAGGAGACCGCCGAGGACCTCGACGAGATCACCCTGCGGCCGGGGCTCGGCCTCGTCCCGTGCACCGTGGAGGCGCACGCCGCCCAGTGGGGGACGCTGGCGCGCCTGGTCGAGACGGTGGCCCGCGGCGATGTCGCCGTGGGCGTCGCCATCGACGAGAACACGCTGCTCACGGTGGACGGCCCGCGCTGCGCGGTGTCCGGCCTGGGCCGCGTCCACCTGGTGCGCGCGGGGGAGTCGCCGACCGTCCGGTCCTACCGGGCGGGGCAGACGTTCACTCTCGACAGCGGGTGACAGGACGGCGGCGGCACCCGTCCCGCGGATGCCGCCGCCGTGCTGTCACGCGTCATGCCGTCACGCCGTGCGGTCAGTTGACCGACGCGGGGTCCGAGCCGATGCGGTTGCCCGCGTCCAGGCCGGCCAGCTCCGTCAGGTCGGCGTCGGACAGCTCGAAGTCGAAGACGTCGATGTTCTCCCTGATCCGGGACGGCGTCACGGACTTGGGGATCACGACGTTGCCGAGCTGGAGGTGCCAGCGCAGCACGACCTGGGCGGGGGTGCGGCCGTGCCGCTCCGCGATGGTGCCGATGACCGGCTCGTCCAGCAGGCCCTTGCCCTGGCCCAGCGGCGACCACGCCTCGGTGGCGATGCCGTGCTCGGCGTGGAAGGCGCGCAGCGGCGCCTGGGCGAAGTCCGGGTGCAGCTCGACCTGGTTGACGGCCGGGACGACCGAACCCTCGGCGAGGACGCGGCGCAGGTGCTCCGGGTTGAAGTTGGAGACGCCGATGGCCTTGGCGCGGCCGTCCGCGTAGATCTTCTCCAGGGCGCGCCAGGTGTCGGCGTACAGGTCCCGGGCGGGCGTCGGCCAGTGGATCAGGTACAGGTCGACGTGGTCGAGGCCCAGCTTGGCCAGCGACGCGTCGAAGGCGGCGAGGGTCTTGTCGAAGCCCTGCTCGGAGTTCCACAGCTTCGTCGTGACGAAGAGGTCCTCGCGCGGCACGCCGGAGGCGGCGAGCGCCTTGCCGGTGCCCTCCTCGTTGCCGTAGATCGCGGCGGTGTCGATGCTGCGGTACCCGGCCTCCAGCGCGGTGGAGACTGCGGCTGTCGCCTCGTCGTCCGGCACCTGCCACACGCCGAAACCGAGCTGCGGCATCCGGACGCCGTTGTTGAGGGTGATGAAGGGGACCTTGCTGCTCACGAGCGGCGATCCTAACGTTGACGTACAGGGGATTTCTGTTCCAACCATCTCCCTGGATGCGCCATTCCCACTCGCCGGAAACGTTTCCGGATCGTCCGGGTGTCCGGGGAGGCCCGGGAAGGCCCGAGGTCAGGCCGTCGTCCCCAGATACGCGTCGCGTACCGCCGGATCGGCCCGCACCTCGGCGGGGGTGCCCTGCGCGAGCACCGTGCCGAGGTCCAGGACGACGACCCGGGCGCACAGCTCCATCACGAAGGCCACGTTGTGCTCGACGAGCAGCACCGCGCAGCCCTCCTGCGCGGCGAGCCGCCGCACGACGCCGGCGAGCTGCTCGCGCTCCTCGCCGGACATCCCCGACGCGGGCTCGTCCAGCAGCAGCACCCGTGGCGGGTCCGCCAGCGCGCGGGCGACCTCGACCATCCGGGCCTGGCCGACCGGCAGCGTTCCGGCGTAGGCCGAGCGCAGGTCGTACAGGCCGCACTGGCGCAGCACCGCCTCCGCCCGTGAGCGGCGGGCCCGCTCCCGCGACCGGCGGGACGGGGCCGCCACCAGATCGGCCGCGAGGCCGCCTCCTCCGCCGTCCCACTCCTGGGCGACGACGAGGTTGTCGGCGACCGTGAGCTGCCCGAACAGCTGCTGGCGCTGGAACGTGCGGCGCAGCCCGTGCCGGGCGCGCCAGACGGGGGAGCGGCCGGTGATGTCCCGGCCGTCGAGCAGCACCCGGCCCTCGTCGGGGCGGCGGATGCCGGAGACGGCGTCGAAGAACGTGGTCTTGCCCGCGCCGTTCGGGCCGATGAGCCCGCAGACCTCGCCCTCCCGGACGCCGAGGCCCACCCCGTCCAGGGCGCGGACGCCGCCGAACCGCACGCCGATCCCGTCCGCCCGCAGCACCTCACCGGTCACGGCTGGACCACCTCCCCCTCGACGTCCGCACCCTCCCGGCCCGCACCCTTCCGGCCCGTGCCCGACGCCGCGATGCCGAGGTACGCCTCGGTGAGCCGGTCGGTCTCCACCTCCGCGCGCGGGCCGCACCACGACACGTGCCCGGACGACAGGTACGCGACGGTGTCGGCGAGGCCGAGCACCTCGGCCGCCTTCTCCTCGACGAGCAGCAGCGCCGTGCCCGCCGCGCGCAGTTCGGTGAGGACGGCGAAGACCTCGTCGACGACGCGCGGGGCCAGCCCCAGCGACGGTTCGTCGGCGACCAGGACCTTCGGCGGGCGCTGCAGCAGCGGGGCCAGCGCCAGCATCTGCTGCTCGCCGCCCGACAGCGACCCGGCCAGGACCGTGCGCCGCGCCGCGAGCTGCGGGAAGCGTGTGTAGACGTGTCCGCGCGCGGCCCGGTCGGGCAGGTACAGCGCCAGGTTCTCCTCGATGGTCAGCGCCGGGAAGATCCCCCGGCCCTCGGGGGCGAGCAGCACGCCGTCGCGGGACCGCCGCACCGGGCCGTCGCGGGTGCCGTCCCGGCCGTGCGTCCACACCGTGCCGTGCGCGGGGGCGAGGAGGCCGGCGGCGACCCGGCACAGGGTGCTCTTGCCCGCGCCGTTGGGGCCCAGCAGCGCCAGGATCTCCCCGGCCCTGACGGTCAGGTCCACCCCGCGCAGCACGGAGCCGCCGTCGTATCCCGCGTGCACGCCGCGCAGTTCCAGCGCGGGCGGCTCGCCGGCGGCGGGGACCGGGGCCAGCGGGGCGCGCTGCGCGGCCGCGGGCCGGGGCACGTCCGGCACGGTCCGGACCACCGCGGCTCCGCCTTCCGCCCGCGCCTGACGCTCCGTCCGTGCCGCCCGCTCCGCCCGCCGCCTGCGCAGCCGGACGGAGACCGCCGCGCAGTAGCCGTCCGGGTCGTTGGCGAGGGCGAGTCCGGCCAGGCCGAAGAGGATGACCGGCAGGTGCGCGGAGTCGGTGACGTAGCTCTGGAAGAGGTGCGGGACGACCGCGAAGACCAGCCCGGCGACCACCGCGAACTGCGGCCTGCGCAACCCCGCGGCGACGACCACCGCGAGCCAGACCAGGCCGGTCAGCGCGGTGAAGTCGGTCGCGGTGATCCGGGTGTTGTAGGAGGCGTACATGACGCCGCCGAAGCCCGCGAGCCCCGCCGACAGGGCGAAGAGCACCAGCTTCGTCCGGACCACCGAGACCCCCGACGCCATCGCGGCGGCGGGCGCCGACCGCACCGCGAGGATCGCCCGGCCGGTCGCCGAGGTGCGCAGCGCGCCGATCGCCGCGACGACCGCGCACAGCAGCACGATCAGGGCGACGCCCATCGCCCGGTCGTCGGCCAGGTCGACCGGCCCCAGAACGGGGCGCGGGATCGACCAGCCCGCGTCGCCGTTGCGCAGCCACCCCAGCTGGAACAGCACCTGGTCGGCGAGGAACGCCAACGCGAGGGTGGCGAGGGCGAGGCTGCGCCCGCCCAGCCGCAGCGCGGGCAGCGCCACCAGCGCGCCCAGCACCGCCGCCGCGCACGTCCCGACCGCCGCCGCCGCGACGAACGGCCAGCCGTGGCTCATCAGCAGCCCGGCCACCAGCGCGGCACCGGTCACGAACGTGGCCTGCGCGAGACTCACCATCGCGCCGAGGCCGGTGACCAGGGTGAACGAGACGAAGACCAGGGAGATCGCCAGCCCCTGCGTGAGCAGGCCGCTCCAGAACGGCGTGGTGACGGTGTAGAAGGCGGTGGCGAGCAGGGCCGCGGCCGCCGCCCACGGCCCCCAGCGCCGCGCCCAGGACGCGCCCGCCAGGTAGTCGGGCGTGGTCACGTCCGCCGCCGCCGTGCCCGCCGCGCGCTGCCTGCGGGCCATCAGCAGCAGCCCCGCGAAGAGGAGGAAGAACGGAACGGCGGTACGGAACCCGGTGATCCGGTCCGCGAAGGAGGCGTAGCCGGCGGCCAGGTTCTGCAGCACGCCGAGCGCGAGGCCGCCCGCGAACGCCAGCGGGATCGACGCGAAGCGGCCGAGGACGGCCGCGGTCGCGGAGACGAAGAGGAAGAGCGTGTAGTCGTGCGCGGACAGCCCGAGCAGCGGGGTGGCGAGCACCCCGGCCAGCCCCGCCAGCGCCGAGGAGAGCATCCAGGCGATCGACGACAGCCGGTCGGCGCTGATCCCGCGCAGTTCGGTCAGCGACCGGTTGTCGACGGCCGCGCGCAGCCGCAGGCCGAGGGTGGTGTGCCGGAGCAGCAGCCACAGGCCGAGGGCGACGACGGCCGTGGTGACCCAGGTGATCAGCTGGTCGGAGTCGACGCCCACCCCGTCCATGAGCTGCCAGGACACCGCCGGGCTCGGCCCGACGCCGGGCAGCCCGAACTGGTTCTCGGCCGGCTGCACGGAGACCCCCGCGTCCCGCAGCAACTCCACCGCCCACAGCCCGGCCGCCGGGAGCGCGACCAGCAGGCCGATGGTCGCCACGATCTGCGCGGTCTCCCCGGCCTTCGCCAGCTTCCGGAACATCGCCCGGTCCAGCGCCCACCCGGTGGCCGGCGCGACGACCACGACCAGCAGCAGCGCCGTCGGGACGGCCGGCCGGCCGAAGCCGGAGTGCAGTTCGTAGTAGCCGAGCGCGCACAGGTACGCGGTCGCGCCGTGCGCGAAGTTGAACAGGCCCGAGGCGGAGTACGACAGGACGAGCCCGGTCGCCAGCAGCGCGTAGAGCGCCCCCGACACCAGGCCGCTCAGGACAAAGCCCAGCAGGTCTCCCATGGCCACTGCCTTCCGCGGTCGCTCGTGCCGGTCCGACGACGCCCCTGCCGGGCGGGGCTATCTGAAGGGGATGGCGGGGTAGCACGTGAACGGCACCGCGACCTGGTACGTCCCGCCCGTGAGCCGCACGAGGCTGCCGCAGCCGAAGCCCTGGGTGTGCCCCTTGGGGAAGCTCCGGTCGCCCGCCGGGCTGCCGGTGTCCGAGAACGTGTCGGCGGCCTTCTGGAAGGTGGCGGTGGTCAGGTCGCGGCCCGTCTTCCTCGCGATGGCCAGGAAGAGGTCGGCCGACAGGTAGCCGGTCATCATGTGGAGGTTGGGGCGCACGCCGGCGCCGCCGACCTTGCGCACGTCCTTGAGGAACTGCGCGATGGCCGGGCTCGTCGACTCGAAGGGCTCGAACTGCACCAGGACGTAGACGCCGTCGAGCGCCTGCGCGGTGGTGGCCTTGGCGAGCAGCCCGGGGTCGTAGTCGGTGGGGTCGGAGAGCGCGCCGCGGAACCCGGCGCGCTTGAGGGCGGTGAACAGGCCGATGTTCTGCGGGGTCTGCATGACGGAGACGACCGCGTCGGGCGCCTTGCCGCCGTTGCTCCTCAGGATCTCTCCGGTGTACGCGGACCAGTCGCTGGGCGCGGCGGCGGCCGGGACCGAGGCCTTCGCGTACGTCACCTTGAACCCGGCGGCCGTGAAGCCCTGGGTGTACGTCCTGATGCCGAACTTGCCGGCGTCGCTGTCGGCGGCGATCAGCGCGACGCTGCGTCCCTTGGCACCGCCGAGCGCCTGGGCCAGGCCCTCGGGCCAGGACTGGGTGATGGTGCCGCCGGGACTGGGGACCAGGCAGCCGTTGAAGCCGTAGGTGGTGGCGGGGCCGCAGAAGGCCGGCAGGGTGCCCCAGCCGAAGACCGGCACGTTCTGCTGCTTGAGGAAGTCGGCGCCGGAGAAGGTGACCGAGCTCATCGGCACGACCGAGAAGACCTTGTCCTGCTGGACGAGCTTGCGGGCGGCGGCCAGGTTGCGGCTGGGGTCCTGCCCGTCGTCCTCCGCGCCCAGGTAGTCGATCCTCCGTCCGTTGACGCCGCCCTCGTCGTTGGCGCGCTGGAAGCGGGCCTTGGCCCCGAGGTCGGTGTCGGCCTTGCTGTACCCGCTCGACGAGGTCTTGGAGACGATGCCGCCGACCGTGACCGAGTCGTCGGTGACCCCGCGGGCGGACGCACCGGCCTTGCCCTCCGGGGAGGTGCTGGTGGAGGCGGAGTTGCAGGCGGTGGCGAGCAGCAGCGAGGCCGCGGCTGCGGCGAGGAAGCGGATCGGTCGCGACACGTCAGGATCCCTCCGGAGCCGGATGAGTTCCTGCATTCTGCGGTGGACCTGACGGTCCGTCAATAAATATTCCCGCATCATGTGACGATCCATCAGATGCGAGCTGCCCCCTCGCCCCGGGCGGCGGTCAGCCCCGGTAGAGCGCCTCGATCTCCTCCGGGAACGCCTTCTCGATCGCCCGGCGCTTGAGCTTCAGCGACGGCGTCAGCAGTCCGCGCTCCTCGGAGAACTGGGCGGCCAGGATCCGGAACGTGCGGATCGACTCGGCCTGCGAGACCAGGGTGTTGGCCGCGACCACCGCCCGCCGGATCTCGGTCTCCAGGTCCGGGTCGTGCACCAGTTCCTCGTCCGGCAGCTTCGGCTTGCCGCGCATGGTCAGCCAGTGCCCGACGGCCTCCGGGTCCAGCGTCACCAGGGCGGCGATGAACGGCCGGTTGTTGCCGACCGCGACGCACTGCGCGATCAGCGGATGGGACCGCACCCGGTCCTCCAGCACACTCGGCGAGACGCTCTTGCCGCCGCTGGTGACCAGGATCTCCTTCTTGCGGCCGGTGATCGTCAGATAGCCCTCGCCGTCGAGCGCGCCGAGGTCGCCGGTCGCCAGCCAGCCGTCGCCGAGCACCTCGGCGGTGGCCTTCGGGTTGTTGAGGTACCCCTGGAAGACCTGGCCGCCGTTGAGCCAGATCTCGCCGTCCTCCGCGATGTGCACGGTGGTGCCGGGCACCGGGAGCCCGACCGTGCCGAAGCGGGTCTGCTCCGGCGGGTTGGCGGTGGCGGCGGCGGTGGTCTCGGTGAGTCCGTACCCCTCGTAGATCGTCACTCCCGCGCCGCTGAAGAACAGCCCGAGCCGCCGCTCCATCGCCGAGCCGCCGGAGATCGCGTGCCGCACCCGGCCGCCGAGGGCGTCGCGCACCTTGCTGTAGACGAGCTTGTCGTAGATCTGGTGCTGCATCCGCAGGGCGGCGCCGGGGCCGTGCCCGGTGCCGAACGCCTTGGCCTCGATCGCCTCCGCGTACCGCACCGCGATCTCCACCGACTTGTCGAACGGGCCGAGCTTCCCGGCCGCCTCCGCCGTGCGGCGGGCCGCCTGGAAGACCTTCTCGAAGACGTACGGCACGGCCAGCACGAACGTCGGCCGGAAGACGGCCAGGTCGGGGATGAGGTCGGCGGCGGTCATGCTCGGCTGGTGCCCGAGCCGGATCCGGTGCCGGACGCACGCCACCTCGACCATCCGCCCGAAGACGTGCGCGAGCGGCAGGAAGAGCAGCGTGGACGGCTCCTCGCCGGGCTTGTTGGCGAAGACCGGCTCCCAGCGGGCCACCACGTTGTCCGTCTCGGCCATGAAGTTGCCGTGGCTCAGGACGCAGCCCTTGGGCCGGCCGGTGGTGCCCGAGGTGTAGATGACGGTGGCCGTCGCGTCCGGGGTGACCGCGAGCCGGTGCCGGTCGATCACCTCGTCGCCGATGTGGGCGCCGGCCGCGGCCAGCTCCGCGACGCACCCCGCGTCGAGCTGCCACAGCCGGCTCAGCCGGGGCAGCTCGTCGACGGCGGCGCCGATCGTCATCGCGTGGTCCTCGTGCTCCACGACGCAGGCGACCGCGCCCGAGTCGTGCAGCATCCAGCGCACCTGGTCGAGGGAGGAGGTCGGGTACACGGGGACCGGTTGGGCGCCGATCGTCCACAGCGCGAAGTCGAAGACGGTCCACTCGTAGCGGGTGCGCGACATGATCCCGACGCGGTCGCCGAAGCGCACCCCGTTGGCGAGCAGGCCCTTCGCGACGGCGACCACCTCGTCGCGGAACTCCAGCGCCGTCACGTCGTGCCAGTGGCCGTCCGTCCGGCGGCCGAGCACCACCTGGTCCGGGTGGTCCGCGGCGTTGTTGAACACCGCGTCCGCCAGTCCACCGACCTGGGGCGCCGTGGCCATCGGGGGGACGGTGAACTCGCGCACTGGTGCTCCTCGAGCCGCCGGGGCCTCTGTCCGGCGGGCGGCCCGTAAGCTACCCGATCGGCCGACGGGGCGGGAGGGGTTGGTACGCACCAGTAGTATCGGACGTTTGTGCTGGTAGGGCACTGGTTCCCGGTAGCCGCAAGGGAGTACGGGCGAGGGCCGGACCCCCGAAGGTTGTCCGGCCCAGCCGATCTCCACCAAATCTGCGCCAACCGGTTACCGCCGCTCTACAGCGGGAGCGGCCACGGGAACGGCCCCCGAACCCCGCCCCGAGGAGGCGTCCGAGGCGCTGCCCGCGCCCGCCGGGGCGGGCAGCACCGGCCGGGCCGCCGGGGTCCGCACGAGGAGCAGGACGGCGATGCCCGCCAGCACCGCGACGACGCCGGCCACCACGGCCGCCGTGTTCAGCCCGGACGCGAACGCCGCGTGCAGCGCGTGGTCCACCGTCCCCCGCCGGTCCTCCGGGGTGTGGCCCAGCACGCCCTGCGCGCCGCCGCCGGCCAGCGCCCGCGCCGTGCCGTGCGCGTCGGGCACCGTACCGCTCAGCGACGTCTCCATCCGCGAGGCGACGATGGTGCCGAAGACCGCCACGCCGAGCGCGTACCCGAGCTGGCGGAAGGTGTTGACCGCGCCGCTGGCCATGCCCGCGCGGTGCGGCGGCACGGAGGCGAGGGCCGCGCCCGCCACCGCCGGGTTGACGAGTCCGACCCCGACGCCGGCCACCAGCAGCCCGGCGGTCAGCGAGGCCCACCCCGAGCCTGCGTCCAGCAGGCTCTGCCCGAACGCGCCCAGCCCGATCAGCACCAGCCCGATCCCGATCACCAGCCGGTACGGCGCGCCGTGCAGGAACCGGCCGCCGAGCGCCGCCGTGACGAAGCCGGCCGCCGCCAGCGGGACCAGCACCAGCCCGCCGACGACCGGGCTCAGGCCCAGCAGCGTCTGCAGCCACAGGGAGGTGTACGGCAGGAACCCGAACGCGGCCGCGTTCAGCGCCAGCGCGCCGATCATCACCCCGACGAAGGAGGCGTTGCGGAACAGGCCCAGGTCGAGCAGGGGATGGGACGACCGGCGCTCGACCGCGACGAACAGCCCGAGGGCCAGTACCGCGGCGGCCAGCGTGACGACCGTGCGCCCGGAGCCCCAGCCGACCGCGTCGGCCCGGATCGCCGCGTAGGTGGCCAGGCCCGCGAAGAGCGTGAAGGTGGCCGTGCCCGCCCAGTCGATGCGGTGCCCGGCGCCCTCGCGCCGCGACTCGGGGACCACCTTGAGCGTCAGCCACACCGCGACCAGGCTGACCGGCAGGTTGACGAAGAAGATCCAGCGCCAGTCGATCCCCTGGGTGAGCAGGCCGCCCGCGATCGGGCCCAGCGCGGCCGCCCCGCCGCTGACCGCGCCCCACACGCCGAGCGCCACCGACCGGTCCTTGCCCTGGTAGACGGCGGCCAGCAGGGACAGGGTGGTCGCGAACATCGCGGCCGCGCCGATCCCCTGCACCGCGCGCATCGCGACCAGCACCGTGGTGTTCGGCGCCAGGCCGCAGGCGAGCGAGGCGCCCGCGAACACGACCGTGCCCGCGACGTACATCTTGCGCCGGCCGACCACGTCCGCCGCGGAACCGGCGCCGATCAGCAGGGCGGCGAGCGCCAGCGCGTAGATGTCGATGACCCATTGCAGGTCCGACAGGGACGCGCCGAGCGAGCTGGTGATGTCGGGCAGGGCGACGATCACGATCGTGACGTCGAGCAGCAGCATGAACGTACCCAGACAGACCGCGACCAGCGGTCCCCACTTGCGCATCGTGATCCCTCGTTCTCTTCGGTCGCTTCGGTTCCCCGGCCCGGTGCCCGGTGACCCCGTGACCCGCCCTACGATCGACAGTGGCGGACGTATCCACCAGTCACGGTGCACCCAGCGTCTCTTTTCGACATCAAGGAGGGCTTGAGCGGTGGAATCTCCTTCCTTCGACGAGCTGGACCTCAGGCTGCTCCAAGCGCTGCAACTCGACGGACGGGCCCCCTTCAGCCGGATCGCCGCGGTCCTCGGGGTGTCCGACCAGACGGTCGCCCGGCGCTTCCGCAGGCTGTACGCCGACGGCGGGCTGCGCGTGCTCGGGGTGGCCGACGCCGCCCGGCTCGGCCGCACCAGCTGGCTGCTGCGGCTGCGCTGCGCGCCCGACGCGGCGGACCCCATCGCCAGGGCGCTCGCCCGCCGGCCCGACACCAAGTGGATCGGGCTGACCTCGGGCGGCACGGAAGTGCTCTGCGTCGCGGAGCCCCGCACCCGCGACGACCACACGGCCCTGCTGCTCGGCAAGCTCCCGCGCACGCCGCGGATCCTGGAGATCAGCGCGCTGTGCCTGCTGCACACCTTCTACGGCGGACCGCTGGGCTGGTTCGCCAAGGGCGAGGGGCTGACCGCCGCCGAGGTCGAGGCCCTCACCCCGCCCCCCGTGGACCCGTTCACCGGGCCGCTCACCCTCGACGCCGAGGACGAGCGGCTGATCGACGCGCTGGGGCGGGACGGCCGGGCCACCTACCCGGAACTGCAGCAGCTCACCGGCCTGTCGGAGTCGGCCGCCAAGCGGCGGCTCGAACAACTGCGGCGCAGCGGCGCGCTCTTCATCGACGTCCAGTTCGAAGCGGACCAGATCGGCTACCTGGCGCACGCCGTGCTCTGGCTGACCGTGCGCCCCTCGGCCCTGTCCGCCGTCGGCCGGGCGCTCGCGGAGCACGGCGAGGTCGCCTTCGCCTGCGCCACCACCGGCCCGTCGAACATCTTCGCCGTCGTCCTGTGCCGCGACACCGCCGACCTCTACCGCTACCTCAGCGAGCGGATCGGCGCCCTGGACGGCGTCCAGCACGTCGAGACCGCGCCGACGCTCCGCCGCATCAAGAGCCTGGCGTACGAGGAGCGCCGCCGCTGACCCGCCGCCCTACGCCTCCTTCCGGTCCTTCGGGTCGTTCCGGTCCTTCCGGGCGCGGACGCGGACGCGGGCGAGCTGGCGGGACTGGGCGACCAACCGGCCGGAGGAGTCCCACACTTCGGCGTCCTCCTCCAGGTAGCCGTCGGCGAAGTTGCGGGTCGAGTGGACGACGCGCAGCCAGCCGGGAGCGGGCTTCGCGCGCACGTGCACGGTCAGTTCCAAGGTGGGGGCCCAGCCGAGGATGCCCAGGTCGAAGCTGGCCGGGGGCAGCACGTCCGCCGCCAGGAGCAGCAGCAGCGGGTCGGGCTCGCGGCCGTCCGGCATCCGCAGCCAGCCCTGCACGAGGCCCCGGCCGGACGGCGCGCCCGACGCCCAGCCGACGGTGGCCGGGTCCAGCCGCAGGTCGATCCGGCTGAGCAGCCCCGCCTCCGCGACGGAGGAGGGAAAGGTCAGTTCCGCGCCGACGCACTGGTCGGGCGGCGGGAGGTCCGGGGGAGCGGCGGTGGTGCGGACGTCACCGGCGGCGTGGTCGCCGAGGTCGCCGTACGTGGCGAGGGCCCGCAGCCGCTCCTCACCGCCCTGCAGCAGCGAGACCGCGCCCGTCGAGACGGAGCGGCCGCGCCGCAGGGTCTCGGTGCGCAGCTCCACCGGACCGGCGGTCGACGCGGACAGGTAGTAGGCGCTGATGGAGAACGGGTCGGTGTGCCCGTCCGGCCCGCCGCCGAGTTCGGCGGCCAGCGCGCGGGCGGCGAGCGCCAGCAGCAGGCCGCCGTTGATGCCCTTGCCGATCTGCCAGCCGCCGTCGATCGCCGCGTCGAAGACGGACGGCTCGCCGGCCCGCGCCGCCACGGCGGTCCCGCGGTCGAATGCGTACACCTGATCAGTTCCCCGGTCTGTCACACCGCGCAGCGTAGGGCCTGTCCGCCGGACGCGGCGCGGTTCACCCGTCGTCGCCCGCGCCCCGCAGGACGATCCGGTGCTCGCCCGCGTACACGTTCATGGAGGTGCCGCGCAGGAACCCGACGAGGGTCAGCCCGGCCTCGTCCGCCAGGTCCACCGCCAGCGACGACGGGGCGGAGACCGCGGCCAGCACCGGGATCCCGGCCATCACCGCCTTCTGCGCCAACTCGAAGGACGCGCGTCCGGAGACCAGCAGGACCAGGTCCGACAGCGGCAGCAGGTCCTGCTGCAGCGCCCGGCCGACGAGCTTGTCGACGGCGTTGTGCCGGCCGACGTCCTCGCGGATGTCCACCAGTTCGCCGTCGGTGGTGAACAGCGCGGCCGCGTGCAGCCCGCCGGTCCGCTCGAAGACCTGCTGGGCCGCCCTGAGCCGGTCGGGCAGGACGGCCAGCAGATCCGTGCCGACCCGGACCGGGGGAGTGTCGGTGATCTTCCACAGGGCGTTGGTGCGCACCGCGTCCAGGCTCGCCTTGCCGCACAGGCCGCACGAGGACGTGGTGTAGACGTTCCGCTCCAGCGTGATGTCGGGGACGGTGACGCCCTCGGCCAGCCGGACGTCGACGATGTTGTAGGTGTTGGACCCGTCCGCCACCGCTCCCGCGCAGTACACGATGTTGGCGATCTGGTCGGCGCGCCCGATGACGCCCTCGCTCGCCAGGAAGCCCACGGCGAGGGCGAAGTCGTCGCCGGGGGTGCGCATGGTGATGGCCAGCGCCTTGCCGTTCAGCCGGATCTCCAGTGGCTCCTCCGCCACCAGGGTGTCGGCACGGTGCTCGGCCGCCCCGTCCCTGACGCGGAGTACGCGGCGGCGCTCGGTGATCCGTCCCATAGCTGATCAGTCCCGGTTCTGTACGTACTGGCTGACCGGACGCGGTCTTCCGCGAAGGTCGTCTTCAGTAGACTGTAGAGGGCAACCAAATCCTCGATTCCGAGCGAGAGCAGACATGAGCGAGCAGCCGAACGCCTCGGGCACCTTCATCGCGGACGAGGACGTCAGAGCGCGACTGCTGTACCTGCGCGGCAGCATCGACAATCTGGACGCTGCCCTGGTGCACCTGCTCGCCGAGCGGTTCAAGTGCACCCAGCAGGTGGGCGAGCTGAAGGCGGCGCACGACCTGCCGCCCGCCGACCCGGCCCGCGAGGCCGCCCAGATCACCCGGCTGCGGAAGCTGGCCGAGGACGCGCGGTTGGATCCGGCCTTCGCGGAGAAGATGCTGAACTTCATCATCGGCGAGGTCGTGCGCCACCACAAAGTGATCGCGGGCCGCTCCGCCGACGCCTGACGCCGACGCCTGACGCCCTGACGCCGACGTCGTTCACCGTCGCGGGTGTGGCGTTCACCCCACTCACCCCGAAGTTGCAGCTTCTCGGAACGCGTGTCGCTAGGGTCGCGCCATGGACGCCCGCCCGGGCGTCCCGACGATGTCCGGACTGCGGCCTGGCGCCGCCCATGTCACCGCAATGCGGGCGAATGCGTCAATGGCGACGCCTCCACGCGCTGCGCTTGAGTCAGATTCTAGGCGGGACCAGTGAAATCCAGCTGGTGCACCACGAGGACTGTGCGGCTCTCGGTGATCCCGCCGACGATCTACGGGCGTGTCTGATCCGGCTCCGTGACAACCAAGGGTCGCCCCATACCGATGTGGTGCGCGGCCTCGTCGACACGCGCGGTGGTGTTCTGCGCGAGATCCGCCCCGAACGAGCGGAGAACTGATGACCCTCATCCTCAAGCCCGGCACGGCCTGGTCCGACGCCTGGCAGCGTTGCGTCGAGGTCGCCCCGGAGGCTTTCCACGACGATCGCGTACTCAACTACTGGAACGGCCGCTGGCAGGCGGACGGCCGGCTGCTGCCGACCACCTCGCCCGTCGACGGCTCCCCCCTCGCCGCGCTCCCGCGGCTGGACGCGGCCAGCGCCCACCTCGCGGTACGGGCCTCGCTGGACCAGCACCGCGCGTGGCGGGAGGTGCCGCTCGCCGACCGCAAGGCGCGGGTGAGCGCCACCCTGGACGCGCTGACCGAGCACCGTGAACTGCTCGCGCTGCTGCTCGTCTGGGAGATCGGCAAGCCCTGGCGGCTCGCCCAGGCGGACGTGGACCGGGCCATCGACGGCGTGCGCTGGTACGTCGACGAGATCGACCGGATGGTCGAGGGCCGTACCCCGCTGCCCGGACCCGTCAGCAACATCGCCAGCTGGAACTACCCGATGAGCGTGCTGGTCCACGCCATGCTGGTGCAGGCGCTCGCCGGCAACGCCGTCATCGCCAAGACCCCCACCGACGGCGGCCTCGCCTGCCTGACCCTCGCCACCGCGCTGGCCGCCCGTGAGGGCCTGCCCGTCACGCTGGTCAGCGGCAGCGGCGGCGAGCTGTCCGAGGCGCTGGTCCGGGCCCCGGAGATCGGCGCGGTCTCCTTCGTCGGCGGCCGTGACGCGGGCGGGCGGGTCGCCGCCTCCGTCGCCGACCTCGGCAAGCGGCACATCCTGGAGCAGGAGGGCCTCAACGCCTGGGGCGTGTGGAACTACACCGACTGGCCCACCCTGACCGGCCACATCCGCAAGACCTTCGACTACGCGAAGCAGCGCTGCACCGCCTACCCGCGGTTCGTCGTGCAGCGCGAGACGTTCGACCAGTTCCTGACCGCGTACCTGCCGGGCGTCCAGGCCGTCACCTTCGGCCACCCGCTGGCCGTCGAGCACCCCGACGACGACCTGCCCGAGCTGGACTTCGGGCCGCTGATCAACGCGGCCAAGGCCAAGGAGCTCGGCGACCTGGTCTCCGAGGCGATCAGCCGGGGCGCGGTCCCGCTGCACCACGGGTCCATCACCCAGGGGCGGTTCCTGCCCGGCCAGGACACCTCCGCGTACCTGCCGCCGGTCACCCTGCTCAACCCGCCCTCGACGTCGCCGCTGCACCACGCGGAGCCGTTCGGCCCGGTCGACACCCTCGTCCTGGTCGACACCGAGGCCGAGCTGCTGGCCGCCATGAACGCCAGCAACGGCGCGCTGGTGGCGACCCTGGCCACCGACGACCAGGAGACCTTCGCCCGGCTCTCCCCGCAGATCCGGGCCTTCAAGGTCGGCCACAACAAGCCGCGTTCGCGCGGTGACCGCGAGGAGCTCTTCGGCGGCTTCGGCGCCTCCTGGCGCGGTGCCTTCGTCGGCGGCGAACTGCTGGTCCGCTCCGTCACGCAGGGGCCGGCCGACGAGCGGCTGCCCGGCAACTTCCCGGACTACCGGCTGCAGCCCAGCTGAGCCCCGGCCGGCCCGGGCGCTGGTGCGCCCGGGCCGGTCACCCGATCCCCTGGTGGTCGGCGAGCAGCGCGAACTCGCGGTCCGCCGCGTCGGGCACCGCCAGCTGCACGGCCTGCTCGACCAGCGCGCGGTGCCGCTCCAGCGGCCGGCGCCGGTCCGGCGGGACGAGCGACAGCAGGTCGCCGAGCCCGGCCAGCAACCGCCGGGTGACCTGCGGGCTGGTCGTCGCGCACAGCCGGATCTCGGTGAACCCCAGATCCACCAGGTCGCTCCAGGACGGCAGATCCTGCACCAGCCGCACCGCCCCCGAGCGGTCGGTGTGGTGCACCGCGCCCAGCGGCCGGTCCGCCACCGCCGCGAGGAACTGCACGATCCGGTCCAGGCACTGCACGGCCGTTGTCGGATCGTTGACGGCGGGCGACAGCGCCCGCAGCCCGATGTCCGCCAGCTGCCGCAGCCCGAACCCCAGGTCCTGGTGGAACGTCCGCTCCACCGCGACCGACACCGTGGACCTCAGCAGCCGCACCGGCAGTCTTCTGTCACCCGGGCCGTGCACCGTCAGCAGCGGTGTCCCCGGCACCACGAAGTCCCCGATCCGCGGCACCAGCCGCAGCACCGTCCCGCTCCGCCGCGCGATGCGCACCAGCCGCGCGATGTTCACGTCCCGCAGCACCCCCGCCCGCCCCTGGTGCGTGATCACCGAGACCTCTGCTGGCAACCGCAGCGCCGCCTCCGGGGACCGCAGCGGATGCGTCCCCAGCACCTGGAAGGACTCCCGGGTGATCCGGTCGATGACGTAGCCGATCCGCATGAGCCGGATCGTGGCGTTCACATACGCCACGAACAGCGCCAGGCTGATCATCACCAGCAGCACCGCGGTCAGCAGCGTGAACACCGGCACGCTCGTGACCAGCTTCGGATCCTGCTCCCCGTCGTACGCCGCCTGGCCCACCAGCGAGAACAGGAACGTCGCGAGGAACACCGCGAACGTCGCCTTGGTGATCCGGCTGCGCACGTACAGCCGCACCACCCGCGGCGAGAACTGGCCGCTCGCCATCTGCAGCGCGACCAGCGAGATGCTGAAGACGACCCCGATGAACGTCAGCATCGCCGAGCCGACCGTCGTCACGACCGACTTGGCGTCCTCGGAGATCTTGATCAGCGACGTGACGGAGTCGTAGTCGCCCTCGTCCTGCAGCGCCCCGACCAGCCAGGTGTCCAGCCCGCCGACACCCACCGCCAGCAGCAGCGCCCCGACCAACCCCACGGCGGGCGCGAACCAGAACGTATCCCGCAGATGCTCGCGCAACGGCGACAACGCCCGTGGCCTGCGACTCTCACGCCGTGTAACCGAAGGTGACATATCGCTCACACCCGGACCCTACGCCCTCACACCCCCCAAAACCGGCACCCATATGCAGGTGAGAACCACTCCGATTCCTTGGTATCGTTGTCCATGTCGCCGCGGGAAACCTCGGCACACACCCTGTCCGGGTGGCGGAATGGCAGACGCGCTAGCTTGAGGTGCTAGTGCCCTTTATCGGGCGTGGGGGTTCAAGTCCCCCCTCGGACACCATGGCTCAACCGACGGTGTCGGCCGATCTTCGGCCGGCACCGTCGTGCGTTGTACGGTCCCCCGCATCACGATTCCGGTCGCCCGGCGACAGCGTTCCGGCTCGCCGGGCTGCGCCCGTCCGGACGGGCCCGCGTTCTCGCTGTGCGCGACGAGCCGGAAGATCAGTGCGCGGATCAGCAGCTGCTGCCAGTCGGGATGGTCGTCGCCGCTTCTCAGCAGGCCGGGCGGAAGGTCGAACCACAGCAGGCCGTCGGCGATGACGATGGCCTCGGCGAACGCCGCGGGCCGCCAGTACGGCGAGAAGTCGATCACGGCGGGCGCGTCGTCCGCGGTGAAGAGTACGTTGCCGGTGAGGTCGCCGTGGATGAGCTGCGCCGCGTCCTGCCGCACGGGGCGCCGCAGCTCCAGCAGCGCCGAGTACGGTTCGGCGAGGTCGTCGATCACCTCGACGTGCTGCTCGCCCCAGGCGACGCGGTCGGCCACCGCCCACGGGTGGGTCCGCCGACCGAGGAAGTCCGGCCGAGGCTCCTGCCGCAGCGCGGCATGAAAGGCCCGACCGGCGGCCAGCACCTCCGCCCAGCGCCCCCGCGGACCAGGCTCACCGCCGAGGAACCTGCCCGCCGCCCAACCGCCCACCGCACACCGCCCGTCGAGCGCCCGCAGCGGCGGAGGCACCCGAAACCCGGCACCGGCCCGCAGCCTTTCGGACAGGGCGGCAGCCCACTCGATCTCGTCCGCGTCCCCCTCGGCCGGCTTGAACACCCAGCCACCCACGAGAACGCTCTGCCCCTGCCCGCCGGCGAGCGGGACGGGAGTGCCCGTCACCCCGAACGCATCGAGGACGGCACGGGACGGCGTCGCACGATTCGGCAGCTCACTCACCCCACCCATCCTGCCGACCCCACCTGACCCAGCGCACCTCCATTACCGCAGCCGGCGGTGGGTTGCCAGGTTGCTGGGGGCGTACGAAAGTGAAAAGGCGCCTCATATCGGTGGCTGTGGTTCTGCCGGTGTGGGGGGCGTTGTCCCGGCCCTGGACCTCGGTGGGGATCTTCAGGCTCTGCCGGGGGGCGAGGCATGATCGGCACCGAACGGCGTCATGAGCAGGGGCAACTGACCGAATCGGAGTGCCGGGAGGTGCTGGCCCGGTCCGTGGTCGGACGGCTGGCGGTGGTGCGGCACGGGATTCCGCACATCGAACTCGTCGGCATCATCCATCTCGACGGCGAACCGGTGGCGCTCCTGCCCGAGGGCAGCACCATCACCCACACGCTCTCCGCGGTCATCTCACCCCGGCGGCTCGTCGTCCTGCACGCCGACGACGCCGACGACGTCGCCGACTCGCGGCCGTGGGCGCAGGCCGTCACCGCCGTCGCCCGGCCGCGCTGGGTGGTCGGTCTGGACGATCTGTGCGACTGCCGGCGGGCCGCTGAGATCCGTGGCCTCGACCACGGCGCCGTCGCCTGGTTCCTGGCGCTGCCCCATCCGACTCTCACCGGTCACCGGGTGCCGCTGCGCCGTCACGCGCGGGCGGACGTGCGTGACGGCGCACTGCGGCCGGCGACCGCGCCCGAGTAGCGCGGTCGGTGGGTCAGGGCCTGACGGGTTCGTTGGTGGCGACGATGGCGAAGACGGCGCCCTGCGGGTCCTGGAGGACTGCCATCCGGCCGACCTTGTCCATGTCGAAGGGCGGCGCCATCACCGAGCCGCCGGCGCGCACCAGTGCGTCGGTCGTGCTGTCGACGTCGTCCACGCAGAAGTTCACCAGCCAGTGCGGCGGGACGCCTTCCGGCAGGTTCTCCATGCCCTGCACGCCGCCGATGGTGCGGCCCTTGACCTGGAGGCCGGTGAATTCCGGCATCTCCGGCATCGGGGCGGCCTCCAGGCCCAGTACCGCCTGGTAGAAGACGCCGGCGCCCTTCGGGTCCGAGGTGCTGAGCTGGTTCCAGACCAGCGCTCCGGGCTCGTTGACGATCTCGGCGCCGGCGAACTCCTTCGGCTGCCACGCCCCGAAGACCGCGCCCTGCGGGTCCACGGCGACCAGCATCCGGCCGGTGTCGCCGACGTCCATCGCGGGTGCGATCAGGGTGCCGCCGTTCGCGGTGATCGCGGCCTGCGTGGCGTCGGCGTCCGCCGTACAGAAGTAGGTGGTCCAGTTCGGTGGCGGTGCGGGCTGGTCGCCCATCGGCGTCGCCTGCATGATCCCCGCGACCGGCTTGCCTCTCAGCGTGCAGATCGAGTAGCCGCCGAACTCCTCGGCGCCGATCTCGCCCTGCCAGCCGAAGAGGTCACGGTAGAAGTCCAGGGCGGCCTGCTGGTCCGGAACCATCAGGTCGACCCAGCATGGTGTACCCGGTTCATAAGGAGCGGTGACTTCGGACATCGTGCGTCTCCCAGCGGTGGTCCGCGCGAGCGCGCGCCCGCGCGGGAGTGAACCCCTCTACGGACCACCTTGCTCGCGCTCCGCCGGGAGCGCCATCGGACGCACGGAAGTGCCCGCTTCCGACCGTCCCGGCACGTTCAGTAGCGGGTGCCCGTGGCTGCCGGGAGGTTGTTCAGTTCGGTGAGGTCGGCGGGGGAGAGGGTGAGGTCGGCGGCGCCCGCGTTGTCGTCGAGGTACTTCGGGGTCTTGGTGCCCGGGATGGGGACGACGTAGCGGCCCTGGGCGAGGACCCAGGCGAGGGCGACCTGGGCGGGGGTGGAGCCGGTGCGCTCGGCGATGGTGCGGACCGTGCCGACCATGGCGAGGTTGGCGGCCAGGGCCTCCCGCTGGAAGCGGGGGAGGTTGCGGCGCATGTCGTCGGCGGGCAGGTCGTCGTAGGAGGCGAAGCGGCCGGCGAGGAAGCCGCGGCCCAGCGGGGAGAAGGGCAGGAAGGCGATGCCCTCGCGCTCGCAGTACGGCAGGACGTCCGCCAGCGCGTCGCGGGTCCACAGCGACAGCTCCGACTGGACGGAGGCGACCGGGTGGACGGCGTGCGCCCGCGCTATCTCCTCGACCGTCGCCTCGGACAGGCCGATGCGGCGGGCCTTGCCCGCGGCCACCGCCTCCGCGAGGGCGCCCCAGGTCTCCTCGACCGGGACCTCGGTGTCGATGCGGTGCAGCTGGTACAGGTCGACGTGATCGGTGCCCAGCCGGCGCAGGCTCGCGTCGATCGACGCCCTGACGTGCTCAGGGCGTCCGTCGCGCCCGTAGACCGGCCGTCCCTCGTCCGTGCCGGTCACGACCAGGCCCACTTTGGTGGCCAGGACGGCGCGCTCCCGGTGGCGGCCCGCCAGCGCGCGGCCGACCAGCTCCTCGTTGGTGTGGGGGCCGTAGGCGTCGGCGGTGTCGATCAGCGTCACCCCCAGGTCCAGGGCGCGGCGGATGACGTCGACGGACACCGTGTCGTCCCGGCCGCTCGGGTCGTAGGCATGCGTCATGCCCATGCAGCCGAGTCCGACGACGCCGACTTCGGGGCCCTTGCTGCCGAGAGTGGTGGTGCGCATGGACGCTGCTCCTTCGGATGGCTGTGGAGTCGGCCGCCGGCGGACGACCGGTTCGCCGCGCGATCGCCGACGATGATCACCCTGCCGTATCGCGGCGGGCGGGGCTCGCGATTATTCGGGCCGCCCGCCGACGGTGGCGACCGCCGTCGCGCCCGTCCGGCACCCCGCCGCGGCGGCCTCGGCCAGGTCGGCGCCCGCGAGCCGCGCCGCCAGGAAGCCGCCGGCGAAGGCGTCGCCGGCGCCCGTGGTGTCGACGGCGTCGGCCGCGACCCCGGGCACGCGGGCGGTGAGCGTGCCGCGCTCCGCCACCAGCGCCCCGGCGCCGCCCAGCTTCACCACCGCCACGCCGTGGGCGGCGCTCAACCGCTCGGCGGCGCGCACGGGGTCGGCGAGGCCGGTCAGCAGCCGGGCCTCGGCGAGGTTCGGCAGCAGTAGGTCCGCGCCCGCGGCGGCGTCCAGGAAGGGGCGGACGCCGAGCTGCTGGATGAAGCCGGTGGAGGCGGGGTCGACGCTCACCGGGATCCGCGCGGCGCGGGCCTCGGCCATGGCGAGCGCGGCGAGCCCGCGGCCGGGTTCGTTGAAGAACAGGTAGCCGGACAGGTGCAGCCGGCCGGCTCCGTCGAGCAGCGCCGGGTCCCAGTCCGCCGGGCCGAGCCGGACGCTCGCGCCGCTGTCGGTGACCAGCGTGCGCTCCGCGGCCGCGTCGACCAGGGCGATGACGACGGCGGTCGGCAGCGACGGGTCGACGCGCAGATGCGGCCGTACCCCGCAGCGCCGCAGGACGTCGCGGTGCCACTCGGCGGAGTCCGCCCCGGCGCGGGCCAGCAGCCGCACGTCGGCGCCCGAACGGGCCGCCCAGGCGGCGGTGTTGGCGCCGGAGCCGCCGGGCCTGACCGCGATCCGGGCGGAGGTGTCGGTGTCGGCCGCGAGCGGCTTGCGGTGCAGGGCCACGATGTCGGTGACCACGTCCCCGATGACCAGCAGGGCCGCACCGGCCCCGGTCACGCGGACCGTGACCAGTGCGCGGCTATCGCGGAGGCGAGCTCGACGTTGCCCCGCACCGCCGCCAGGTTCGCCTCCAGGGAGGCGCCGCCGGTGTGCTCGGCGAAGTACGCGAGCAGGAACGGCGTGATCGCCTGCCCGGTGACCCCGGCGGTGCGGGCCGCCGCGTGGGCGGCGTCGAGCACGCGGTGGTGCAGCTCGGGGTCGAGCTGCTGCGCCTCGGGCACCGGGTTGGCCACGATCAGCGCGGCGCCCGGACCGCCGAGCGCGTCCTGGGCGCTCATGACAGCGGCGACCTCGGAGGGCTCCCGCACCGTCCAGTCCAGCGGCTCGCCGGACGTCGTCAGGTAGAAGCCGGGGAAGGTGCGGGTGCGGTAGCCGACGACGCCGACGCCGAGGGTCTCCAGCCGCTGCAGGGTGGCCGGTACGTCGAGGATCGACTTCACGCCCGCGCAGACGACCGTGATGCGGGTACGGGCGAGCAGCCGCAGGTCCGCGGACTCGTCCTGGTGGCTGACCCAGTCGCGGTGCACCCCGCCCAGCCCGCCGGTGGCGAAGACCCGGATCCCGGCACGGGCGGCCAGGAACGCCGTGCCGGAGACCGTCGTCGCGCCGCTCGCACCGGTGGCCAGGGCCGGCGCGAGGTCGCGGTAGCCGAGTTTGCGCAGCTCCTGGTCGCTCGCCACCCGCTCCAGCTGGTCCTTGCCGAGCCCGATGTGCGCGGTCCCGTCCAGGACGGCGACGGTCGCCGGGACGGCGCCCGCGGCGCGGACGATCTCCTCCAGCTCCACGGCCACCCGCAGGTTGCGGGGCCGCGGGAGGCCGTGGGAGATGATCGTCGATTCGAGGGCCACCACCGGCGCACGCCGGTCGAGTGCCTCCCGCACCTCGTCGGAGAGCGCAAGGGAGAGCGAAGGAGGAACGACTGTACGAGGGTCCATCTCTCATTCCTGTCGGACCGCCGGCGTTCCCAAACCCTTCGGCTCACACCTCCCTCTCCGATTCCGCGCCCGTGGCGGGCGGATCGATGCCCGTCAGCTCGCCGTCCAGCCGCACCCAGCGGGTGATGCCGATACCGCGCAGGAACGGCAGGTCGTGGCCGGCCACGATCAACGCCCCCTGGTACGAGGCCAGGGCCGCGGTGAGGCTGCGCACGCTGGCCAGGTCCAGGTTGTTCGTCGGCTCGTCGAGCATCAGCAGCTGCGGGGCGGGGTCGGCGAGCATCAGCGCGGCGAGCGACGCGCGGAACCGTTCGCCGCCCGAGAGCGTGCCGACCCGCTGGTCCGCGCGCCCGCCCCGGAAGAGGAAGCGGGCCAACCGCGCCCTGATCTGGTTGTCGGTCGCGGCGGGCGCGAAGCGGGCGACGTTGCCCGCGACCGTCAGCTCGTCGTCGAGCAGGTCGAGCCGCTGCGGCAGGTACCGCATCGGCACGTGCGCCACCGCCTCGCCCGCCACCGGCTCGATCTGCCCGGCGATCGTCCGCAACAGGGTGGACTTTCCCGCCCCGTTGCGGCCCAGCAGCGCGATCCGCTCCGGGCCGCGCACCTCCAGCTCGGCGCGGGCACCGTAGCGGGCCTCCAGCCCGTGCACGGTCAGTACGGTCCTGCCGGCGGGAACGGCGGTGTGCGGCAGGTCGATCCGGATCTCGTCATCGTCCCTGACCGCCTCGACGGCCTCGTCCAGACGCTCCTTCGCCTCCTCCAGTTTCTCGGTGTGCAGGTTGCGGTGCTTGCCGGCCGAGACCTGCGCGTCGCGCCTGCGCTGGTTCATCACGATCTTCGGCTCGCGCTTGGTGTCGAACATCTTCTGGCCGTAGCGGGCCCTGCGGGCCAGCTTGACCCGGGCCTCGGTCAGCTCGCGCTTCTGCCGGCGCACATCGGTCCCGGCCGCCCGCACCATCCGCTCGGCAGCCTCCTGCTCGACGGCGAGCGCCTCCTCGTACGCCGAGAAGTTCCCGCCGTACCAGTGCGTCTCGCCGCCGCGCAGCTCGGCGATCCGGTCGACCAGCTCCAGCAGCTCGCGGTCGTGGCTGACCACGAGCAGCAGCCCGGACCAGGACGCGACCGCGTCGTGCAGGCGCTGCCGGGCCTCCAGGTCCAGGTTGTTGGTCGGTTCGTCGAGCAGCAGGACGTCGGGCCGGCGCAGCAGCAGGGCCGCCAGCCGCAGCAGGACCGACTCGCCGCCCGAGACCTCGCCGATGGTGCGGTCCAGGGTGATGTGGCCGAGGCCGAGCTGGTCGAGAGTGGCGCGGGCGCGCTCCTCCACGTCCCAGTCGTCGCCGACCGTGGCGAAGTGCTCCTCGCTCGCGTCGCCGTCCTCGATCGCGTGCAGGGCGGCGCGGGTCGCGTCGATGCCCAGCGCTGTGTCGACCCGGACGGACGTGTCGAGCGAGACGTTCTGCGGCAGGTAGCCGACCTCGCCGGTGACCTTCACCTGGCCGTCGAGCGGGCGCAGTTCACCGGCGATGAGCCGCAGCAGCGTCGACTTGCCCGAGCCGTTGAGCCCGATCAGGCCGGTGCGGCCGGGGCCGGCGGCGAAGTCGAAGTCGTCGAGCACGGCGGTGCCGTCGGGCCAGGCGAAGGAGAGGCGGGTGCAGATGACCGAAGGGGGTGAGAATGCCATGGAGGCCTCCTGGTTGCTGTGATGGGACGGCAACTGCGGAGACACCGGAACGCGACGAGGCTCGACCCCGAAGGGGAGATGGCTGGGTGGTGACGCCCTGGCGGAACGGGAGGCGGGTCACTGCCGAGGTCGCACTCGGGCCACGCGGGCATACCCACGGGCGCGGTGTCTCATGACCTCACACCAGCAACGGCCTACTCCGATCGACGACAACAGGGCCGAGAACGACGGTACGCCTGCGGCTGCGGGCGTGCAACGCGTTTATCGAGCCCCCTGCCCGGCCCTCGCCCGCCCCCTGCCCGGCCCTCGCCCGACCCCCGGCCGGCTCCTGCCCAGCCCCCTGCCGGCTGCGTCGCGAGGCCGTCTTCCGCAGTGGCGGGTGATGTGCTGAGGTGTGGGCATGGTTGACGACTCCGCTTACCCGACGGTGCCGCTCCACCCCCACACGGTCCCCGCCCACGAGGCGGAGGCGCGCAGCAGGGCCTTCCACGAGGTCATGGCGAGCCGGCGGACCGTGCGGGACTTCTCCTCCCGACCCATTCCGCAGGGCGTCGTCGAATGGGCGATCCGCACCGCGGCCACCGCCCCGAGCGGGGCGAACGTGCAGCCCTGGCGGTTCGTCGTGCTCACCGACCCGGAGCGCAAACGGGTCCTGCGCGAGGCGGCCGAGGCCGAGGAGCGCGAGTTCTACGAGCGCCGGGCCTCCGAGGAGTGGCTGGCGGCGCTCGCTCCGATCGGCACCGACTGGCACAAACCGTTCCTGGAGAGCGCGCCGGCCGTCATCGTCGTCTTCGAGGTG
The DNA here is from genome assembly GCF_040636125.1 of Streptomyces sp. NPDC006733. Classification (NCBI taxonomy): domain Bacteria; kingdom Bacillati; phylum Actinomycetota; class Actinomycetes; order Kitasatosporales; family Streptomycetaceae; genus Streptomyces; species Streptomyces sp. NPDC006733. The sequence continues at coordinate 481 of NZ_JBEYJD010000021.1, read as the reverse complement.
CACAAGGGCCCGCAGTCGCCGCGGCCGTACTACACCAAGGAGTCGGTGGGGATCGCCGTCGGCCTGCTGCTGGCCTCGCTCCACCAGGCGGGCCTGGCCACCCTCACCCACACCCCGAGCCCGATGCGCTTCCTGAACGACGTCTGCGACCGCCCTCCCGAGGAGCGCGCCTCGTACGTCATCCCGGTCGGCTACCCGGCGGAGGACGCCCGGGTCCCCGACATCCACCGCAAGGAGCTCGACCAGGTCGTGGTCCGGCTCTGAGCCGCCGGTCCGCCGGGACGCCCCGGTATTGATTTGGTCCTGCGTCCCCCACCGCGTAGGGTTGGGTTTACCGACGCGGGGTGGAGCAGCTCGGTAGCTCGCTGGGCTCATAACCCAGAGGTCGCAGGTTCAAATCCTGTCCCCGCTACTTGTACGGCGGGCCCCCAGGGGCCCACCCACTGCACGCCCGAATCTCAGTGCCGCCGCCACGCCTATA